>NC_017096.1:934861-1246482 GCF_000284335.1 Caldisericum exile AZM16c01
CTTTAGGTTTTCCAAAAATTCTTCCGTTTAATTCGACTATTGTATCCATTCCAACGACGGGAAGATTATAGTGCTTACGTACCTTATATGCCTTCATGTATGCGTTATATACAACAGTCTTCACAGGGTCATTGTTAAAGATTTTTTCAGTTACTTCAATTTTCTTTACTTCAAAGTCAAAGCCAAAATTTTTTAAATATTCAATGCGTCTTTCGGAGCTACTTGCAAGAATGAATCTCATG
The DNA here is from genome assembly GCF_000284335.1 of Caldisericum exile AZM16c01. Taxonomy (NCBI): domain Bacteria; kingdom Pseudomonadati; phylum Caldisericota; class Caldisericia; order Caldisericales; family Caldisericaceae; genus Caldisericum; species Caldisericum exile. The sequence continues at coordinate 935,104 of NC_017096.1, forward strand.
TTAGAGTAAAGAACAGCACAAAAAGGATAACTCCAATAATTGAGCCAACATTGATCTTAATCGATACACCAAAAGTTAACTTAATAAATACAAAGTCAAGACTCATAGTAGGAAAACCAAAATTTAATCCGTAATCAAATACTGGAAAAACTTTTCCAATAAATACACCAAGAGGCGTTCCAATGATAAGCCCCAAAATTACAAAAATAAAGAATCTTCCGTAAGAAAATTTCTTCATCGCAACTTCAACCTATTATACACAGCCTTAGACAAAACTCCAATAACAAAACCTGAAACACCACCAATTGGGATAAGAAAAAAGAGATAAAAAAGAAAAAATGAATTTTTAGTTACCAAGTAAACAAAAATTACTTGTGAAATATTATTTACTATTCCACCAAGTGCAGATATTCCTTCTATACTAATTTTTTTCCTGAATAAGTGAAATACTATTGCCATTAAAACGGCGGCACTTACTCCACCAAAGAAACTTGTTCCAAAAGAGAGCCAATTGAATGATCCTCTAAACACTTGACTTACAATGGTTCTAAAAATTGCAACAAGTATTCCATATCCACCATTAAAAAGTAAAATCGCAAGAACAGTCGAAAGATTTGCAAGTCCAAGTTTTGCGCCAGGTAATAGCGGAAACAGTTGAACAGGCTCAATAAGATTCAGAACTACACCAATTGAAATAAGAAGTGAAAGATATACAATAGTTCGTATCTTTGAATTAGTAGGAAATTGAGTCGACACTAACATTACCTCCTACAATTGAAATAGTAATTCTATTTGGAAGACAAACGATTGTCTCACCAATATTTGAAATCCATCCTTGTTTAATACAAAGTTTATCAGGACATGTAGAGTCAATCACTCTTACTCTATCTTGTTCAATTTCTAAGTAAAGATAACCTTCATTACTTTTTACCATTATTATGCTCTTTTTAAGGTCTTTTAAAAGAGGAATCTTTTGGTAAAGTTTTCCATCGGCCATGACAACAACATATTTAGAAGAATTTCTATTCCCATAAAGCCTAATTCCAATTCCCAAAACAAGAGAAACAACCACCAACAGTAAAATTATTTTATCCCCCGGTTTCAAGAGTAATTAACCCCTTCAAATTATCAGTGTAAAAAATTTTTAGACTATCATCAACAACAACAGACGCTATATTAAATTTATTTGCTAACGAAAAGGTACCTTCTTTTCCTTCAACAAACATAGCAGTCGAAAGGACATCACCAATATATCCGACATTTGTTATTGCGGTTGTTGAAACTACCCTTTGAGCAGGTTTGCCTGTTTTAGGATCAATTATATGACAATACCTAACGCCGTTGTACTCAAAGAAACGCTCATAATCACCCGAAGTTGCAATAAATGTACCACTTTTTACCTGAACTACCGCAATAATACCGTTACTTCTTGGATGTTTTATCCCTATTTTAAATACATCATCTGGATTTTTGCTATAAACCAGTACATTCCCACCCATATTTACTATTGCTTTATTTATATTATTTCTCTTCAAAATTTCGTAAACTTTATCAAGTGTATAGCCCTTTGCAATCCCTCCTAAATCAATTTCTTCACCACTTCTTTTCAAAAAGACACTGTTATGAATAATTTCAATATCGTTTATATTATTAGTCAACTTTAACGCAGATTCTATTTCGGAATCACTCGGAACTCGGAACTCACCTGTTTTAAACCCCCAAAGATTAAGGACAGGCGCAATCATAATGTTAAAACTTCCATCTGTTTTAAAATACATATCCTTAGCCTTTTTGATTATGTCAACTGTTTCAGGTGAAACATCCACTGGTTTAACACCTGCGTTACTATTTATCTTAGAAACTTCTGAATTAGGATTAAAATCATCAAACAGTAAGTTAAGGCGGTTAATTTCGCTTTCTATCTCATTAACTATTTTAAATCTATTTATCCCCCAAACTTTTATATCAATGACAGTGTTCATGCTGTATATCTCAACAGAATATGAGAGATTCGCAAAGTATATTAAAAGAAGAATAAGTAAAACAAATATTGAAATTGTAACAACAATTTTTTTACTCAACAATTCCCAGATCCTCCCCGCAAAAATCACACTTTCCATTATGCGTATGATTTTCAACTATTTCGAATCCTGATCGCTTTATAACTCTTCTTTTACATTTTGGACAATAGGTATCTTCATATGGATGTCCTGGAACATTTCCAATATAAACAAAATCCAAATTCTCACTAATACCCATTTCCCTAACCTTTTCGAGTGTTTCTATAGGCGTTGGATAAAGGTGCGACAGGTCAAGATATGGATAAAAACGGGTTATATGCCATGGCGTTTTTTTGCCAAGGTTGTCACGAATAAATATTGCAAGATTTCTCAACTCTTCAATATTATCATTAATTGTCGGAATTATGTTTGTTACAATTTCAATATGCATATTCCAACGTTCTTTTGCATAGATAACACTTTCAAGGATTTTGTGAAAGTCAAAGATAGGCGTGATTTTGTTGTAAGTTTCCTGTGAAAACGCTTTTATATCAACTCTAAAAACATCAAGGTATGGTCCAATTAAGTCAAGCCCCTCTTTTGTAATTGAACCATTTGTTACATAAACTGTGTATAGTCCGTTTTTCTTTGCAAGTTGAGCAGATTTAAAAGTATATTCAAACCATATTGTTGGTTCATTATAAGTCCACGCAATTCCTTGTGCATGATAACGTAGTGCTAAACGCACTGCCTCCTCTGGAGGTATTTCTTCTGAAATCAAAGACAAATCAAAGTTTGGCTCTTTTAATCGGGAAATTTCATAATTTTGACAACCACGACAACGGAAATTACACCCCCATGTTCCAAATGAAAGGACAAGGCTCCCTGGATAATAGTGGTAAACAGGCTTTTTTCGATTGGATCAAGTGCCCATGAAGAAACATAAGAATTAAGTAGCGTATATAGTTTTCCGCTTTTGTTTATTCTTACTTTACAGATGCCAGATTTACCATCTGGAATGGCACACCTAAAGTTACACAGATTACACCGAACCTTGTTCCCTTCAAGAGGCTCCCAGAGGAGGGCTTCATCCATACTAAATCTCTCCCTTTATGAATCTGTCGATTGACTTTGCGGCAAGACGGCCTGCACCCATTGCAGTAATAACTGTCGCTGCACCTGTAACAATATCCCCACCTGCAAAAACACCTTTAACGGATGTCTGTAAATTTTCATCAACAAGAATTTCACCATGTCTTCCAACTTTTAAACCTTCGGTTGTCTTTGCAATGATTGGATTGGGCGTAGTTCCAATTGCAACAATTGCTTCATCAATGTCTATTGTAAATTCTGAACCTTCTATTGGAATTGGTCTTCGTCTTCCAGAACTATCAGGCTCGCCCAACTGCATCTTAATACACTCTACTTGTTTTACAAATCCCTTCTCATCACCAATGTACCTTACGGGATTAGATAACAATACAAACTCAATGCCTTCTTCTTCTGCATGTACTATTTCTTCAGCCCTTGCAGGCATTTCTTCTCTTGATCTTCTATAAATAAGATAAACGTGCTCTGCTCCAAGTCTTAGAGCAGTTCTTGCAGCATCCATTGCAACGTTTCCACCGCCAATAACGGCAACTCTTTTTGCTCTCTTTATTGGAGTATCAAATTCTGGGAATTTGTATGCCTTCATAAGGTTTACCCTTGTAAGAAATTCATTTGCAGAATATATCCCGCCAAGATTCTCACCTGGTATATGCATAAACTGGGGAAGTCCTGCGCCTGTTCCTAAAAATACTGCCTTAAATCCATCATCAAAAAGTCCTTGGATTGTCCTTGTTCGACCTACAAGAAAATCAAACACGAACTTTACTCCCATCTTTGATAGCATTGATATTTCCTCTTCAACAATCGCCTTTGGCAATCTGAACTCCGGTATTCCGTATACTAACACACCACCTGCAACATGGAATGCTTCAAAAATTGTAACGTCATATCCCATTCTAGATAAATCTGCAGCACAGGAAAGTCCAGCAGGTCCCGAACCAACTATTGCAACCTTTATACCGTTATCTTTTTCCTTTTTGGGAACTGTAACTTCTCCTTTTCGCCTTTTTTCAAGATCTAAATCGGCAACAAATCTTTCAAGACGCCCAATTCCAACCGGATCACCAACTTTACCCATTACACAAACAGCCTGACACTGCTCCTCCTGTGGACAAACCCTTCCTGTTACTGCAGGAAGAAGATTTGATTCATGGATTATATCTATTGCAAGATCAAATTTTTCTTCTTTAATTGCTTTAATGAAGGCAGGAATATTTATGTGAACTGGACATCCCTCAATACAAGGATGCGTAGGACACTGCAAACATCTCGAAGCCTCTAAAATCGCTTCCTCTTTTGTATATCCTAAAGGAACCTCAAAAAAATTGTTTCTTCTCTCGTGCGGTTCCTGCTCTTTCATTGGAGTAAGTTTTTTATTAACGTTCATTTTACTTCCTCCTTCCACTTTTCAAAAGACAACTTTTCTTCTTCCTTATAGATATTTAGCCTTTTCATAAGTTCATCAAAATCAACAAGGTGCGCATCGAAATCAGGACCGTCTGAACATGTAAATTTTGTTTCTCCGCCAACAGTAACTCTGCAAGCACCACACATTCCCATTCCACAAACCATGAGCGAATTTAAACTTGCAATTGTTTTTATACTATAAGGCCGTGTCATGTCCGCAACTGCTTTCATCATCACAGCTGGCCCAATTGTGAATACACGCTCAATGTCTTTTTCCTCTTCAAGCACCCTTTTCAAAACATCTGTAACAAAACCCTTTTCTCCATAGCTTCCATCGTTTGTTGAAATTAGGAGTTTATCAGATACAGATCGCATTTTCTCTTCCCAAAAAACGTAATCTTTAGCCCTGTATCCAATAATGCTTATCACTCTATTTCCTTTACTTTTAAGTTTTCTTGAAATTGGATAAATCGGCGCAATCCCTATACCGCCACCTACTACCACCACTTTTCCAAAACTTTCAATTTCAGTTGGATTACCAAGTGGGCCAAAAACATCAGCAAGAGCATCACCTTCATTCTTTGTTCCAAGAAGATGAGTTGTCTTTCCAATCTTCTGAAACACAATAGTAACAGTGCCTTTTGTCCTATCAAAATCAGCAATCGTCAAGGGAATTCGTTCCCCTTTTTCGTAAACCCTTACAACCACAAATTGTCCAGGCTCAGCAGTTTTTGCAACGTTTGGTGCTGCAAGTTCCATAAGAACCATCTCAGGTCCCAAAATCTCTTTTCTTAAGATTTTAAACATGCTACCTCCTTCCCCATTGTTAAATTTGCCTTATCAAATATATCAAAAAAATTATTACACACAGTTTTGTGAAGCACATCTTTTTCAACACCTTTTAAATTTGCAACAAAATCGTAAATAATCTCAACATTTTGGGGCTTATTTTTCTTCCCCCTCAACGGAACAGGCGTCAAATATGGCGAATCAGTTTCCAAAAGAAGCCTATCAAGAGGCACAATTCTTAAAGCCTCTCTTAAATCTTCTCTTTTGCTAAATGTTAATATCCCAGAAAATGAGACATAAAAACCCATATCTAAAACCTTTTTTACTTCTTCAACACCATAATCAAAGGAATGGAAGACACCTTTAAAATACCCCTCATCAAGTAATATGGAGATAGTGTCGAAAAATGCATCTCGAGAGTGAATAACAATAGGCAGATCTGTTTCTTTTGCAAGTTTAATTTGTTTTCTAAAACCTTTAAGTTGGTCATCTTTTTTTGTTAAATCTCGAAAGTAATCAAGCCCAATTTCTCCAACGGCAACAGTTTTCTTATTGCCAAGAAGTTTTTTCAACTTATCTAATGTTTCATTGTTCAATTTATTAATATCGTAAGGATGAATTCCACATGTAGAAAAAATGTTAATGTATCTTGAAGCTAATTCAAGGCTCTCTATTGAACTTGAAAGGTCATATCCAACAACATTTACTATTAAACTTTTTTGTTCAAGGATTTCTTCTATTTCACTTTCGGTATAATATTCCTTAAATACATGTGCATGTGAGTCAACAATCATTAACTTATTTTTGCTCCTTCTTCTATATCTTTATCAACAATAAGAAGTGAAAGATTTTCCTTATTAGGTGTAGAAGCCGCAAGAAGCATCCCTTGCGATGTTATGCCCATTAGTTTTCTTTCCTCAAGGTTTGCAATAATTACAATTTTCTTCCCTACAAGTTCTTCCTCTGAGTAAAACTTACCAATACCTGCAACTATTGTCCTCTCTTCGCTTCCTAAGGAGACTCTTAATTCAATAAGTTTATCTGAATTCTTTACACGCCTTGCACTTAAAATTTTTGCAACCCTTAGATCAAGTTTTGTAAAATCCTCGTATTTTATCTTTGACACTATAACTACATTTTCCTCTTTTGTTTCACCCTTTTTCTCAAGCTCGATTGTCTCTTTCTCAAGTCTTGGGAAGATAGGCTCAAAAAGTTTTAAAACATTTTTCTTTACAAGTTTACCGTTATACTCCGAAATATTTCTACGTTCTACACCAAACTCATCAAGTACAAACTTGGTAACATTTGGCATAAAAGGTTGCAAAAGAATAGTTGCATATGCAATCCCTTCAAGAAGAGTACTCAAAACAGTATTTAGTGTATTAATATCATTTGTATGTTTCCAAGGTTCCTTCACCTGGATGTAGTTATTTAAATAAGAGATGATTTCGAAAACTCTATCCAAAGCGAATGAAAGTCCATATTTTTCAAAACTCTCTTCAAAACTTGCAAATTTCTCTTTTGAAAATGCTACAAATTCCGGATCTACACTGTAAGAAGGTACTTCAAGGTTTTTATACTTTGCAAGCATATTTAAAGTCCTATTAATAAGGTTTCCGTAATCATTTGCAAGGTCCGAATTATATCTTCTAAAGAACGATTCCATCCTAAAGTCGCCATCCAAACCAAAAATTGCTTCTCTTGAAAGATAGTATCTTAGAACATCTACACTCTTTTCAAAAGAGATGTTTGAAAGTTTAGAAAAATTCTCTACAAAATCTATTGGATCTACTACATTTCCAAGGGACTTTGACATCTTCATTCCTTCAAGATTCCAAAAACCGTGTGCAAAAATCTTCTTTGGTAAAGGTAAACCAACACTCATTAACATTGCAGGCCATACAATTCCATGGAAGCGCGTGATATCTTTCCCAATAAGATGCAAATCTGCAGGCCAATATTTATTAAACTTATCTTTGTCTGTAAGATATCCTACTGCAGACACATAGTTAATCAGTGCGTCATACCAAACATAAATTGTATGGTCTTCATCAAATGGAACATGAATACCAAATTTGAAAGACTTCCTTGAAACAGAAATATCTTGAAGCCCACTTTTCAAAATATTTAAGAGTTCATTATATCTGCTCTCAGGTTCTACAAATTGAGGATTTTCTAAATAAAAATTAAGAAGGGCATCCCTATATTTACTCAGCCTAAAAAAGTAATTATCTTCAGAGAGTTTTTGAACTTCCCCGCCGCAATGAGGACATTTTCCATCAACAAGTTCTGAATCTTTCAAAAAAGTTTCATCTCTTACACAATACCAACCTTCATATGTGCTTAAGTAAATATCTCCATTTTCATACATTTTCGTAAAGAAATCTTTCACGACTTCCATATGATCAGAGTCACTTGTACGGATAAATCTTGAATAAGATATGTTAAATTTATCGAATATGTTCCTCCATAGACTTGCTGCCTCGTCAACAAACCTTTGAGGATCGATACCTAATTCTTTTGCTTTTGCTTCAATTTTTTGAGAGTGTTCGTCGGTCCCAGTGGAAAAGAAAACATCAAAGTTAGATAGCCTTTTGTACCTTGCAATTACATCTGCTGCAATTGCTTCAGATACAGATCCGATATGTGGCTTTGAATTCACATAGTAAATTGCAGTTGTAATGTAAAACTTTTCCATAAAACACTCCTTATCTTATATTCTCAATTTGCTGTATGGCATTAGACATTTCAAATTTAATCATACCTAAATTACTAACATTACTTGCAAACACAACTAACAAATCACCATTTTTAAGACTGTTAAAAATTATCCTTCCTACGCTTCCATCTATAAAAGAATCAACAAATTTACCCATTTTTGTGGAATCAAGCAAATCATTAAGATACCCTCTTAAAGATGAAAGCGCATACGATAGTTCAATTGGAGGGTTGTCAAGGCTTGAATTTACATAAAGGAGATTTCCATCACTATCAACAAGGTAAACGCCTAAAACTCCAGGAAGACCTTTTAGCTTAGAAAGAATTTTTTCCATTATTTCATCATCTCCTCAATCTTAGGTACATATTTTTTAAACTCAATTCTTACTTTACCAAGATTAATAGGTTCCCTTGCGATAACAAATAAATAACAATCATAAATAAGAGGAGTCCCAAATATACCATAGCCGTCGGACAAAACAAAAAATTCCTTTGCTTTTCCTAAAGAAAGATTTTTTAATGATCTTTCAATAATTGAAAAAATCGAGGAAACTTCTGCGCTTGCAAGTGAAGATTCTATGCTTTCTTTAGCATACATAGAAACTGGCAACCCGTCTTTTCCTGTAATTCCAACAAAAACTGATTCGCTAATTTCTTCACCTAAAGACTTAATAATGCTTTCTAAATTGTCCATTTTTTACCTCCAATTCAATTAATTATACCAAAATTTAAATTAAAATGCTATTATTCTGGTATAATATGAGTATGAAAGGTAAAAGACTTGCAAATTTTATTGTAAAAGTAATGGAAGAAAAGAAAGGCGAGGATATTAAAATTCTTGATGTTAAAAAACTTACTATAGTAACTGATTATTTTGTAATTTGTACAGGTAATGTATCAGAACATTGTGATGCAATTTCTTATGAAGTAGAAGAAAAGCTCAAAAAGAAACAGATAACTCCTATTTCTATTGACAAAGGTACAGATTCAAGTTGGATTGCAATGGATTATGGAAGCGTAATAGTGCATATTATGACCGAGGAAAAGAGAAAATTTTACGATCTTGAAAGAATCTGGGAAGAAGTAGGCCCAAAAATAACTCCTAAGAGAAAGCTAAAATCTTGACAAATTTTCTCAGATTAATATAATACTTCGGAAGTAATAATTTTTAGGAGGCTGTATTTATGGAAGAATTTTTTTCGGTTCACGAGGTAAAGAAAGAAAAATTGGATACAGAAGAAATTTATGATCTTGCAATTATAGGCGGTGGACCCGCAGGACTTACTGCTGCAATCTATGCAGCTCGTTTTAAGCTTAAATTCGTATTATTTGAGAAAGTTGCGGTAGGAGGACAGATTGCAGTAAGTGAATGGGTGGAAAATTACCCAGGTTTTCCAGATGGAATATCTGGGGTAGACCTCGTAAACCTATTCAAAAAACAGGCTGAACGCTTTGGAACAAATATTGTGCTTACTGATGTAAGAAAAGTAGAAAAGATAAGTGATCTTTTTTATCTCGAAACTGAATATGGAAAAATCAGATCTTGGACGGTAATTCTTGCAACTGGCGCAGAGCCAGTTAAACTTCCAGTTCCTGAAGAGGAGAAGTTCAGAGGAAGAGGTATTTCTTATTGCGCAACGTGTGATGCGGCATTTTTTAAAAATAAAACTGTTGCAGTGATTGGTGGTGGAGATACTGCAATCCACGACGCATTAACCCTTTCAAAATTTGCTGATAAAGTAATAGTTGTTCATAGAAGAAAGGAATTAAGAGCAACTAAAATTCTTCAAGAAGCCGCATTTTCTAATCCGAAGATTTCCTTTGAACTCGAATACATTCCTGCGCATGTTCTTGGAGACAAAAAGGTAGAAGGCCTTGAAGTAGAACATGTGGTAACAAAAGAACACAAAGTACTCAAAGTTGAAGGAGTTTTTGTTGCAATAGGCGAAAAACCAAATTCAGAACTCGTAAAAGGTCTTGTAAATGTTGATGACAGAGGTTTTGTAGTTACTAATATGAAAATGGAAACAAATTTACCAGGCCTGTATGCCGTTGGCGATGTGAGAAACACACCATTGAGGCAAGTTATTACTGCTTGCGGTGATGCTGCTATTGCAGCAGCCGAAGTTGATAAATATATTAAAAATCTATAATTAAGAGGTGAGAAATGGAAAGACTTTTAAAAGAAAAAGATGCAGCGTACATTAAAGACTTATTTGAGAAGAATTTAAAGGATGATGTAACACTTACCTTATTCTTTGAAACAAATGGTGAAAAGATTACAAAATTCAACGAACAATATCTTCCTTACACGGAAGAAATTGTAAAAGAAGTTGCCGAACTTTCTCCAAAAATAAAATTAAATATCTACAAAGATGACGTAGAAAAAGAGAAAGAATATGGGGTCAAGGCAATTTCTGCACTCTTCATCGAAGGTTCAAAAACAAATAAAAACATCGTTTACTATGGTATACCATCTGGTCATGAGTTTTCATCACTTTTAGAAGACATTGTTGATGTTTCAAAGGGTGAAACAGAACTTCCAGTTGACATCAAAGAAAAGGTAAGAAAAATCTCAAGTCCTGTTGAAATACTTGTTTTTGTAACTCCGACTTGTCCATACTGCCCAAGAGCAGTAAGAACAGCACATCAATTTGCGCTTGAAAATCCTAATATTATAGGTGCAATGATTGAAGCAAACGAGTTTCCAGATTGGTCAAACGAATTTAATGTTTACGCAGTTCCTAAAGTGGTCATAAACGGTGGCAAGGCAGAATTCGAAGGAGCGCTACCAGAAGATGCTTTCCTTCAATCAGTTTACGAAGCATTAGGCATTAAATTAATATAGAAAATTAGAAAATATTTTTTGGCCCCCAAGATTTGGGGGCCTCTTTATTTATACAAGGTTTTTTATATGAGTAGCGAAAGGATTGCCTTTTGAATATGAAGCCTATTTTCTGCTTGATCAAATACAACCGAATGAGGTCCATCAAGAACTTCATCAGTAATTTCTTCGCCACGATGTGCTGGAAGGCAATGCATCACAATAGCGTCCTCTTTTGCATGGGATAAAATAGAGGAATTAATTTGGTATGGCTTCATTATCGCAACTCTTTTATCATGTTCAGCTTCCTGCCCCATTGACGCCCATACATCAGTGTAAAGGACATCTGCATTCTTTGCAGCTTCAGCAGGATCGTTTGTTATTTCTATCTTTGATCCCGATTTCTTTGCAAAATGGAGAGCCATATCAATAACTTCTTTTGCTGGTTCAAAACCCTTTGGACATCCCAAAGATACATCAAGTCCAAGAATACTTCCACCGATTAAAAGCGAGTTAGCAACATTATTTCCGTCACCAAGATATGTAAGTTTAATTCCTTGCAATTTTCCTTTTTTCTCCTTTATCGTTAAGAAATCTCCAAGTGCTTGGCATGGATGCGAGAAATCAGAAAGAGCATTTATTACAGGAACTCCTGAAAACTCTGCAAGTTCTTCAAGTGTTTTCTGTGCAAAAACTCTTGCAACAATTCCCTGAACCATTCGTCCCATAACTTTCGCTGTATCTGGGACAGTTTCACCTCTTACAAGTTGAAGATTTGATGTCTCAAGAATTAATGGGAATGCCCCCAACTCATGAATTGCCACTGCAAAAGAAATTCTTGTTCGAGTTGATGGCTTTTCAAATAACACCGCAATTGTTTTTCCATCAAGGAGTTTCTCTTTTTTTCCAGCATAGTAATCAATTTTCAATTTCTCTCCTTGGAAAATAAACTCCTCAAGTTCCTCCTTTGTAAAATCCTTTAAGCAAAGAAGTGAACGCCCTTTAAGACTTTTTGCCATTTTAACCTCCAAACTTTTTGGTCAAAATATCCTTCAGATCTGGCTTACCAATCTCCTGAAGTTCATATCTTACTCGCACAGCAGGTTTATTGAGTTTAACAACTCTTCTTAAATCAATTGGGGTTCCTATCACTACTACATCTGCAGGAATAGAGTTGATTGTTTCTTCGAGTTCTCTTATCTGCACTTCACTATATCCCATTGCTGGCAAAACATCCTTTGTTTGTTTGTATTTTTCATAGGTTGCCTTTATTGAGCCAACTGCATAAGGGACAGGCGAAATTATTTCACTTGCACCAAGTTTTCTTGCAGCAATATAACCTGCACCGTAACTCATTTCACCATGTGTTAATGTGGGGCCATCTTCTACCACAACCACTCTCTTTCCTCTTATAATTTCGCCATTATCAACAAAAATTGGTGATGCTGCGTCAACAATAATTGCATTGGGATTTACTTCCCTTACATGATTCCTCACAAGTTCAATAGATTCAAAATCTGCAGTATCCTCTTTATTAATCACAATGACATCAGCACTTCTAAAGTTTGTTTCACCTGGATGGTATGAAAGCTCGTGTCCTGCTCTTAAAGGATCGGCAACAACTATCTTAAGATCTGACTTATAGAATGGGAAATCATTATTTCCACCATCCCAAACTATAACATCTGCTTCTTTCTCTGCTTCTCGCAAAATCCTTTCATAGTCAACACCAGCATATATTACGGCACCAAGGTCAATGTGTGGCTCGTATTCCTCACGTTCTTCAATGGTGCACTTGTATCTATCAAGATCTTCGTAAGTTGCAAAGCGTTGCACGGCCTGCTCAACAAGGTTTCCATATGGCATTGGGTGCCTAATTGATACAACCTTCTTACCCATTTCGCGAAGAATTTTAACAACTTTTCTTGTTGTTTGACTTTTCCCTGAACCTGTACGTACTGCGCATACAGAGACAACCGGCTTTGTTGACTTTACCATCGTAGCTTCTGGACCCATAAGCCAGAAGTCTGCCCCGTTTGCAAGAGCAATGGAAGCCTTATGCATAACGTATTCATGCGGAACATCACTGTAAGCAAAAACTACTCTTTGGACGTTCAAATCCTTTATAAGTTTTGGAAGTTCTGATTCTGGATAAATTGGAACACCATTAGGATAAAGTTCGCCTGCGAGTTCCTTCGGGTAAACTCTTCCTTCAATGTTAGGTATTTGCGTGGCAGTAAACGCAACTACTTCATACTCGGATCTGTTTCTAAAAAACACATTAAAATTGTGGAAATCTCTTCCTGCTGCACCCATAATAATCACTCTAACTCTTTCCATAAAACACCCCTTTCATAAATTTTCAGATAAATCTAGTTTTGCTCCTTATTATACAATATTTCTTCAATTTTTGCCTTTATATCCTTCTGTTTGTTATAGAAATTCAGGAAAGCAAGTATCAATGAAATGAATGGCCAAAGCAAACTAAGAGCACCTTCTATATACATACTCTTTGAAATGTAATAATATCCCGATACAATAAAAACAATCCAGCGAAACTTATTTATCTGCCACAGGATATATGAAATTTTCAAATTAATGAACTTATCACTTACAAAACCCCAAAGAAGATTTAAAATATAAATTACAACAATCAAAATATACCATTTGATAAAACCCATTAAAGGCGGAACGAGTATTTCTGTTACATAGATTGGAAGATTCGCCCACTCACCACTTCTTCCATCAATATAAGCTTTGTTTTCTGCTTTTGTATGCTTTTCTGTGTTCCACATTTTAGACCTCAGAATTTAATATTGTACACAAGGAGAAATGCAAGAATCTGCAAAATGTACTTACTCACAACCTCTGGTGGAGTTGTGTCTATTTCAATTTCAATAGTCTGAGTAAGTTCTCTTACTGCTTCGACAATCCTTCCAGCAATAACTTCTGATACGGGCTTTGAGAACGCTTTTTCTTTTCTTATTCTATTGAAAGCAACAGAATAAATTGCATTTTCATCCTTGAAGTTTTTAAGGAAGATGTCCTCAAGTAGTTCAAGAGAAACTTGTGCAATATCGTTTTTCTCCTGCTCAGGCATTGGAGGTAGGCTTGCAAGAGATTGACTTAAGAATTGTCTAATAGCAAGTGAAATCTTCTGTACATCAGTAACATTTTGTAACGATTGTCTTAATGGCTCGACAAGTGAATAAGCCTTATAAACAATGAATGTTATATATCCAAGATAACTATCAACGTTAAGTAACCTCTTTATTTGCTCCATTGAGACAACTCTTATAGCCCTTTCTATACCGCTCTGTCCAAGTATTCTAAGCATTTCTTTAGTAATCACATACATCATATCAAACAAATCGTAGCTTTCACCGAATCCAACATATAAGTTTAGCAATTTTGCGTCATCTCTTGAAATCACCTGTCCGTGGTTTTGGAAGTTCCAAACAAGTGCATGTGCTGTTTGAGAAGCAAGAATTGCCCTTTCTCTTTCTGGCTTATCCTTAAACATATATCTGAATAGAAAGTTATAAGCGTACTGTTCTCCGGTGGTTAGTGCCCTGTAACACATATTAACAACAGTCGGATTAATCTGTTGAACAATCGGAACAAGATAACTCATTGCTGTATTCATTGCAATATCAACAGCATCTTCACGCTTAATAGGGACAGTTTGCGTTATATCCTGAGCCATTTTCAATGCAAGAGGAAAAAAGTCGGTCACAAACTTCCCATAAAGTTGCATAAATGGATAATACCCTTCAAGTGCTGATATGTGCAGATTTTCAATTAAAGGATGCTCCATCTGCATATCAAGAGGACCGATTTCGGATTGTGGACCCATTATTATCTCATCAGATGCAAGAGTCATAAGAGTTGCGGCTGATTTTGCAAAAAGAGGAACAACAGCCTTTAATTTTTTACATTTTGATCGAACAATATTCATCATTTGGTATGCAGGATGGGGATATCCACCGTTTGACAAGATCACCATATCAATCCGTGTTTCTTCAGGTGGTGTTGTAATCTTATTCAGTTGATCTATAAGATCAAATACATCATCCCTGTCAACAGGCGCTCTTTCATTGTAAACAAGAAAAAGGATATATCTTGTTTCTTTTTGTGGTTTTTCTTCTGTGGGAGGAATAGGGGTATGAAGTGGTAAATTATCTTTTGATTCTTCAGTTGTTTTGGATTCTTCAGTTTTCTTTGATTCTTCTGTCGATTTGGGTCCTTCATTGCTTTCACTTTTTTCAGGTATCTCACTTTCTTCAGTCATCTCTTCGTTTCTTTTTTCTTCCTCGTCCATAGAAACCTCCCAAAAGTTAATTAATTTCCAAATTATTATACTGATTTGATCGAGATTTTACAAATTTTTTTAATTTTTCTTAAAAATTTTTGCTAAAGTGAATAAATCTGTGGTATAATTGATCAAGGAGGAGAACATGAAAATAAGGGATACTGCAGTGGCAGGAGCATTTTACCCTGAAGATAGGGAAGAATTGAAAAGCATGATTAGAAGGTTTGTAGAAAGTGCTCCTCTTGAAGACACAGATAATATAAAGGCAATTATTGCACCACACGCAGGTTATATCTATTCAGGCCCAATTGCAGGATATAGTTATAAACAGCTCACGAACATAGATTACCTCAAAAATATCAAAGTGATAATAATTGCTCCATCACATTATGCCTATTTTCATGGCGCTTCAGTTGGTCTCTTTGATGCCTATAAAACTCCTTTGGGTTTTGTAAATGTTTCGAAAGATGCTCAAAAGTTACTTCAACTTGAAGAATTTCATTTTATTCTTGATGCACACCTTGAAGAGCATAGCATAGAAGTGCAACTTCCATTTTTGCAGTACACTTTATCACACTTTGAAATTGTACCAATTCTATACAGCGAGATCTCAGAAGAATCACTTTTAAGAGGAATACTATCCATTTTTGATGAAAATACAATCCTTGTAGTAAGTACTGATTTAAGTCATTACTATCCGTATGATATTGCAATCAAAAAAGATTCTCACTGCATTAAGGCAGTTCAGGAACTTAACAAGAAACATATTTTAAATTGTGAGGCCTGTGGCAAGACTGGTATCGCAACTGTAATTGATTTTGCAAAAGCAAACAATCTAAAAAGCAAGGTGCTTAAGTATGCAACAAGCGGCGACACAGCAGGACCAAAAACTCAGGTCGTAGGTTATTTATCGGCAGTATTCTACGGAGATACCTTATGAATGCAAATAATAAAATACTGCTCTTGAAATTATCTCGGAGAACAATCGAAACTTATCTAAAAGAGCGCAGAAAATTAAAAGTAACGAAAGACGAATTTCCAGATGAAGAATTTTGGCAGGATAGAGGCACCTTTGTCACATTAACAGAAAGCGGTTCTCTAAGAGGTTGTATAGGGTCAATTTATCCTGTAAGACCTCTTATATTAGATGTCATCGAGAACTCTATAAATGCTGCTTTTAAAGATCCACGTTTTTATCCAGTGGATGAATCTGAACTTCCTTATATTGAAATTGAAATCTCAATTTTATCACCCCCTGAAAAAATTTATTTCAAGGACACAGAAGATCTTTTTGAAAAGGTTAAGCCATTCAAACACGGCGTAATTATAAGAAAAGGATTTTACCAGGCTACTTTCCTACCACAAGTCTGGGAAGAATTACCAAATCATGAAGACTTTTTTACCCATCTCTGTTTAAAAGCAGGTTTGAACGGTGATTGCTTTAGATACAAAAATTTAGAAGTTGAGGTGTACACGGTTCTCGCCTTCTCAGAAAAAGAAATGGGCTTGAGATAACCCAAGCCCAAAAAGTTTAGTGAGTTGATAGTCTATACGTATCTGGATCCTCAAAAATAAGACCAAGAATAGCAATTAAAACCATAGGAACAATACAAAATACAAGTAAAGAAATCTCAAAACCTTTCGTAAGAGATCCTAATAAAGGAAAAATTGTCCCACCAAGATTTGCAAATATAAGTATTATTGCACTGCCAATTCCTGCGTTTTCAATTCCAACATTACTAAAAGCACTTGGAAGATGGACACCAAGCGGATATATAGGAAACAAAGCAATGCCCAAAATGAGAGACTCAAAAAGAAGCAAACTAAATACATTAATAAACATGCTCAAAAAAATCATCAAGATAACAACAATGGGAAGTATAATGAAAAATATCTTAACTTTTCGTATCCTATGACTCAAATCAGGAATTGTCATTGCACCGAGCAGACACCCAATAAGGATAAAGGCATTTATAAAAGATGCTTTTGTCGGATCAAGACCCAAAAACTCAACATTTAACTTTGGATACCATCCTGCAAGCCACTTAAAAACACCGATATCAAAAAACGAAATTAAAGAAAGTACTACAAGCGATTTATTTGAAAACACAAGTTTAAAACCATCTTTTAATGGTAATCTTTTTTTCAAGGGTACATTCCTAATTGAATCATCCCAATCCATAATAACAAGCACATATATAACTGAAGTCACAAGAGTAATAAGGGATGTAATAATTAGAAAAATCTTAATTCCTAACATACTTGCAAGGGGATATGAAACAAAGAACGCAACGATTTGGCCCAAAACGAGAAATGCCGTAAAGTATGCGGTAATTTTTGAAGCGCTTTCCTTTGAGAATAATCTGTAAGTTAAGGGTGACCATGAGGTAAATGCAAAAGTTGCACTTAGCGCAAACCCAAAATGTGCAAGAAGTAAGAGTGTAAAATTAAATGAAAATAGTGCTCTCAAGACAGTAAAAATGCCCAAAAGCAAAGAAGCAATTGTCGTAGTTCTTTTTGGACTCCTATCACTATATGCACCCGCAAAGTAGGAGAAGAGAACAAGCAAAAACGGAACAGCAGAAATTAATAGTTCAGCAAAGACAGGCTTTACTCCCATCCCCTCTTCAACGAATGTCTTTAAAATTGGTCCCCACATGAACCAATTAAATCCAATAAGCATTGTAATTAGTCCAAAAAGTACAAAGATTAAAACATTCTTTCTTTTTTCCACTTCATCCTCCTATTTTATAAATTTTTCTTAACATACCCTCTGCCCTCTTGACATTGTTTTCAAATTTGTTATACTAACATCCAAGTAAGTACAGATATTCGCCACCGAATACCTGATACCTACCTCCTTTCTTATTCATGCCAGGGAAGGTGCCCCCATCGCCTTCCCATTTTTTATTTGTATTGAGATTTGTAAAATTCATAGTAAAGACCTTTCTTTTCAAGTAGTTGCTCATGCGTGCCTTCTTCAACAATTCTTCCCTTATTTAATACATAAATTCTATTAACGTTCCTAATAGTCGAGAGTCTATGTGCAATGATAATAGAAGTTCTTCCTTTCATAAGGATTTTCGTTCCTTTTTCTATAAGTTCTTCTGTGCGTGAATCAATAGAAGATGTTGCCTCATCTAAAATTAATATTCTTGGATTATGAATTAGCGCTCTTGCAAAAGAGATAAGTTGACGCTCTCCCATCGAAATATTCTTTCCTTCGGTTGATAACTCCGTGTATAAACCTTTCGGTAATCTTTTAATATAGTCGTAAATTCCAAGCATTTTGCAGACATTTTCGACACTTTCTATCGAATAATCATCTCCAAGAGTTATATTATCAAGGACAGTCCCTCTAAAAATAAACACATTCTGTAACACCATTCCAAGATACTTTCTAAAATGGCCTTTGCAAGCAAATTTGAGATCGTGGTCATCAATTGAAACAACACCACTAATTGGATCGTAAAATCCAAATATCAAATTCGCAATTGTTGTTTTCCCTGCACCTGTAAATCCAACTATCGCAACACTTTCCCCTTTCTCAACCTCGATATTTATTCCCTTCAACACATCATTTGCACTTTCATATGCAAAATAAACATTATTAAGAGTTACCTTCCCTTCTACTTCAAACCTTTCGCCGTCCTCAAGATTCTCCTCAAGTTCGTTTTCCTTTAAAAACTCATCAATTTTAACCATAGACGAAACCGCATTTTGTAAAATCGAGAATTTGTCCGAAAGGTCCCCTAAGGGTCCATAAAGGTATGAAAGGTAGCTTGAAAATGAAATTATTGTGCCTATTGTTCCGTTGCCTTTTATTGTAAAAATACCACCTACAAATACAAGGAGGAAAATCGATAGGTACGATGAAATATTAACAGTTTGCCTTAATACAACATTTGTAACCTGAGATTTATAAAAATTGTCCCTAAAATCTTTTGCATATCCTCTAAATTTTTCAATTGCACTTTTCTCCATATTAAATATCTGGACTACATGAATGCCTGTAAGAACTTCTTGCATATGAATATTCATTTTTGTTAAGGCATCTCGAACTTTCTCATAAATTTTTTCAACCAGATTGCCTAAATATAGAGAGAATATTACTGCAACAGGTAAAGGTGAAAGAACAATAAGCCCAAGTTTTGGATTGATGTAGATAAGAAAACCTACGGCAAGCGCTATAAATAAAAGATCCGCAAACAACGAGACAAGCCCTGCATTGAGAAGATCATTCATATTTTCAACATCGTTTGTAATGCGCGTAATTATTTTTCCTGAAGGTTCTCTTGAGAAGGATTCAATTTTAAACCTTGCCACTGTATAAAATAAATCGCGCCTTATATCTTGCATTATTCTCTGTCCTGCATAGTTTCCTACATAGATTTGAATTAACTTGAAAAGAATATTTGAAATAACTGCAACAAGGACGAGTATAAGAAATTTTTTTACATTCCCAAAATCCTTTGTTGAGATAAGTGTATCAATAACATTCTTAATAAGATAAGGAATAATTGCAGAAGTAATTGAGGCAATAAGCATTCCAAAAAACGTTATGAGAAGCAAAATTTTGTATTTCAAAAAGTAGGCTATAAACCTTTTAATTGATTCTCTTCTCATAGATTAGCCTCTAAGAGTTGTTTGCGATAAAGATGGTAAAAGTACCCTTCTTTTGAAATTAGCTCGTTAAATGTGCCTTCTTCGATTATTTTCCCGTCAACAAGTACAAAAATACGATTTGCGATAAGAAGAGAACTCAGTCTTTCGGAAATCATAATAACAGTTAGCCCATTTTTTATGAAATACTCTTCAAGATTTTTTATAATGTTACTTTCAGTTTTGAAATCAACACTTGCAAGGGCATCATCGAGAATGAGATACGGACGTTTAGTTAATAATGCACGCGCTATTGCAATCCTTTGCCTTTCTCCACCGGATAAAGTTATTCCTTGTTCTCCAACAACTGTGTTAAAACCATCTTTAAAGGACATAATATCGTCGTAAATACAGGCAACCTTTGCAACATTTTCGATTTCCTCTCTTGTTGCATCTGGATTACCAATCTTTATGTTGTTATATATGGTGTCAGAGAATAAAAACCCTTCCTGAGGAACATATGAGAATATTCTCTTTATACTTTCAAACGAAATGCTGTTAATATCTATTCCATCATAAAAAATCGAGCCTTTCTTCGCATCTACTATTTTAAGTAGTAAATGAATTAAGGCCGTTTTTCCAGAACCAGGTGCACCTGTTATACCTATTACTTCACCTTTACTTATATTAAGACTAATGCCTTTAAGTACTTCGACATTATCATCGAATGAAAAATGTAAGTCTTTTATATGAATTCTTTCAATGTCTGTAATAAGTCTTCCTGACTTTTCTTTAGGTTGATTTAGTACCTCCTCAATTCGTGAGAGGGACGCAGTTGCTCTCTGGTAAAGAGCAATAGAAAAACCAACAGCCATCATTGGCCATGTGAGAGTTTCTATATATTGAAAGAATGCTGCGATTGTTCCCATTCCAACAACGCCTTTAATATATAGAAGCCCACCGTAGAAAATGAGCACAAGGTTTGCCGCATTAATCATAAAATTAACAATTGGATCAAAAAAACCATCCAGTTTTACAAGTTGCATATTTTCCTTTAAATACTCCTGATTGACATTGTGGAACAATTTTGTAAAATATTGTTCTTTAACAAATGCCTTGATAACCCTTATGCCGTTAACAAGTTCCCTCACACGCACGCTCATGTCAGCGAATATCATGTTGATTCTTTTGTAAATCCTGTGAATCTTTGTGCCAAAATTCAAAGCAAGCGGAAAAAGAAATAAAAGAGGAACGCTTACTGCAAGAGTAAGTTTAAGGTTCATTCTCATCATAAATATGAACGTTGTAAGCCCAAGGACAAACACATCAATAATTGCAAGAAATCCCATGATTAGAAACATTCTAACGGCTTGAGTATCATTCGTTACCCTTGACATCAAATCTCCTATCTCAAACTTTTCAAGTGTTTTGCGTTTAAAAAATACAAAACTTTCAAAAATTTTGTTTTTAAGTTCATAGTCAAAACTCAAAACTGCCTTACGTAGCAAACTTTGATATAAGAATCTGAGACTTACTATTCCAAAAGAAAGCACAAGAATATAGATAGAATACTTAAAAAGATTTGTCGTGTTTTTTACCGAGATACTATCAATCGCAGATTTAGTAAATTGCGGAAGATAGACCTGCGCAAAGTCAACAACTATTAAAAGAGTAACGATTGCAACATATCTAAAGAATTCTTTTCTAAAATAATCTTTAAGCGTTTTCATTAATTACTGGCTCTCTTGAAACCTCTTTTCCAAAGCCTAACTCGTTAATAGATGCAAAAACAATAAAAGAAAATGCAAAATTAAATAGCGCCTGATTCCTTAAAAATGGCAAACCTGCAAGCATGCAAGTAATATAGCCTAAAAGAGTTTTGGGATAAAAATTAAAAACAAAGAAAACCATACTATTAGTGATAAAATAAAAGGCAAGTGTCCCCACAATCTCCATAAGGATTACATTATAGATTTTTCTTCCTCTAAGTAAATACTGGGTTAAAATAACCAAAACCCATCCAACAATTACTATTGCCTCCCATCTAAAATCAAAAGGCACATGCAAAGTAATATTAAGCAAGATATCTGAAAGAATAACGAGAATTGGAACTACCGATAACGCAGTTTTTTTGTTAAAACCTAACAAGGTAAATGCAATAAGGCTCGAAAAGAACTCAACATTGGGAAGTTTAAAAGGAATAAACCTATAAAACACGGAAACAAGCGCAAAAAATACAAACACAACCTTTTTCAAATCTTTTTTCATAATACCTCCTAAACTATTTTAAGTAATTTTAGAATAAACAATGCAATTTTTACTTCAATATGCTTCGACTTTGAAAATCTTTCAAATACGGATTTATATGATAAATAACCACTTTCATTTTGGGCGTTTGCTATAAATTCAAGGATGTGAGGTTTGAAAACGACATTACCCAATAGAGGCAGCATTGGATAGAACGCACTTGAAAGAATTAATGCATATTTGAACTCTTCAAAGATTGTTTCACTTAGTTTTTCGATATAGTTTTCAAAAGATATAATACCCCTTTCGAAATTTTCTTTAATTGACTCGGCAAGCAGTTTGGACGAATAAATTGAGTGATATATACCTGCAGCATTAAAGGGATCTACAATTGAACCAGCTTCGCCTACAAGCACAATCCTTCCTTTAAAAAGACTTATGTCTCTGTCCCAAAGAGATATAGGATAGGTTTTTACTAAAGTGTATGTGTTATCGATTAAATTAGAGAGACCTTTTTTGTAATGCTTCTTTAAAGCTCCTGCTCCAACAGAAGATACATTATCTTTGTTAAATTTCCAACCGTAGCCAAGAGGGAAATCTCCTAAAAATACATTTAAACTTTCCTCATGATCTTTTTTTGGAATTTCTTTTTCCTCTGCAATAACTATTTTTGTTTTCTTGTTAAGCCCCGAAAGAACCGATACCATGCTTCCTATACCATCTGCACCAACAAGGAGTTTGCCCTTATAGATATTTTTGTCGGTTTTCACTACGATGCCGTTCTTGTTTTCCTCGTAAGAAACAAATTTCTCATTATAGTGTATAGTAATACCCTGGCGCAGGTGCTCATCAAATTGATCACGCATCACGCCATATGCAAAAGGTTTATCAAATATTTCTGAGGCAACAAGTTTTCCTTTATAAAAGACTTTAAAGAGTTTGTAGGAACTATAAGAAAAATTATCTTTTACACTCACAGGTAAAATACTAAAAATTCCCTTTGGTAGTCCACCTGCACATACTTTATCTCTAAAATGATGGCCTTTTTCAATTACAAGTGATTCAATATTGTATTCACCCAAAAAATGGGCAAGCGTTGCACCAGCAGGACCACCACCAATGATAATTACATCATGTTTTTCCATATCGCTCTGGCGGAGAGGGTGGGATTTGAACCCACGAGAAGGTTGCCCTTCTACCTGATTTCGAGTCAGGCGCTTTCAACCGCTCAGCCACCTCTCCAGAAGATATTATATAAAAAGTGCTTATTTAATCAAATCTCTGGTATAATATTTTTGTGATTTACGATATACCTCAAGTGGAAGTTAAATTTAAAGAGGAGAATTTCAAAACATTTACGGATTACAAAATTATAAGAATTACTTCAGATAGCGTTATTAAGTCTAACTTTAAAGAAAATGACATAAATATTGCATATCTATTCTTTCCCACAAGAGGCTCTTTCGACAGGGTTATCATATTATTACATGGAATGGGAGAAAGGAATGTAAGGCACCTTGAATACTTCGGGCATAGGTTTGCAAAGATTGGAATTCCACTTCTTACGCCTATACTTCCCTTTCATAATGAAAGAAGAATTAAAGGGTATAAGGATGGTGAGAAATTTCTTATAGACGATTTAGAAGATACTATAAGGGACTATAGGCAAGCAATTATAGATATAAGAGAAAATTTGAATTATCTTGAAAGTAAGGGCTTGGATAAAAGTGGCTTTACACTTTTGGGTTTTAGTTTTGGAGGAATGATTGGCACGATTTTAATGGGCGTTGAAGAAAGAATTAAAAACGGGTTACTTGCGGTTACTGGCGGAAACTTTGAATATATCACTTGGAAGAGTATAGCAACAAAAGTTATCCGACAAAAGTACAAAACGCACACAAACTATGAAACTTATGGCTGCACTTACGAAAAGTGTGCCGAAATACATAAGGATTATTGGGAAATACTCAAAAAGATTAAAAATCTATCGGATATTGATAGAATTAAATTTAAAAAAGAGTGTTTCTTGTTTGACCCCCTTACTTTCGCGCCTCTTATAAACGGACGTAAAGTTATTCTTGTTCGTGCCATATTTGACGAAATTTTTCCTAAGGAATCAACCCTTGCACTTAAAAAAGCAATTAACACTTCAACACTTATAAACCTATTAAGCGACCACTATCTTATAATAGCATATAGAAGATTCCTTTTTAATAAGGTATATGAACTCGTAAAGGAGGGCTAATTTGAAAATATTAGGATTACTTGACTTAAACAAATTGAAGATTTCTGAAAAAGAAGAGGTAAACTTTGAAAACTACAGAATTTTCTCTTACAGGCTTTCTGAGTTAGGTGCAGATGGAATATACATTAAAGGAATAAATAAAGACTCGGATTTAATTTTTATAAATGAGTTAAAAAATGAAATCGATATACCAATTTTTAAGGAAAACGATTTTGAAGATATTATCCATATTGAGGAGTTCCTGAAAGGAAAAAAAGGAACAACACTTATTATCGAAGAAGAAGAAATTTTAGAGCATTTTGACGGAAGGAAAGAATTTGTACCAATTTATACGGCTTTAATATCTTATAAAGCAAAAAAAGAGGGTTTTATTACCCTCATTGTTGAAGATATAGAAGCAGTTAAAGCCTCTTTAAAATTCGAATAATTTTTTAATTGATTTCTTAAAAGGCGGGTATGCAATCCCTTTATCTGTAATAATCCCAGTGATCAATTCATGAGGAGTTACATCAAAAGAGAAGTTATAAACTTCAACTCCATTGGGAGCGATTCTTTGTCCCATACAATGTGTTACTTCATCAGAATTTCTTTCCTCAATTGGGATTTCTTTACCACTTTCAATGTTTAAGTCAATTGTCGAAAGAGGTGCTGCAACATAAAAAGGTATTTTGTGATAGTGTGCTAAAACTGCAAGCATATATGTGCCAACCTTGTTTGCAGTGTCACCATTTGATGCAATCCTATCTGCGCCTGTAACTATCCCTGAGACAAGACCTTTTTGCATCACAAATGCAGCCATATTATCTGTTATGAGTCTAAAGGGTATTCCTGCCTCTTTTAATTCAAACGCTGTAAGACGAGCACCTTGCAAATACGGGCGCGTTTCAAGCGCAATTACTGAAATATTTTTGTACTTTTCAAAAGACCTTTTAATTACAGAAAATGCTGTGCCATGTTTTATTGTTGCAAGTTCACCCGTATTACAGATTGTCATTATTGTATCACCATCTGTGAATAATTCAGATCCGAATTCCCCAATTTTGAAATTTCTCTCAATATCTTCATTTTCAATATTCTTTGCTTCAATAAGCGCTATTTGTTTTAATTCTTCAGGGCTTTTTTCCCCATTTGAAAGAATTTTATCAAGGATTCTTTTTGTCGCCCATGCAAGGTTTACTGCAGTTGGCCTTGCACTATCAAGGTAATCCTTCAACTCTTTTGCCTTTTGGATAAATGTTTCAGTTGAACCTTCAAAATTTCTAAGTCCTAAATACATTCCATAGGCAGCGGCAACGCCTATTGCAGGCGCTCCTCTAATTTTCATTTTATTAATTGCTTCCCATACATCACATTCAGTTTTACACTGCACATCTATAACTTCAAAAGGAAGATATCTCTGGTCTAAGATATGAAGAATGCTTCCATCAAAATAAAGGGAACGGATTTCCATAATCTAACTATATCTTGTATTTATTGAGGCAATCCGAGCAAACTCTCAACACTTTTATTTCCCCATTTATCATTACTTTAGCTTTGTGAAGATTTGGAAGAAATCTTCTTTTAGTTTTTCTATTTGAGTGACTTACACTATGCCCTGTTATAGGCCCTTTACCACAAATTTCGCATTTATTTGCCATATCTTACCTCCAAACTATATAGTGCTTTTTTCAAAAATTACCTATATATTTTATAGATTTTGTTAATATTTGCAAGTGCTCGAATTGCCTCATCAAAAATCTATATGAAATTGAATCGTTGCCTCACATAAAAATCTATTCAAAAATAGAAACGGAGGTAAAATGATGAAAAAAGTAGAAGAAGTTCTAAAGAAACTGGAAGAAGGAGGTTTTATGAGTCTATCCTTGAAAGAGAGAAAGGCTGTGATAAGAGAAGAGGCAGCGATATACAAGAAGTTAACGAAGAAAGAGAAAAGCAGGATGCTTGATGAATTTGTGAAACTCACAGGATACTCAAGATGTTATGCATCATATGTATTGAGAACATATGGAAGTAAAGTTGTTGTTGATTTAGAAAATGGAAAAAGAACTGTATTCATAGGCGATGATCTGTATAGTGGTAAAGGACTTAAGATAAGGAAGAGAAAAAGGGAAAGGGTATACGGTGAAGAAGTCTTCAATGCCCTTGTATATCTATGGAAGATGTCGGATTACCTATGTGGGAAAAGACTGAATGTGTATATGAAAGAAATAATACCTATCTTAGAGAACTTTAATGAGTTCCCTTACTCTAAAGAGATAAAAGAAAAGTTGCTTTCAATAAGTCCTGCTACAATAGATAGGTTGCTTAAGAAAGAAAAGGATAAGTTTAAGTTAAAGATGAAAGGAAAAACACTAACTAAACCTGGGACTCTATTAAAGCATAGCATTCCGATAAGGACATTCTCTGAATGGAATGAGAAAGAGCCAGGCTTTGTTGAAGTAGACCTTGTTGGTCATGATGGAGGTAATCTAAGAGGAGAATTTCTCTATTCCCTTGATGTGACTGACATACATACTGGATAGACAGAAACAAAGGCAATAAAAAACAAAGCACAGATATGGACATTCAATGCATTAAAGGAGATTGGGAAGAGATTCCCTTTTTCAATAAAAGGTATTGATTCAGATAATGGAAGTGAATTCATCAATGCACATCTATTGAATTATTGTGAAAAAGAGCATATCACATTTACAAGGGCAAGACCTTATAGAAAGAATGATAATTGCTTTGTGGAACAGAAGAACTATTCTGTGGTAAGAAGGGCTGTAGGATACATAAGGTATGATACGGATGAGGAACTGAAGATAATGAATGAACTCTACAATACATTGAGGCTCTATACGAACTTTTTCTTACCTTCAATGAAACTAAAAGAGAAAACAAGAATTGGGAGTAAGGTATTAAAGAAGTACGACAAACCCAAGACACCCTATCAAAGGATTCTTGAATGTGAGTTAGTATCTGAAGAAATAAAGAAGAATCTCAGGAGAATGTATGAAACACTAAATCCTCTTTTACTTAAAAGAGACTTAGATAAAATCTCAAAAGAACTTTCAAAAGCATATGATAAAAAGATAAGGAAAATGGAAAGGAAAGAGAAAGAAGAGAGAAAATCATATACTGATTTTCCTTTGACTCAGAATAATTTCATATATAATTTAGATGAGGCAACCAGATAATATTTCATATAGAAAATTATGTGAGGCAACACGGTGCTGTATTTGAACAATTTAAAAAATCTTGTTCCAATTTAGCCAAATTTTATAACGGCATCTTTTAAGTTCAATTACTGCAAATAATATCAATGTAATAGCATATTTCCCTTATCCAAAAACCAATTAAATCGTAATTTTCATAACAATTTTTTAGTATAATTGGGAGGTAAATATGGGTAAAGTTATAGATTTCAGCAATGTCCACACTGATAATTTGGAATCTTCAAGTTTTGTAAAGGCACTTGCAGGATTGAGAGCAAATTTTGAAGTTGCACCCATAAGTGAAAGTGAAGAGGTAGTTAAAGAAAACAAGAGTCGTCAGGTTCATATTGGAAGAAGGAATTGAGATACCTAAAGAGTTGGTAGGCAAATTTAAATTTGCAAGGCACAAATCTAAACTTGCAAGAGATATGAGATTTTAATCAAGATTCACCCTGTCTTTGTATAATAAGACTTAATCTGAGATACGTGGAATTTAAAGTAATTTTAGGTACAAAATAAAGTATCTTCTAAAATGTTTAATAGAGTTTTCGATAAATTTTCAAAAATTCCCAATTATGTTATAATTTATAAAACTTTGGAGGTTAAAAATGGCAAAGATTATAATAACCGAAAATGCAATTAAAAAAATAGCAGCATATTCAACAATAGAGTGTTATGGTGTTGTTGGCCTTGCACCTAAAACTTTCTATGATAAGATTTTGAGGACGCTTAAAGTAGAAGAGTACGAGGCAGGGGTAGACGTTGACATAAAAAGTAACGACAATGTAAAAATAACTTTATACGTAATCATTCAAGGTGGTACGAATGTCTTAGAAATTGCAAATACAATTATTTCGCAAGTTTCATATAAAGTAAAACAATTAACAAAAATCAAAAATGTTGACGTCGATGTAATAATAAAGGGAATTAAAGGAGAAGAATAATGAAATACCTTGAACTCAATGACCTTGATAATTTCTTTAGAGGTGCCTTACAATACCTTGGAGAAAAAAGGGAAGAAGTAAATAAATTGAACGTATTTCCGGTGCCAGATGGAGATACTGGCACGAATATGTACCTTACACTCAAAACTGCAATAGAAAATGTGGACAAGAAAAAACCACAAAGTATGAAAGACTATGCAAAGGCTCTTTGTGAAGGTGCTTTAATAGGTGGTAGAGGAAATTCAGGCGTAATACTTTCTCAAATTTTAAAGGGATTTTTTGAACCAGTAGATAACGTAGAACATATTGACGGATTTGTTTTCTCAAGAGCTCTCCAAAATGCAACAAAGGTTGCATACCAAGCGGTTATAAAGCCTGTTGAAGGCACAATTCTTACAATAATAAGAACCATGGCGCAATCTTCTATTGAATTTGCCAATAAAGAGGATATCCTTGCGCTTTTATCTTATATAATTGAAGAAGGGAAAAGAACACTTAAAAGAACACCAGAAATGCTTCCTGTCTTAAAAGAAGCAGGTGTTATTGATTCGGGTGGTCAAGGACTTGTATATATATTCGAAGGCGGATACAAAGCACTTAAAGGTGAACTTACTAAAGCAAAGGAAACCGAAGAAGTAATAGGTGAAGCCCACATTGGCCCAGAATCTCTTGAATACAAATTTGATACAGTGCTTTTGTGCTATCTTGGAAGTTATCCAAGAGACTTAATAAGAAAAGACCTCGAGCAATTCGGGGATAGCATAGTTGTTGCTGATGCAGAGGACCTTACAAAAATTCACATTCATTCAAATGAGCCCAATAAAGTTATTGCTTACATTCTTGACAAAGGTGATATAAAAGAGGCTCATATCGAGAACATGCAAATTCAAACTGATACATTTGCACAGACAAAAGAAGAAAAACCAAAGAAAATTGAAAGTAGATTCGCATTCTCTATAGTCTCAATTGCACAGGGTGATGGTTTTAGGAAATTATTCGAAAGCCTTGGAGTAGAAAAGGTTGTTGAAGGCGGACAAACAATGAACCCATCTATTCAGGACATTCTAAACGCAGTTAACGAATGTTCTAAAGATACTGTAATTGTTCTGCCAAATAATCCAAATGTTGTCCTTGCATCACAAGAAGCAAAGAAACTCTCAAAAGATAAAAGGGTTGAGATAATACCTACAAAAAACCCGGCACAGGGCATTCCCATAATACTCTCATTTAATTCTGAAGAGTCAATTGAAGAAAATTTAAAGATTGCAAATGAAGTTTTAAACCGTATTCATGTTATTGAAATTACCTACTCAGTAAGAGACACAAGTTTTAACGGTCTCCAAATCAAAGAGAACGACATAATAGGATTCTTTGATGACAATTTAGCAACAACTGGCACAAATCCTGAAGAAACCTTCATTAAATTACTTGAGGATGTAAAAGATAAAATTGAAGGGCACGAATTTATTTCAATTTACTATGGCAGGGATACAGAAGAAAAAATCGCAAAGGCAATGCTCTCAAAACTTCAGGAAATTTTTCCTGATTTTGAATTCGACCTTGTATATGGTGGACAACCATTTTACTATTACTTAGCATCAATAGAATAGGAGGAAAAAGTGGAAGAACTCAATAAATTTTTTGAAGAATTTAAGAAAAAATACGCACCTCAATTTGCAATCATCACAGGTACAGGACTTGGAAGTATGCTTGAAAACGCAGAAATTTACGAAAAAATACCGTACAAGGATATTCCACACTTCCCAATTTCGACAGTATTGGGACACGCATCTGAATTAGTTTTTGCAAAATTAGGAAAATATAATGTTGTGTTTTTTAACGGAAGATTCCATTACTACGAAGGGTATTCAATGAAGGAAGTCACAATGACTGTAAGAACCGCACATGCACTTTCCATCAAAAATCTCATTGTATCAAATGCATCTGGTGCCGTGAATCCAACTCTCAAAGCAGGAGATTTGATGCTTATAAGAGATCACGTGAATTTCATATTTGCGGATAACCCGTTAAGAGGAGAGCCTGGAAACGAAAAATTTGTAAACATGACAAATGTATACGATGAAGAGTATAGAAGGATCATTAAGACAATCGCATATAAACATGGCATTCCAATCAAGGAAGGTGTTTATTGTGCAGTTATGGGGCCAAGTTTCGAAACTATTGCAGAATTACTGCTTATGGAAAGACTCGGAATTGATGCAGTTGGAATGTCAACTGTGCCTGAGGTGATACTTGCTCGTTATTACGGAATGAAGGTCGTAGGGCTTTCCTGTATTACTGACAACGCCTTTGCAGAGGGAGAAGTCCAACACGAGAAAGTTGTTCAAATTGCAAAGGAATGTGGAGAGAAAATCTCTTTAATTTTAAGCGAGTTTCTTCAGGAGGTTTAAATGAGTATTGTCGAGATTATCGAAAAGAAAAAATACGGAAAGCACCTTGAAGATAACGAAATAAAAGAAATCGTAATGGGTTATGTTGAAGGCATCGTTCCAGATTATCAAGTAGCTGCATTTCTTATGGCTGTCTGGTTTAGAGGAATGGACGATAAAGAGCTGTCCACTCTTACGGATATCATGATTCATAGTGGCAAAACAATAGACTTATCAAAAATACATGGCATAAAAGTCGATAAACACAGTTCTGGTGGTGTTGCAGACACAGTTACAATACCACTTGTGCCAATCGTTGCATCCTTGGGAGTTCCAGTTGCAAAAATGTCTGGAAGAGGTTTAGGACATACGGGTGGAACAATTGATAAACTTGAATCGATTCCAGGATTTAGAGTAGAAGTTCCTACCGAAGAGTTTATAAATATCGTAAATAGAGTAGGTGGAGCAATTATTTCTCAAAGTGAAGAGTTAGTTCCTGCAGATAAAAAGATCTACGCACTTAGGGATGTTACAGGAACTGTTGACAGTATACCACTTATTGCATCTAGTATTATGAGTAAGAAAATTGCCTCCGGAACTGATGCGATAGTGCTTGATGTTAAGGTTGGTAATGGTGCATTTATGGAAGATCTTGGTGATGCACTTAAGCTTGCGGAAGCAATGGTTAGGATTGGGAACTCATTAGGTAGAAAAACTGTTGCATATATTACCGACATGAACGAGCCTCTTGGTGATGCAATAGGAAACTCTATTGAGGTTGAAGAGGGCATAAATATACTTAAGGGAAAAGGAAGTAAGAGATTGTTTGAGGTAATAGAAACACTTGGAAGTGAAATGTTAGTATTAGGCGGGAGGGCTTCAGATAGAGAATTGGGTAAAAGCCTTATAAGAGAAGCAATAGCAAGTGGAAAGGCACTCCAAAAATTAGCCGAAATCATTGAAGCACAAGGAGGAAACAAACAAGTAATAAACGATTTCAATCTCCTTCCACAAGCAAAATTTAAGAAAGATATAATTTCAGAAAAAACAGGGTATATTTCGAGAATTGATACAAAGGGCATTGGAAGACTTGCTCAATTCTTGGGTGCGGGAAGAGAAAAAAAAGATGATGTTATCGACCTTTCATGTGGTATAATATTCCCCAAAAAATTAGGAGACTACATTGAAAAAGGACAGCAAATTGGAACTGTCCTTTCAAACAATGAAGCAAAATTAGAAGAAGCATTAAATAGATTTAATTCACTTATAGAAGTAAGTGACACACCTATTGAGCCACCTCCACTCATCTATTACAGAGTATCAGCCGAAGGGGTTGATAAACTCTTTTAATGAGCAATAACACGGCAATTCTGACACACGCAGGGGCAGATTTTGATGCCATCGCCTCTGCATTTGCAGCTTCCAAACTATACCCTGGGTCAGTTGTTATTCATCCAGGATCAACGGATATAAACGCTCAAAAAATCATTGCACTGTTCTCTGATGTTCTCAATTTCAAAAAAATGAGAGATCTTCCAAAAGATTTTTTTGAAAATATATCAAGGATCGTTATTGTTGATACAAGGCTAAAAAATAGAATTGGAAATGGCGTAGAACTCCTTCAGAACAAGAACGCCCAAATTGTTGTAATTGATCATCATCCAGGAGAAACAGATATAGAAAACGCAATTGTAGTGGGAAAAAATGTTGGCGCTAACACAACGATACTTGTAAACCTTTTAATGCTAAAAAAGGTGCGTCTTACTCCAATCGAAGCTACAATACTTGCTTTAGGTATTTATGAAGATACGGGTTCACTTTCTTTCCCATCCGTTACAAGCGATGATTTTAGGGCACTTGAATTTCTCTTCTCATTTGGCGTTGACATGAAACTCGTTCACAGATTTACATCGCCTTTTCTTCAGGAGGGACAAATTTCTCTGCTTAGAACGTTCCTTGAAAAGCTAAAAGAATACAACATAAATGGACACAAAGTTGGAATAACCCATGCAAGCTTGGAAAAATATGTGCCAGGAGTATCAATTTTAGCACACAAAATTCTTGAAATGATTGACCTTGATGTGATCTTTGTCCTCGTTAAAATCGGAGAAACTGTGCACATTATAGGAAGAAGCGTCCACGAATCCTTTAGTCTTACAGAGATTGCAGATACATTTAACGGAGGAGGACATCCAACTGCAGTGTCAGGAACAGTAAAGGGCGAGCCAATCGAAATTGTCGTTAACAAAATCCTTGAAGCAGTTAATCTTGCAAACTTTTATTCACTCAAAGCAAGAGACATAATGAGTTCACCTGTAAAAACAATTTCATCAAATGCAACAATTAAAGAAGCACTTGAAATAATGGTAAAAATGGGTTTCTCTGGACTACCAGTAGAAGAAAACGGAGAAATAATTGGCATCATAGAAAAGAAAAATGTAGAAAAGGCCTACCTTTTTGGAAAAAAGAACAGTTCTGTGAAACAATTTTTTTCTCCAAAGATTGTTATGGTTAAAGCATTTGATAACTTAAGGGAAATTGAAGATAAAATGGTAAATGAAGATGTCGGGAGAGTGCTTGTAGAACACAACGGACACATTATAGGTATCATCTCACGAAGTGAC
This sequence comes from Caldisericum exile AZM16c01, assembly GCF_000284335.1. NCBI lineage: Bacteria > Pseudomonadati > Caldisericota > Caldisericia > Caldisericales > Caldisericaceae > Caldisericum > Caldisericum exile. The sequence goes on from NC_017096.1 coordinate 968,513, forward strand.
CTACTTAAGGCATATAAGTTTGAAGATATGATGAAAGAAATCCCAAGAAACGTAACAACAACACAACTTCCCGACAAAAAATACATTTCGAAGGTAATTGAAAATGCAACAAGTAAACAAATTTTTAAACTCCTAAAAGAATTTGGTAAAATTGCAAGTGAATTAAATCTTGAAATCTACCTTGTTGGTGGAGCAGTGAGAGATGCACTTCTTGGCAAGAAAATCGTAGATTTTGATTTTGTGACAAATGACGCAATAAGTTTTGGAAAAAGGTTAAAAGAAAAATTTAATGGCACAATTGAGATATTTGAAGAAACACAAACAGTCCATTTTGTTTTCAATGGTATGAATTTTGATTTTGTTACAGCAAGAAGGGAATATTATGTAGATAACTCTCTTGTGCCGGTAATTGAGAAGGCTACTTTGAAAGAGGATCTTGCAAGAAGAGACTTTACCATTAACGCAATGGCAGTTGATATAAGAGAGAAAAATTTTGGCATCCTTTACGATTATTTTAACGGTTACGAGGATCTTCTTAAAGGTATTATAAGAGTTTTAAAACCACTTTCTTTTATAGAAGATCCTTCAAGAATCTTTAGAGCAATAAAATATATGGTTGAACTAAAATTCAAGTTTTCAAGAGAAAGTGAAATCCTTCTTAAGAAAGCAGTCGAAATTGGGGCATTATTTTCAAGTAAATCCCAGAGAGTACAAGAAGAACTCAAAGAGTTAATAGCAAAAGATGAAATAGATCAAGTGATTCAATTTTTTACAAACTACGGAATTTTAAAAGAAATTTTTAGAATTAACGGCATCCCAAAAGCAACAGTTAGTGCAATAAAATCATTTTATAAGACTGAAAAAGATACAACCAAGCGAATACATGCATTCCTTTTTCTTATTTACCTTTCAAAATGCCATATAAATGAGGAAGAAGTTAACAAAATCTTTGGAATTAGAAAACATGAAATCCTTAAGATAAAGGAGGCAATCGAGGTTTTCAAAAACATTAAAGAAAGTTTCAGTAAAGAGGACCTACCTTCTATTGTTATTAAACTAAATAATCTTGATTTAACATACGTTCATGCATATTATTACAAAACAAAAGGAGAAGTTAAAAAATTCTTCAAAGATTATCTTGAAAAACTGAGATTCATTAAAAATGAACTCAGAGGGTCTGACTTAAAAGAGTTGGGATTAAAAGAAGGCCCACAGTATAGAAAAATCTTCGATATTCTCACTTCTTTAAAATTAAAAGGAGAAATAAAGGACAAAAACGATGAAATTAAATACCTTTTAGAACATAGGGAGGAGTTTGAATGGAAATAGATCCGAGAATAAAAAAGATAGTGGATAATATTGAGAAGGTTATCTTAGGAAAAAGAGAAATTATTCTTCTTTCGCTTGTACCTCTCATTGCAGAAGGACATCTCATATACATTGATGTACCAGGTGTCGGCAAGACAACTCTTGGAGAGTCAATTGCAAGATCAATCGATGTTGCAACCTCGAGAATTCAATTTACCGCAGACTTATTACCCACAGATATAATTGGAATAACTGTTTTTAATAAAGAAACTTCACAGTTTGAATTTAGAAAGGGCCCAATATTTGCAAATATTGTAATCGGAGATGAAATTAACAGAGCACCACCAAAAACGCAATCTGCCTTGCTCGAAGGAATGAGCGAAAGGACAGTTTCGGTTGAAAACAAGCGCTACTCACTTCCAAATCCTTTTATAGTTATTGCAACAGAGAACCCAGTTGAATTTGCAGGCACATATCCACTTCCTGAAAGCGAACTTGATAGATTCATGCTTTCTTTAGAAGTTGGATACCCAGAGCCTACAACAGAGATAAAAATTCTTCAAAACGGTAAGAAACTTGAAGCAAAAGATTTAAACCCAGTGCTATCCTTAAATGAGCTAATGGATATTATTAGTGAGGCAAAAGAGGTTCTTGTAGAGGAATCCGTTTTGAATTACATATACGAAATTGTTAGGAAAACGCGTATGTCAAAATTTATAAGACTTGGATTAAGCACAAGAGGTGCAATAGACTTTGTAAAAGCAGTAAAGGCATTTGCAAAAATCATGGGGAGAAATTTCGTAATTCCTGAAGATGTAAAAAAACTTGCAAAACCCGTTCTTAAACACAGGCTAATTTTCAAAGAGTATGAAGAGAAGTTTAAAGATGAAATCATTGAAAACATTGTTTTTGAAACGCAAGTTCCCATATAGTAAAATTAGGATAACTCGTCAAGGTATCCTCTACATATTAGTTTTGATAATTATAGGATTTGCGGCATTTAACTCGGGCAATAATATGATTTACCTTATTTTTGCAATTGCTTTATCGCTAATGGGAGTTTCTTCATATCTTGCGGTAAGGAATCTCTCTCATATTGATATTAAAATTGAATCCCCGCAAGAGATTTATGTAGGAAAAGAAACTTTCCTCTCTGTTATATTGTTAAACAAAGAAGATAGGAAAAAGTTTGTTATTGATGTTGAACTCATGGGAAAAAATTTCCATTTTGATGTAGTAGAAAAAAACGAGAAAAAGAGTAACAGTTTTACATTTAACAAAAGAGGTAAATTTGAAATTGGAAAGATTAAGGTTAGGTCTTCTTATCCTTTCGGCTTCTTTATAAGGGAAAAAGAAATTACATCAAATGAAGTATTTTTTGTTTTTCCAGAAATAAGAGATATATTAATTTCACAAAAAAATTCAATTCAACTGAACGCTTTGAGACAAGAAAACGATGGAGACTTTTACTCAGTTGACGATTATAAAGAAGGAATTGATGCAAGGAGAATTTCTTGGAAAATTTCTGCAAAATTAGGTGAAGAAAAAGTAATTATGTTTGCAAACTCAGAAGGCTCAAACTATACTATAGTTTTTAACAACTCAAAAAAATTATTTACCGAAGAGGGTTTTGAGATTGTAGTAGTAAAAATTGCATCACTTGTATACAAGCTATTCCATATACGTCTAAATTTTGACTTTATAAGTCCAAAAATAAATCTTAAGTGCACAAATTTTGAAGACTATTTAAGAATAATGCAGTATCTATCAGAAGTTACTCGTGAAGATAATGAACCTATCAGAAATACAAAGGGAATTACCTATGAAAATATCGAACTTATTTAAATTTAGTAGTCTTTGTATTTCTTTTCTGTTTTTTTCACTTTCCTCCATTGCTTTTGTCATGCTTATTTACAATGGACTTATATTGCTTCTAATTTTTCCTATTCTTGCTTGTATCTTAAAGGATACACGAGTATCAAAAGACTTTAAAAAAGGATTTGAAATTTTTCCACTGCTTACTTTCCTCTTTCTTCTTGCAGTTAGAGCAGATTTATTTGTAGTGGTATCGTCTTTGCTTCTTGCCTCCATAAGTGCCAAATTCGTTCTTTCAAACGACCCAAAGGACTACTTTGAGATTTTTGTTGTAGGGCTAATGCTTTCGCTTCTTTCATCTATTGGAACAATAGCCTTCGGATTCGGTATTGTTGCAATATTTTTCCTCATATCGTCGTTCTTTTTTCTTATACAAACTCAATTCAAAAATTCCATACCTTTAAAAAAATCGGCACCAGATAAAAAAGACATATTTATATATATTGCTACTTCACTCTTATTTTCGCTTATTCTATTTTTCTCCCTTCCACGCTTCACTTTGGGAGTAATTCATGGAAATCCAATTGGCGCTAAGGCAACTTCAAATTTCTCTGAAGATGTCTCAATAGATTCAAATCCAATTACGCTTGATTACTCCATAGTGATGAGGATAGAAAAAAATAAACAAAATATGCCACTTTACATTTCGGGATTAAGATACACGACTTTTTTAAACGGAAAGTGGTACAAAAGCGAGCAAAAAGAGAAAGTTTATCCAGATTTATTAGGCGTTTTTCTCGAAAGAACTATGAAAAAGGCTACAATTTACCTCGAACCAAATAATACCAATGTAATATTTATGGTTGATTATGCAAGAGGAATTTATGGAAATTTTAACCTTATATACAAAGATAACATCGGGAATCTTTTCTTTGAAACTCCCTTTTTTAAAACCGTAAAATATGATTCATTTTTCGAGGACTTTCCACTGAAAGAAAAATTATCAAACGAAGATTTAAAAAGGTACTTAGACGTGAGAGGTGTTAATCCTCAAATAATTGAACTTGCAAATTCAATTAGTAAGAACTCATCTAAGCAAACAGACAAACTAAACGCAATACTCAACTATTTAAAAACATCAAACGAATATTCTTTAAACCCAACCGCAAGAAATATAGACGATTTTATGTTAAACCATGCAAGTGGCTATTGTGAGCACTTTGCAACAGCGTTTGTTATACTTGCAAGAGCATCAAATATCCCCGCTCGTCTTGTGTCTGGTTTTGTAACAACGGAGTGGAATGATACCCTCAAATATTACATTGTGAGAGCAAAAGATGCTCATACGTGGGCAGAAGTTTATATGAACAATGCCTGGGTTAGGATTGACCCAACGCCACCTTCGCAAACGCAAGTTAGTAAAATAAGTTTATTTGCTGACTCAATAAGGATGTTTTGGTACAAAAACTTTGTAACATACAATGTTGAATCACAAGTAAGACTATTTTCAAATATACAAGAAACTTTCACGAATTTTGGGAAAAACACTCTCAACTTAGTAGAAGTTCTGAGATCAAATATTTACTCCGTTTTAATAATTGGCTTGTTAATATTAGTTTCTTCCTTGATAAAGAAAAGAAAGAGAAATCAAATAGATATAATAACGAAGAAAATAATAAACCTCATTGGAAACGATAAAAGTGAGAACGAAACAATCCTTGAATTTGCAAAAAGAAAGAGGAAAGATAAAGAATTGCAAATCCTTCTGAATCTGTATTACGAATACAGGTTTGGTAAAAAATACTGGTTAAAAGATGCGATTAGTAAAATGATAAAGGACTTTCAAAGTCAAAAAAGCTTATTGACAAATTAAATGTTTTCAATTATAATTCCATAAAGGAAGGTGAAAAAATGAAAAAAATTGTTATAGTTATAGCTGTAATTTTGCTTATTGCAGGGCTTCTTACTGGTTGCTCGCAAACAAGCACAAGCAATACAACGAACACCAATAATACGACCACACAAACAGGAAGTAATAGAGAAGTTGCTCCTGATTTTTCTTGGAAGGACAACAATGGAAATGTTATAAAATTATCTGATCTCAAAGGCAAAGTGGTCCTTCTTGATTTCTGGGCAACATGGTGTGGTCCTTGTAGAATGACTATCCCACATGTTGAAGCAATTTACGAAAAATATAAAGATAAAGGTGTCGTTGTTATTGGAATTAATCTTGACACTGGAGACGTGAGTAAAGTACAACAATTTATAAATGAACAAGGGATGAAATACCTTGTTGTAACGGACCCTAATAGCCAAGTTGCAAGTCTTTACGGAGTTAACAGTATTCCAAGATTCTTTGTTATCGATAAAAACGGTAGAATTGCAAAAATGCTTATTGGATATGATCCCAATATGGAGGATGTCTTATCCAAAGAAATTGATGCACTACTTAATGAGTGAGGTGAAAAATGGAAGTAAATGAAACAAACTTTAGGGATGAAGTTTTAAATTCCCCGATACCGGTTCTTGTGGATTTTTGGGCTGAATGGTGTGTACCTTGCAAAATGATTGAGCCAATTGTATTGGAACTTGAAAAAGAATACGCAGGGAAATTAAAAGTTGTAAGGGTTAACGTAGATGAAAACCAAAACCTTGCAATTGAGTATGGCATCATGAGTATTCCAACGCTTGGAATATTTGTAAACGGCTTGATGGTTGATCAGATAGTTGGCGCTGTCCCAAAAAGAGTTATTGTTGACAAATTAAAAAAGTATTTATTACCTAATTAAACATTTAGGGCCCCCAAGGGGCCCTAAATTACTTTCTATACTTATTAATCACACTTTTTACAAAATTAAAATCGTTTTTAAAGAAGAAATTTCCCATGACAAGGACATCTACACCTTTTTCAAGAACCAGTTGTATCGTCTCCTCGTTAATTCCACCATCAACAGAGATTAAGAATGTTAAACCATTTTTCTTCCTAAACTCATAAGCCTTCTCAATTTTTAAAAGAGTTTCTTTTATGAATTTTTGACCTGAAAAACCTGGCTCAACACTCATAATCAAGAGCAGATCAACATAAGGCAGCAAGTCAAAAACATGCTCAATGGGTGTCGAAGGATTAAGCGAAACACCGCATTTTTTGTTTAATCCTTTTACAGTATTCACAAGCCTAAATGGAAATGTTGTTTCTTCAATATGAAATGTAATGTAATCTGAAAACACTGCAAATCTTTCAATAAATTTTTCTGGATGATTAATCATAAGATGGGTGTCAAATGGTATATTAGTTATGTTTCGCAACTGTTCCCCTATAAAAGGCCCAAAAGTAATATTGGGAACAAAGTTACCGTCCATTATATCAAGGTGAAGGAAACTATCTTGAAAGTATTCCACCTTTTTTATTTCTTCTTTAATATTTGTAAAATCTGCTGAAATAATCGAAGGAGAAACTATAAATTTCATTTTGAAATCCTCAGAAGAACTTGTGTACCTTTTTGCACTTTCGCATCCGGCATTGGATATTGATAAAGAACTGTATTTGGTGGAGCATTTGGAACCTCTTGATTAAACACATCAACTTTATACAACACAAGACCTGCGCTTTCTAAAATCGTCTTTGCCTCGTCAACACTCTTACCGATTACATTTGGGACGATAACAAAAGTACCAATGCTAACTGTTAAATCAACTTTTGTTCCCGGCTGTACAATTGTGTTTGGATCTGGTGACTGAGAAATAACAGTTCCAATGGGTACGTCAACTTCAACCTCTTTTATTTCCCCTATGGTAAGTCCTGCATCAAAAATGAGTTGCCTTGCGTCTTTAAAATCCTTATTCACAACATCAGGGACTGTAATCGTTGAAAAACCAGAACTCAAAATGATTTTAACTATGCCGCCTTTTTTAACTTCCGCACCTTCCGCCGGATCTTGTGAAATAATTGTGTCAATAGGATAAGTTGCGCTTGGTTGGGTTGTAACAACCTGAAGGATAAGGCCGTTATTTTTTGCAAGAGACTGCGCCTCTGTTGCCTTCATTCCAATAAAATTTGGAACCTTAACAACCTCAGTATTACTTTGTGCACATCCTGTAAATAACAATACTACAATTAAAAATATCAATATTTTGTTAATTGCATTTTTCATATACCTATTTTACGATTTTTGAAAAGAATTTGCAAGATTTTCTCTTTTATCTATACTTTAAGTATGAAGAAGATAGTTACATATCCAGGAACATTTGACCCTATCACAAATGGGCATCTTGAAATAATTGAAAGAGCAAGCAAAATTTTTGATGAAGTTGCTGTACTTGTTGCCAAAAGGGACGAAAAAAATACTCTGTTTTCTTTAGATGAGAGAATTGAAATTGTTAAAAGTTGTGTAACTCATATTAAAAATGTGAAAGTAGACAAACTTGATAAATTGCTGGTCGATTATTTGAAAGAGCATAAAATAAATTTGGTATTAAGAGGACTCCGCTCCTATAAGGATTTTGAATATGAAAAGGAGATGTTTGAAGCAAATATAACAATGTTGAAAGACCTCGAAATAATTTTCATGATTGCAACACCACATACCGCATTTATAAGTTCAAGCCTTATTAAAGAAATCGCTCTTAACGGTGGTGATGTATCACAGTTTGTTCCAAAAGAAGTGAATAAAAGATTAAAAGAAAAATTAAGGAGATGAGCATGGGCAGAAGCATAATTGATGAAATAGAAAATTTGAAAAAGATTATAGAAAATGCAAAAAAAGTTCCATTCTCAAAGTACATTACAGTTGATAGGGATGAGATCTTAGGCAGTCTTATAAGAATCGAAGCAATGCTTCCAGATGAGGTAAAACAAGCAGTTAATATTACGAAGCAAAAAGATATGATTTTGCAAGATGCCTACGATGAAAAGATGCGCATTTTAAAACAGGCAGAAGAAGAATTTAGAAAAAAGGTAAGTGAGTCATACATCATTGAAGAGGCAAAAAAAGAAAAAGAGGAGATACTTAAAACTGCGATGGAAGAGGGAGAACGCATCAGAAAAGAAGCATTACAGTATGCAAATGAAATATTGGCTAAAGTAGAGGGAGTTTTGGAGAAAGCACTTACAGCAATAAAAGAAAGTAAGGAGGAAATTGTAAATGAAATTGCAAATAGACAGAATTATTAATGAAGAAAAGATAGAAATTGATGAAGTTATCGACTTTTCTAATGTTTCGATGCCAGTAAAAATTGTTGAACCTGTAAAGATTCATCTTAATTTTGAAAATCTTGGTAAAAGGGAAGTACGTGTTTCAGGAGAAATTTTAGCAACACTTCGATTAACATGCGTTGTCTGTCTTGAAGAATTTGACGAAAAACTGAAAATTGAGGTAGACGAAACTTATATCCCTGAAACGTTTATCGAAAATAGAAAAGAAGAGCGTCCAATAGAAGAATTGAGTGAATTCACCTACAAGGGCTCCTATCTTGATACTTTTGAAATTGTAAGAGACAATATTCTTGAATTTATTCCACCCTACCCAAAATGTCCTAAATGTGCATCAAAAACTGAAGAAATTTGATTATAATAAAAACTAACAGCCCAAATTCCGCCTGCTGAGGATGGGCAGATAAAATGGCGGTAATAAATACCTCAGCCCCGGAAAAATTGCCGGGAAAAGAAAAACCCTATGTATATAAACGAAGCAAAAGATAATGTTGGAAAATTTGTAGAGATAAAAGGATGGGTTTACAACATGCGCACAAGTGGAAAAATTGTGTTTGTACTTGTGCGTGATGGCACTGGTATTATGCAGTGCGTTGTCTCGAAAAACGAAGTAAGCGAGGACACTTTTGAGAAGGCAAAAAGACTTACTCAGGAGTCTTCAGTTATTGTAAGGGGAACTGTTAGAGAAGAAAAACGTGCCCCTTTTGGTTACGAACTTGACCTCAAAGAACTTGAAATTGTTCATCTTACGCAGGATTACCCCATAACACCAAAAGAGCATGGCGTAGGATTTTTGATGGAACACAGACACCTATGGCTACGATCAAAAAGGCAATGGGCAATCCTACGCATAAGGCACAGAATTGCAAAATCACTTAGGGACTTTTTTGATTCAAGAGGATTTACTCTTATTGATGCACCGATTCTAACACCCGCTGCATGCGAAGGTACAACAACATTATTTGAAACAGATTATTTCGGTGAAAAAGCATACCTTTCACAAAGCGGTCAACTGTATATGGAAGCAGCGGCAATGGCTTTTGGAAAAGTTTATTGTTTTGGTCCTGCATTCAGAGCAGAAAAATCAAAAACAAGAAGACACCTTATGGAGTTTTGGATGCTTGAGCCGGAAGTGGCGTATTTAACATTTGAAGAGAACCTAAAACTTCAAGAAGAGATGGTTTCATATGTTATTCAGGAAGTTTTAAAACATTGCAAAACAGAATTGGAAATTATCGAAAGAGACATTAAGCCACTTGAAAAAGTAGTGCCGCCTTTCCCAAGGTTACACTATAGGGATGCAATTGAACTTCTCAATAAGAAAGGCTTTAATGTGAAGTTTGGTGATGACTTCGGGGGAGACGAAGAAACAGCACTTTCAAACGAATTCGAAAAACCAGTCTTTATACACCACTTCCCCAAAGAAATAAAGGCATTCTACATGCAACCAGATCCAGATGATCCAGAAACAGTTCTTGCAGCAGACCTACTTGCGCCTGAAGGATATGGAGAAATCATTGGTGGAAGCCAAAGAATTCATGATTATGATTTACTTTTGAAGAGAATGCAAGAAAATAATCTTCCAATTGAAAACTACCAGTGGTATCTTGACCTAAGAAAATATGGTACAGTCCCTCACAGTGGTTTTGGTATAGGGTTAGAGAGAACTCTCGCATGGATAGCAAAACTCCCACATGTAAGAGAAACAATACCATTCCCACGTATGCTTGAGAAAATATATCCATGAGGGAAATTTCTGCAATAGAACTTTTAAGAGAACTTGATAGCGAACTCCCAAAAGAGCCTTTGGTAATACTTTTAGGAGAAGACCACTACCTTAAGGAACAGATTGTCAAAAAATATATAGATAAAATTTTTGGTAATAATACAAACAATCTTGATTACATAAAGCTTACGGGGGCAAATTTAACATACCAAGAATTTGTAAACACAATTTCTTTGCCCCCCTTCTTTTCTTTGAAACTTGTAATTATAAAAGATGGGGAACAAATCTCTAAACAGAACTTGCAGAAAATTTTAAGTGCTCCAATTCCAGATTTTTCGAAAGTGATACTTGTTTTAAACCAAAGAGATTTAAGTACCCTTAGAGGGAACTTTATTATTGTTAAAGATTACACCGTTCCTCTCAATCAGGTGGAACTTTGGATTGAGAAGAAGGCAAAAGAGTATGGAAAGACAATCACAAAAGATGCAATAAAGGAATTAATTAGGAGACTTGATACAAATTTTTATGCCCTTTCATCTGAAATTAAAAAACTTGCCTTCTATGTCGGAGATAAAAAGGAGATTAGAAGAGAAATAATTGTTGAACTTGTAAAAGAATTAGGTGAAGAGGATATCTTTGAGTTTGTTAATGCAATAATATTTCTAAACAAAGATGAAGCAGTCAGAATGCTTGATTATTTTTTGAAAGACAAAGGACAAGAAAATCTTGTGTTATCACAAATTTTAAAAACCTTGTCTATATATCTAATCGTAAATGACCTAAAAAATAAGGAAGGATTAAACCTCAAATCTATTAATGAGTATATTGCATCACTTTTTGGAACATATCTTAGAACTAAAACACTTGAAGAAATTATAAAAAATCTTGAAAGAATTAACATTGATAACATAGTAAAGCAATACAACGTCTTTGTCGAATTTGACATAAAATCAAAAAGGGGGGAGATTGACCTTCCCCTGACGCTACGAAATTATATTTTAACAAAAGTCTCTTGAGTTATATGGTTGCTTCTTGTTTCTTTGCCTGATTAAATTTTGCCATTAATCTTGACTTTTTTCTTGCAGCAGTATTTGGATGAAGTATACCCTTTGCTTCAAGTTTATCAATAATTTTAATTGCTTCTCTTACCTTCTCTTCAGTATATCCACTCTTTTTTGCAAAGTCGAGCGCTCTCTTTAAAGCAACCCTAAAGTATTCATTTCTTTCTCTTCTTTTTTCATCTTTTCTAACAGATTTTTTCGATGCTTTTAATATCGGCATTTAGTTACCTCCCTAAATCATAAATTCAATTCCTATATAGGATAATGATTTTTAAAAATAAGTCAAGAGGTTTTTTAGTCGAGTAATTTTAATTCGTCTCTTACAAAGTCAACAAGATCCTTTACATAGTCCTCGCTAAATTTAAATTCTATCCCGGCCACCTTGTATAGTTCTGGCACTGGTTTCTTATAGCCAAGGCTTAGAAACTCTTTGTAATTCTTAATTGTTTTTTCTCTATTTTCTTTATAGTTTTTATACATGGCAAGTGCACCAAGCTGCGCAAAACCATATTCGATGTAGTAGAATGGCACTTCAAAAATATGAAGTTGTTGCATCCATAGAATTCTGAGTCTTTCTTCAAGACCCGACCAATCAACGCCAGATGCAAGATCCTTCATTAGATTTTCAAAATATTCTTCACGTTTATTTTCATCGGCATCACTTGTGTAAATATAGTGCTGAAAACTATCAACTGCAATACACCAAGGCAAAAATGCAAGTGCACCTTCTATTTGTTCCCTTTTTGCCTTTTTCAGATCCTCAGGTTTATCATAATATTCATAAAGATAATCGACGGTAAACATCTCCATACTCATTGAGGCAAGCTCTGCAACCTCCATTGGATAGTCCTTGAAAGGATGAATAAGGATATTTGAGGTATATTTGCTATGAAGTGAGTGGCCCGATTCATGAAGAAGCGTTCGCACATCTGAATTAAGACCAACGGCGTTCATAAAAATAAAAGATGAACCGTGCTCAGGAAGGCCCATATTGTAGCCACCTGGTGCTTTGCCAATCCTATTTTCAAGATCAAGAAAATCTGACGTTTTCATCTTCAAAAGATTTATCCCAAATTCATCATCCACGTGTCCAAGCACTTTAATTGCCTTATCAACAAATTCTTCAATTGTATTAAATGGTTTTAGAATCCGGTTATCTACATCAACTGAAGTATCCCATGGACGCAGCGAATCAAGACCGAGTTTTTGTCTTTTTATCTCATTTCTCTCCTTTAAAAATGGCACAACCGTATTCTTAACAACGTCGTGAAAATTGAGGACATCTTGAACTGTGTAAGAAAATCTACCTTTTTCAATATGTTTGTAGTCTCTATAATTTTCAAATCCTGCATTCTTTGCTTGCTTTACTCTTATCTCCTTAAGTTGATCAAAGATTTTTGCAAGATCGGTTGATACTTTACTAAGTGCTTCATATTTCTTTTGCCATGCTTCTTCTCTTATCCCTCTATCTGGATCTTTTAAGAAGACATTCATTTGAGAGAAAGTCTTTTCTTCTCCTCTAAAATTAACAGTTAATTTTGCAATTATCTCTCCATATTTGTTAGAGATTTCATGTTCTTTTACGAAAAGCGGGATATTTTCCTCTCTAAAGATTTCTATTGCATTTGAAATGATTGTATCAAGATGTTTAAACTCAGGTTCTGTAAATTCATGTCTTGCGGGTAAATCGTAATACTTTTTCTTAAGCATAAAATCGTACTGCATGGCAAGACTTACAACCTCTGAATAAAATTTGTTAAAATCATCTTGATACTCCTTTTTATCCATAAATCTTGTCATGTTTATGTATTTCCATGCATAGGTTTCTTCCAAAATATCGGATAACTCTCCCCATTTTTCAAGGAAGCATAGCAATTCATCTTTATTGTTTGTTGGCTCATTGAGTAAATCTCTTAATGCTCTCTCAAAATTTTCTTTATTCTCAACGGTAAAATCTTCTCTATAATATTTTCTTGGTCTTCTTTTAATAACAAGATCTTCCATTTTAAACTCCTTTCTTTAAGGTGTGAAGCTTATCAAAACACACTTTTAGTTCGTTATAAATGAGAGAAACTTTCTCTCTATCCCACTTACTCTGATCATCACGCAAGAATGTTGTTTTATCAACTCTGTTATCAAAGAAAGAAACAGGCACAAACACGTTTTTCTTTTCAACAAAAATGTGATCTTTCTTCGGAGACACATTTTTCAAGTATTCCATATCATCTACGCCATACTCTTTAAGCATTACTTCGAGTGGTACCCCATGATGAAGTATTGAGCCTGGGTCATTTGGATTTGCCCTTTCAAAATTCTTTCTCCTTGATTCCTCTGGTGTTACCCACACGTATAGGATTGAACTGAGTTTAAGAATCGTTCCGTCAAGGGCATTTAAAGTATGCTCATATCCATACGGATATGGAAGAGGAGGAGTTAAGCCATCGGCACCACCGCGTGCAAACTCAATTACAAAGGTAGAATTTTCTATATCGCTTTTAGCACTTCTATTTATATTTGAAATTATATCTCTTGCTTCTTTTGATAATTTTGAAGAAAGCACATTGAAAACGTTTTGAGAAAGTTTTGTAAGTCGTTCTTCAATATCAAACCTGGATGCGGCCTCATCAATCCTTCTTGTGAGCGTAGCAAATGCAAAATCTTCATTGTGAGTAGATCTTTCAACAATATCCTTAAATTCGAGGTTTATAAGTTCAGTCAAAGTAAGCCAGTCTCTACCCTCTGTGAAAGGGCTTTCGTTTGATGCATAAAAAATTCTTTTCTCTCCAAGTTTTTCAAGTTCTTCATCGATTCTCCTCATAAAGAACACATAAGGAAAATCATCAATGTGAATGTCATTACCAAGATGGAACTCACTTACCCGGATTTTTTCATCAAGACTCCGTATAAATTTTCTAATTTCTGATTTGCCCGATGCAGGCAATCCCAAAAGCAAAACAACGTCCAAAGTGTCTTTCATAAAAACCTCCTAAATGTTAATTGATGCAAGAATTCCACTTCCCAAGGCAACACCAACATTGCCCAGGGTTGAAAATTCAAACTGAACACTTTTTCCAGGAATTTTAAGTGTATTCTTATAAAAACTATCCATAATGTCGTTAAAGATAAGTTTTAATGATTGACCCATCCCTCCACCAATTATTATCTTTTCCGGATTCAAAAGATTTACAACTATTGAAAGACCATGACCAATATGCATTGCTGTTTCATATAGAACTTCTTTTGCAATTGGGTCTGTATTTATAAACTCAAATATAAGAGGTGTATCAATAAGGTCAAAATTATAATTAATACTTTCAAGTAATGGCGATTTGGTAGTTTTATTGATGCGCTCAAGATAAATTCTTCTTATTGATGGACCAGATGCAAATGCCTCAAAGCAACCATATTTTCCACATGTGCAAAGGGGTCCATTTGGATCAAGAGTAATATGCCCTATTTCTCCTGCAAGGTTGTCTTTCCCGCGTACAATGGATCCGTTAGTAACTATCGCAGAGCCAATTCCAGTGCCGAAAGCAATAAACAAAAAATCTTTTAAATTTTTGTCACTTCCCACATACAGTTCTGCAAGTGCACCAGTCTTTGCATCGTTATCGATAAACGTATACAAACCTGTTTCTCTCTCAACAATTTCTTTTAAATTGACTTCCTTTAACGCAGGAATATTTGGGGATCCGTGTATAATACCATTCTTAAAATCAACGAAACCAGCAACTCCAAAACCTACACTTTTTGTATTTTCTGTTTTCAGTTCGTTAATGAGATTGATAACCTTTTCAATTATTGAGGATAGATCATTTACATCGCCTGTTAGAACTCTTTTACTTGAAAGTATTTCAAAATTATCATTCAATGCTACCCCAAATATCTTTGTTCCACCTAAATCAACTCCAATAAATTCATTCATGATACAATTATTTATATCACATTAATAATTTAAGTCAAGGAATTAAAAAGAGTTTTTTCTCATAAGTTCCTTAAAAATTTTTCTGGTATAATTTAAAATATGAAAGCAGAATTTAACAAGGAGAAAATTCTTCATGAATTTTCAATGCATTTGATGTTAAAGGGATATTCGCCTTTAACAATTAAAAATTACTTATACATAATAAATGATTTCTTAAGAGAGTTCCAAATACCTGATACAAAATCTATACAAAAATACTTTTTAAAGAAAAATATTTCAAAGAACGCAAGGGCAACTCAAACGCTAATTTTAAGAAGCTTTGCAAAATTTCTTAAAAAAGAACTTCATATTGAGTTTGAAACATTAGACCCACCAAAAACATCAAAAACACTACCTACATTTTTAACAAAGGATGAAGTGAAAAAATTCTTGGAGGTTGTAAAGAAAAACAAGAGAGATTTCGCCATCATAGCATTTCTCATCTATACAGGTGTAAGAGTTGGAGAACTTATCAATATAAAAATCGAAGATGTAAATCTTGGGGAAAATTACGTAAGAATCAAGGGGAAAGGAGATAAGGAAAGGTTTGTTCCAATTTCGTTAGAACTATCAAATATAATTAAGGAACACTTAAAGGAAAAACACCATTCAGAATATCTCTTCGAAAGCAAACGACGGAAAAAGTTTTCTCCTTTAACTATTCAACTTATGGTAAAGCGATACGCAAAAGAAACAGGTATTCAAAAAAAGATAACACCTCACAAGCTGAGGCATACATTTGCAACTCTTGCGCTTGAATCTGGTATAAGCCCAATAACTATTGGAGAACTATTAGGACACAGTTCCCTAAATACAACAATGAAATATACGCATGTTACAAATAAGTTAGCAACCGAAGCGGTGAGGAGAATTAGTGAATTTACAAACCTCAAAGACATTATTGAGAATAAATAGGATTTGAAATTTTCCAAAAAACAAATATAATCTCAGTGCTATGGGAAAGAAAATAATTGAAATAGAAAAAGCACAATATCCATATACCTGTGCTATCGTAAATAACCAGTTAATGGGATTTCTTGATGAAGTTGAAGAAGTGAGAAGTATAGAGCTTCTTCCAGTTACAGAAGGTGAAGGAAGAAGAACTTATGAAAGGAGTATAGCTTTTCTTGCAACTGTTGCATTAAAGAAGATTTCAAAAGAACATAAACTTACAATAATGCATTCTATAGGGGAAGCGCTTTATGGAGAAATTGAAAATAGTTCAGACGAACTTGTAGAAAAATTAAAGAGCCAATTCTTTGAGTTAATAAAGAATAACAAACCTATAAGAAAATTTGACCTCACAAAGGAAACTGCAATAAGAAAACTCGAAAAAGAAGGTCGATTTGAAGACATCCAAACAATTGAATACTTGGCAAAAGATGTTATTTCTCTCTATGAACTTGACGACATCTACCTATATTTTGCAGGCCCACTTGTTCCCTTCACGGGAATGATAAAAGTCGTTGATATAGTAAGGGTAAATAGTGGGTTGTTTTTCTTGCTTCCAGATAGGAAAAACCCAAATGTCTTAAACACCCTTCCCAAATACGAGCGATTGCTTGAAGCCTTTAATGAAGGAAAAAAGTGGGCAAATCTTCTTGACGTAAGAACCGTTGGCGAACTTAACAAAAGCATTATAAACGGCAGAATATCCAACATAATAAAAATGCAAGAATCTCTCCACGAAAAGAAAATTTCAGAAATAGCGCAACAAATTCAAGAAAGAAAGGCAAAAGTAGTCCTTATTGCAGGTCCAAGTTCATCAGGAAAGACAACTTTCGCAAAAAAACTTGATATTCATTTAAGAGTTCTTGGCTTTAAGCCATATGTAATTTCAACGGATAACTATTTTGTTGAAAGAGAGAAAACGCCTCTTAACGCAGAAGGAAACCCTGATTACGATTCTATTGAAGCAACAGATTATAAACTTCTTCAAGAGCACATTAACAAACTTATCCAAGGAGAAGAAGTTGATATCCCAAAATACAATTTCATAACAGGAAAAAGGGAAAAAGGGAAAAAAGTCAAGATTGACGAACATGGTCTTATAATTATAGAGGGCATTCATGCATTAAACCCAATCCTTACGAAAGACGTAAAAGAAGAAGTTAAATACAGGATATACGTTAGTGCTCTCTCACAGGTGAACATCGATAATATTAATCGTATTCCGACAAGGGATACAAGACTCATTAGAAGAATTGTAAGAGATGTACATTTTAGAGGAATTCCCGCCGTAGAAAATCTAAAACGCTGGAAAGATGTCATTGAAGCTGAAGAAAAGTATATTTTCCCTTATCAGGAAAACGCAGATGTTATGTTCAATTCAGCGCTCATATATGAACTTCCAATTTTAAGAAACTTTGCTGAAGTCCCCCTTAGAGCAATTGAATATAAAGAAAAAGAATATGCAGAGGCTCTTAGACTTTTAAACTTTCTCAACCATGTTTTACCGCTCCAATCAGACGAAGTGCCGCCTACATCCATATTAAGAGAATTTATAGGGAAAAGTTCCTTTAAGTATTGATATATTTCCTAACAAATTGAACAAGATTTTCTTTTCTTTCCAAAAGCATGGGTGTTGTCAAAAACGCTTCCCCAAACTTTGAAACAAAATTTCTGTCTTTGAGTCTTCCATCAAAGTAGAGAACCGCACTCTTTTCATCCGAAACAAAATCTTTAATAAAATTCTTCAAATAGTACATTGCGTAATTTTCTTGAGATCCTAAAATATTCATTGGTAACTTAATCACAAAAATCAATCTATATTTGTTTTTTACGGGAAACTCATATTGAACAAAGTCAACCAAACCATCTTCTTTAGAAAGTGATTCGTCAATCCAAGTATATTTGTTTCTTAATTCTGCCCTTATGCTATTTAATTGAATTCTATTCTCAAAAATGAAAAGGACTGGCTTAATATCAGAAAACTGCTCGTATAAATCAAGAAACTCTCTTGAAAATTCATCTGCATTCGGAGCATGTAAGAAAAGAGGGATTATATTCATTATTTTCTCTTCATTCGCTTGAGTTGAAACTACGCCTCTTAAACCTGTAAACTTTTCAATAAAGTTTTCTCCATTGAGGATAAAATAATTACTTACTAAATTTACAGAATCACTCATTGATGAAATGGTTGAAAACATCTTCATAGCATTTGAAAATCCAATGGAGATATTCTCATAATTATAACGGAAGGTTTTGTCCGCCAAATAATCACCATCTAAATTTGTTATGCTTGAAACCAATTTGAATTGTGCTTCTTTAGATGAGTTTTCAAAATTATCGAAGAGCGTTAACATTTCAGATGAGTTACTTGAACTATCAAAGTTTGAAATCATTTCAATGTCTTCTCTTGAAAAGTTAATCTTTAAACTCGAAAAAACTTTTGGAATTCTATACGCTTCAAGAAGATATACGCTATCAAACTTAAAATCCGAAAGAAACTTAAGTCCATTAAATAAACTTGGATATTTCATCAATACAAAATCGCTTTTCTCAATTTCCATAACTCTTTCTTTAAAAGGACAGATATCATTAAAATTGCAACTCTTGCTTTTGCATAAAGACAAGTTTTTTAGAATTTTGTTTTTAAGAATGTGTTGTGGAGCTTTTCTCAATCCAAAGTCTTTTGTTTTGAGTAAATAAGATGCAAGTATTGCAAAGTCCACTCTAAGATCTCTTGGTATTGCGTCTGTATTTTCAAGATAATAATTTAGGCGTTCTACGCAAATAAAACTTTCGAACTCAGTTGCATCAAACACTTTAAATTTACTCAACCGATCTTTTAAATTTTCAAGCAGTTTTTCTGAGTAACTAACTATAAGCGACTTTCCAGAAGTTAACAACAGAACAATTAACTCATCAATTGAAGATTTTTCAAAGTAAAAAATACCCCTTTTATGCGTAGAATTCAATTGACTGAAAGGAAGAGTTTGAATTTCACCCTCTTTTCGTATTTTTAGCATAGTTTTTTCTGCATCTCCATGATTTTCAAATAGGAAATTAAAATTTCTCGAAC
Organism: Caldisericum exile AZM16c01; assembly: GCF_000284335.1. Taxonomy (NCBI): domain Bacteria; kingdom Pseudomonadati; phylum Caldisericota; class Caldisericia; order Caldisericales; family Caldisericaceae; genus Caldisericum; species Caldisericum exile. The sequence goes on from NC_017096.1 coordinate 987,620, forward strand.
TACTTATTATGTCTTTAAGAAGTTTCATGTCTTCGTCCGCAAATGTTTTACTTTCTTCCAATAACTTCTTAAACAATTCGTAAAGCATTAACGCATCATTAAATGCCCTATGTGCCTTTTCTTTTTTTAGATTAAGAGTTTGAACAAGTTTCTCAAGGCTATGAGAACTCAACTCTGGATAAATAAGACGGGCAAGCTCAAGAGTGTCTACTACTTCATTCTGAAGCGGCTCCTCCAAAAATCTCTCAAGAAATTCTTTGTCAAAAGATGCATTATGCGCAACAAGAATTGAATCTTCAATAAATTTTTTAAAATCCTCTTTTACTTTGTTCCTTTCTTGTGCCTTATCAAGATCTTCCAGGGTTATGCCTGTTAAATTTGTAATAAATCTTGAAATGGACTTATGAGGTCTTACAAGAGTCTTAAATGTAGAAACAATCTCAAAATCAACAACCTTTATAGCACCTATTTCAATAACTTCATCGTCTCTATTAAGCCCAGTGGTTTCTAAATCAAAAAAAACAAATTTCATCTGAAAAACACTATTGTGGTACCTATACCACCTTCTGAAGGAGTTCCAGTTTCGAAACGAGCAATACGTTTATTATTTCTTAAATATTGCAAAATTGCTTCTCGTAAAGCACCAGTCCCTTTTCCATGTACTATGTAAACATGAGGCAAACCATGTAAATACGCCTTATCAAGATATTTGTCGAGTATATCAATTGCGTCATCAACTGTATAACCGTGCAAGTCTATCATCATTGGAAGTTCCTCTTCAAAAAGTTCCTTTAACTCTCCTCTTTTTTCTTTCTTCACTTCAACTTTCTCTTCTGAAACTGGTTCAAGATCTGAAAATTTTAGTGTTGCCCTGATTGCACCCATCTGGACAATTGCTTTTTGCTCATCGTTTTTCACCTGGAGTACTATTCCTTGCGCCTTCAACGTCCTTACATATACAAGAATTCCTTCTTTTATTTCAGAGGGCCCAACTTTATTCACCTCTTCAAAGGTTTTTTCTTGTTGCTCTTCGATTTTCTGCTCTTCAGACTTAAGTGCCTTCTTCATTTCTTGTATTTCCTTCTGGCTTTTTATAGATACATCAAGATTTTCGAGAATCTTATTCATCTTTTCTTTTGTTTCATCAATAATTCTCTGCGCTTCTTCATACGCTTTTCTTATTTCTAATCTCTTTCGTTCCTCAAGTTCTTTTAATTTTTGCTCATATGTTTCTTTTAAGCGCATCGCCTCATTCTTTGCAACTTCAGTATCTCTTTTCATTATTTCAATTGCTCTATTGTCCTCGTGCATTTTACTTACGATTTCTGCTTTTTCAATAAAATCTGAAGAAAGTTCACTTCTTGCATCACTAAGGACATCCTCAGGCATGCCAAGTCTTTCTGCAATAATGAGAGCATGGCTCTCGCCAGGGATTCCAATATACAGTTTATATGTAGGGCTTAATGTATCCACATCAAAACCTACAGAAGCATTCTGTGCTTCTTTAAACTTATATGGAAATTCTTTTATCTTTCCATGATGTGTAGTTACAATTGAAGACGCACCAATTTTGTATAGTCTTTTAAGAATAGCAAACCCAAGGGAAGCACCTTCCTCAGGATCAGTCCCTGCACCTAATTCATCAATTAAAACAAGGTCATCTTTCGTTGCATTCTTTAAAATATCAATTATTCTTACCATATGTGAGGAAAATGTTGAAAGATTTTGTTCTATACTCTGTTCATCACCGATATCAGCGAAGACATCTCTAAAAAAACCGACCGTTGAATTCGAAATGGCAGGTATATGCATTCCCGCCTTTGCCATAAGTGTAAGAAGTCCTGTCGTTTTAAGTGTAACGGTTTTTCCACCAGTATTAGGGCCAGTTATTATAAGCATTTTAAAATTTTTCCCTACTTCTATGTCGATTGGGACAACCACATCATCATTTATAAACGGATTTCTTGCTTCATATAACTCAAGGTAAGGTTCATTGACAAGGATTGGTTCTGATGCCTTAAACTCTAATGACAATCTCGCCTTAGCAAAGATAAAATCAAGTTTATAAATGATATTTAAAGATTCTTCAACTGCACTAAATTTATTTCTGATACGTTCTTCTAATTCCAATACGATACGTTCCTCTTCTCTTCTTTCTTTGGAAAATAGGTCCACAAGTTTGTTGTTTAGCTCTACCACTGCCATGGGCTCAACAAAAAGTGTTAGTTTACTTCCAGATTCTCCCTGAACAACGTAATTGAAAGATGGTTTTGAATTAAGTCTGATAGGTATTACATACCTGTCGTTTCTCTTAGTTATGATTTTATCCTGAATTGCGTCCTCATTTTCCCTGGAATACAAAATCTCCTGTAAAATAGATTGAATCCTTAAATATGTCGTTTTAATTTCTCTTCGAATGATGCTAAGAAGTGGCGATGCATCATCTACAATTTTTCCATCGTTCCCTACAACTTTCCTTATTGCCTTTACTATATCTTCAAAGTTAGAAAGTTTCATTATGTATTTAAAGACTTCAGGATAAGTTTCTCTATAAGATTCTCCTATTTCTTTTATTTCCGAAAATGCAGAAAGAACATCTGAAACCCTTAAAATTTCCTCAGGAGTTACAAGAGAAAGAACTTTAATCTTCTCGAATAGCGGCTCAACATCAATAAACTCGATAAAAGGCAAATCACCTTCTTTCTCCAAGAATTTTTTCGCATCAGTTGTTTCTTTTAATGCAACAGTAGTTTCTTCAAAAGACTCATAAGGTAAAAGATTTCTTGATAGTTCCTTTCCGCCTTTTGTAAAGGAAAGTGCTTCAAGTTTATTTAAAATTTTGTCGTATTCGAGCGCCTTTAATGTGTCTTCACGCATAACAAATCTTTCAATTCCTCCAAACTATACGTATTTAAAACCTCCTCCTTCTTCATCCAGGCTCTCCTTAAGAGTTTAATACCATATTTCATAAAATACAAATGCCCTCTGTTATGTGCATCTGTCCCAACTGAAAAGTATTTAACATTTGCGCGTCTAGCTTCTTTAATTAAACCTGTGCTTAAGTCCATTCTGTTAGGAAATAAATTAACCTCTAAACTTACTCCATACTTGGAGGCTAAATTGAAGATTTCTTCAATGTCAACCTCAATGCTTTTTCTTACAAAAATTATTCTATTTGTTGGATGTGCCACAATATTAATTATACCACTTTTTATTGCTTTTTTAACCCGTTCCGTATTTTCAAAACGTGTATTTGAAAACTGATGAAGTCCTCCTATTACAAAGTCGATTTTACTCATAACAACTTCATCAACGTCAACTGTGCCGTCAAAGTTTATCTCTGCTTCAATTCCTTTCAATAAATATGGACTATATTTTTCGGCGTTTATCCGATCAATAAGTGTACTTTCTTTTAAATATGTTTTTTGAGACACCCCATTTGCAACTTTCAATCCTTTTGAGTGATCCGTAATCGCAAGGTACTCATAGTCTAAGAACCCACCTTCTTCGTGAAGTTCAGAAATTGTTGAAAGACCATCTGAAAACGAAGTGTGAACATGAAGATCTCCTTTAATATCTGATAGTGTTATAAGTTTTGGAAGAGAATGCGTTATAGAAAGTTCAATTTCCACTTCTCCTTCTCTTAACTCAGGCGGAACATACTGAAGAGACAATCTGTCATAAAATTCTTCTTCGGAACTCGCCCTTAAAAGAACATATCCGCTTTTTGAAATATCAAAACCTTTTGACTTTGCGATCTCCTGAATTTCCTTGTTGTGCTGTTTAGACCCTGTATAGTATTGAAGACCTGAATAGAAATATTCTTTTGGTACTCTAAAAAATTTAAGTTGCACACCATCGATATCTTTGAATTGGATCAAATTGCCTTTTCTTACGAAATTCACAATATCGAAGTTTGAATTAATATTCTCAATAAGATTGTCTTCTTCAAAGTCATAAACAAAATCGATATTATTTACCACTTCTTTGCCACGTCTTACACTTCCTGCAACACTTATATTACCAAAACCAGCAAGCGCTAATTTTACAGCATTAGCATAAGCACAAGCATAAAAGAGACTTAATTCCCTTATGCTACTTTCGTAATAAAAAAGGGCTCTTCTTAAATGTTCTTCAAATTTATCTGAAAAGAATCTTTTAACAATACCCTTTTTCATTGCCTTTTCAAGTTCAGCAAACGAATCAATGTTAAGTGAATGATATAGCCTAAGGACATCACTAACCCGAATACCAGGGATGCTTGCAAGTTGTTTTAAAACTTTCGGTATCTTAGCCTCAAGTTGCTCCTTAAGTGGCGAATAACCAAGTCCTTGCAAGTTAAAAACTTCTTCCTTTACAAATGGTGGGAGAAAATTAAAATTTGTGTATTTTTCTAAAGAGTTTTCAAGAGCAAGGATCGATAAAGCAGAGTGTTCAAATGTATAGGCATCCCTTGTATTGCCTGATATTTCAAGCAACGTTTTTATTTCAAGGAGTTCTTTTGCAACCTTAAAGTTATTCATTCTTTCTTAAAGTACCACCCGTTTTGTTTATAATATTTTCCTCTATCTTTTTTATAAACTCGTCAACTTCCGCACCTTGAAGAGTTCGATCATACGAGATAAACTCCAATGAGTAAGCAAGGTTTTTCTTTCCCTCAGGAAGTGGTTTTCCTTCATAAATATCAAACAATATAATTGACTTTAACTCTTTAATATTGGAGTCTCTTATTGCCTTTCTAACTAAGATCTCTTCAACTGACTTATCAACAATTATTGCAATGTCTCTTTTTACGGGAGGATAAAGCGAAAATTGACTGAATTTATTCTCGAGGTTTGCTTCCTTGAAAAGTTCGTTAACCTTTAACTCTGCGTAATATGCATCGTCTAATAAATCTGGGTTAATTTTTCCAAGATAGCCAAAAAAGTTGCCATTTACGATAACCTTACTTGTTTGGTATGGATGCATATGTGGTTGTTCGTATTTTACAAATTGGGCACTAATACCAAATTCTTCAAATATACTTTCAATAAGCCCTTTCAAATAATAGTAATCATACGGAAGATTCCTTCCATACGGGTTTTTCCCGATTCTATTACCTTTCAAGAAAATTGACATCCTATACTCTTCGCTAAGTTCATTTCCCATTTTGAAAAATACTTTCCCAATTTCGAAGAGCGAAAGGTTTTCAACATTTATATTCAAATTTCTTTGTGCTACTTCAAAACTTCCAACAAACAGAGTTGGCCTTAAAAGAGACATATCTTCTGTAAGTGGATTTAAAAGTTTTATGACACTATCTTCATATAAATTAAATCTTGTAAGTATTTCTTTGTTTGTAAGGGTAGAAGTAACTATTTCATTTAGTCCAAGATGTAGAAGAATATCTCTCAGTTTAGCGTTAAATTTTAGGATTGGCTCAAATGTTCCACTTCGAAGTGGTGCTATAATTGGTTTTTCGGAAAATTCATTATATCCACGCATACGGACAATTTCTTCAATAAGGTCTTCCTCAATGGAAATATCCTGCCTAAAGGAAGGTGGTGTTACCGAAAAAACACCTTCTTTCTCAATATAATTAAAACCTTCTATATCAAAATACTTTTTAATTTCTTCTTCATGCATCTCTTCACCCAGAAGACTTGACGCCTTACTTACACGCAATTTAACACTTTCCTTAGGTTTCCTAAAATCTGTAACTCTGTCCTTAAAAGCAAGTCCACCTGCTTCCTCAAGAATCAATTTTGTCGCAATAAGAGAAGCAGTTGGTGTAAATTGGGGGTCAACACCTTTCTCAAAAAGCGAAGAAGCATCAGTAATTAACCCGAGACTTCTTGAACTTTTTGATATAGTCGAAGGCGTAAAGTATGCGCTTTCAAGGAAAATATTCTTAGTATTTTCTGTTACTGCTGTGTCAAAGCCACCCATTACACCCGCTATAGCAATAGGACCTGTTTCATCAGTTATAAGTAGGTTTTTTGAGGTTAGTGTTCTTTCAATCTCATCAAGAGTTTTGATTTTTTCCTCGGCAGTTGCAAGACGCACAATAATTTTCCCTTTTAGTTTATCAAAGTCAAAGGCATGCAGTGGCTGTCCATACATTCGTGCAACATAGTTTGTAATATCAACGATGTTATTTATAGGACGAATTCTCAAACTAAATAATTTCTTTCTCAACTTATAACTTGACTTTTTTATTGTGACATCTTTAATGAGCCTTCCCGAATAAAAACTGCAGTGCTCTTTATGTAGAATTTCTACTGGGAATGGGGTTTCTGGGAGATTCGCATCATCAAATAAATCAAACTTAAACTTATCAAAATTTGCTCTCCTTCCTTCGTCTCTTGCAAGAAGAATTTCAATCCATCGAGCAACGCCTAAAACATAAAAGGCATCGGCTCTATCTGGAAGAAGCGAAAGTTCAAGAAAGGTATCCTCAACAGGAAACAGTTTCTCAAAACCAACTCCAATTGGTGTGTCTGGTGGCAAAATGAAAATTCCATCTTTTTCATCATTACTCAGTGTGTCCGGATCAAGGCCAAGTTCCACGTAGGAGAGCAACATCCCTTGAGAGCAATATCCTTCAAATTCCTTTTCCTTTATTATTCTTCCGTCACTTATTTTTGAATTTACTTTTGCATATGGGACAATATCATTCTGTTTTACGTTTGTTGCAGCCGTTATAACTTCAACAATTCCATCTCCTGCATCTACCTTTACTTTAAAAAGTTTTGTTCCTTCAATAGGATAAACCTCCAACACTTTCCCAGATACAACATTTTCAAATCGCTTCTCTACGTTTTCTACCTTTTCTACTTCAATTCCAACATAAGTGAGTTTTTCGGAAAGTTCTTTCGGTGTATATGGAAAGTCTATAAGTTCCTTTAATAAGTTGTACGAGACGATCATGTTTCCTCCTTAAAATTGTTTCAAAAATCTCATGTCGTTTTGCAAGAAATACCTAATATCAGGAATACCATATTTTACCATAGCAATTCTTTCGATTCCCCAGCCAAATGCAAACCCTTGATACTCCTCTGGATCTATGTTAACATTTCTAAGCACATTCGGATGAACCATTCCTGAACCACCCATTTCAAGGTAACCAGTGTATTTACACACTGGGCACCCCTTTCCACCACAGATTACACAAGTAATTGAAGTCTCAGCACCCGGCTCGACAAATGGAAAATAGGAAGGCGTGAATCTTACCTTTGTCAACTCACCAAACATCTTTTTTGAAAATTCAGATAAGGTTGCCTTTAAGTTTGCAAAAGAGATATTCTTATCAACGACAAGACCTTCAATTTGGTGAAACTGTGGTGAGTGCGAACTATCAAGTGCATCTCTACGGTAGCATCTTCCTATCGCAATCATTCTTATAGGTGGTTTTTGACTTTCCATTGTTCTAATTTGCATTGGAGACGTTTGAGTTCTTAAAAGCATTTTTTCTGCAAGGTAAAATGTATCTTGCATATCCCTTGCTGGATGGTGCTCAGGTATGTTAAGTGCTTCAAAGTTGTAATAATCTGTCTCGATATCAGGTCCTGAGAAGACATCAAAACCCATTGAAATAAAAATAGATTTCACTTCCTCAATTACTTTATTTAAAATGTGCTCATGTCCTCTTTCAACAATAAGTCCTGGTGCAGTAATATCGATTGCTTCACTCTTTAATTTTTCCTCTTTTAAAATATCCAAAAGTTTGCGTTCTTTCTCTTTGATTGTATTTTCAATATACTCTTTTAATTTGTTTACGTTTTCACCAAATTCTTTCCTATCTTTATCGGCAATACTTTTAATTTGTTTGAATAACTCCTGTATTTTTCCTTTTTTACCAAGAAAAAATACTTCAATTTGCTTTAGTTCTTCAAGATTATTGACTTTATCAACTTTGTCCTGAAATTCCTTCTTAATATCATCAAACATTCCCATAAGTTGCCTCCTATCCTTAAATTTTATCAACAAAAAAATAAAAGTCAATAAAAATAAAAAAGGCCTTGAGTTAATCAAGGCCTTAAAGATAAATTTTTAATCAATAAGGCATGCTTGCAATGTTAAGAAGGGGAATGCCCACAAAGTACATATAAAACACAAGAATTACAAGGCCAATTAAACCAATCGTAAACCCTGCTTTTAACATATCTTTAACCTTTACATAACCGCCTGTCATTACAACAACATTCGGCGGGGTTGATGCAGGTAAAGAAAACGCCAAAGAAATTGCAAAAGTTGTTGGAAGCATTACAAGATATGGGTGAATCTTTGCTGCAACCGCGACTGCTCCTGCAATTGGCATAAATATGGAGGTTGCTGAAGTATGGGATGTAAATTGTGCAATGAGGAATCCTGTGCCACCAACAAGAAAAATAACCCACAAAAGATTAACACCTTGTAAGAAAGTGAGTTTTGTTCCAACATAATCTGCAAGTTTTGTTGTTACCATCGCATCTGCAATTGCAAGACCACCACCGAAAATGAGGATAATATCCCATGGAAGTTTCTTCACGGATTCAGCGCTTAATACAGTCTCGCCTTTGTTAAAATCAACAGGAATTACATAGAACAGTAAGGCTGCTAAAATCGCAACGGTTGAATCGTGCACAAATTTTGAAACACCAATAACGGTAGACCATCCTTTTAGTGTAAAAGTTCCAAAATTAATATCTGCTCTGAATATCCATAAAAACACCGTTATAAAAAATACCGTTGCAACAATTTTTTCTTTCCTACCCATCCTTCCAAGTTTTCGTAGCTCGTTTGCAAAAATTTCTTTGCTTTCCTTAAGCCCTGAAAAACCTGCTTTAAAGAAAACAGAAGTAAGCATAAACCATGTAAAAGGCAAAAATATTACTATAAATATAACACCGAACTTCGTAAAGTCAAGGAAACTAAGAGTCGGTGCATTCGGAAACATTTGCTTCGCCATGCTCATGAAAATGATATTTGGAGGTGTGCCAATTGGAGTGCCCATTCCACCAATGCTTGCCGCAAATGCAACACCAAGCATCAATGCTGTTGCAAATTTAAATTCGCCTGGAGTTGTATCAACTTCAAGACCTTCTTTTCTAATCAAGCCCTTATAAAATTCTATTATTGACAATGCTATAGGCAAAGCCATCACCGTTGCAGTAGTATTTGAAATCCACATAGATATAAAGCCTACAGCAATCATGAAAGCAAGAATAATTTTCTTCGGGGAAGTCCCTATTTTATCGATAAGGAACAGTGAAAATCTCGTGTGTAAACCAGACTCTTCCAGTGCCTCAGAAATAAAAAAGCCTCCTACAAAGAGCATAATCTCTTGAGACATGTAACTTTTTGCAATGTCTTTTGCAGAAATTACCTGAAAAAGTGGAAGAATTAAAAGAGGCAAAAGAGAAGTTATTGGCAATGGCACCGCTTCAGTTGCCCACCAAATAGCCATCCACAAGAGAAGTCCGATTGTTATCTTTGCCCCTACTTCCATCCCCTGAGGTGTTTTAATTAGTAAAACGATAAGAAAGATTAAGATGCCTGCAAAAAAACCAACCTTTTGCGATAACTTAGAATGTTTTTCCATTAATAGCCTCCTTTGTTCCTAATTCATATCCTTTTTCTAACGCCTTAATATTAGGTTCGCTTCTATTTTTAAATCTTTCTACAACAGCCCTCTTTAACGCTTCAAGTGTTACGATTCCTGTTAACCCCGACAAAATACCCAGTGCAACTATATTTGCAGAAATTTGTCTACCAGTTATATCAACAGAAGTTTTTGTTATGGAAAATGGGAAATTTTTTAACTTATCATCTAAATGGTACACATAAAATTCATCTAAAATGACAATTGAATCTCTCTTCAAAAACTTTGTGAACTCATCATATGCATCCTGTGTTAGTGCAATCAAAACATCAGGAATCCTTACTTCCGGAAAATTTATTTCCTCGTCTGAAATAATTACATCAGCTTTCGACATTTCACCACGGGCCGCAGCACCATAAACCTGTGATTGAAGAACATTCTTCCCGTCGTAAATGCCAGATGCTTCTGCAAGAATAATACTTGCTGAAATTATTCCTTGTCCCCCAGAACCTGCAATTCTAATCTCTTTCCTCATTTCTCACCTTCTTAACCATTTCGTAGTACTTTTCAGTAAATTCTTCTTTTTCTACATTAATAAATTCTCCAACAACAATTCCGTCTTTAACGGAAAGAGCATTTGTCTTACTATATGGAATTGATTTATCTTTTAACCATTTAATATATATTGCAGGATCCTCGAGTTTGTTTCGTCTGCCAAACTCGGTAACACATGAGGACACAGCTTCAATTAATGAAAATCCTTTGTGCATAATGCCATTCAAAATATATTTCTCTAAAACAAAAGGGCTTGCAATTGTTTCGCGTGCAACATACGTTGCACCAGATGCAACTGCAAGATATGATATATCCATCGGCTCCTCAATTTCCCCAAATGGAGTAGTTGTTGTATAGGCTTTATCCGGTGTGGTAGGAGATACTTGCCCTCCTGTCATACCGTAGGTGAAGTTATTAAAAACAATAACAGTCATATCAATGTTTCTTTTTGCTGTATGAATAAAATGATTACCTCCAATTGCTGCAAGATCCCCATCGCCTGTTGCAACAATCACATGAAGATCAGGATTTGCAAGTTTAATGCCTGTTGCAAATGCAAGAGGGCGACCGTGTAAGGTATGAAGAGTATTAAAATTTACATAGCCAGAAGAACGCCCAGCACATCCAATCCCTGACACAAAGACAATTTTGTCTTTGTCAATTTTTGAGCGCTCTATTGCACGTAAAATGGCGCCAAGCACAATACCGTTACCACAACCTGCACACCAAATATGAGGTAGTTTATTTTCACGCAAATTTTCTAAAGAGATTTCTGTATACATGATTCCATCTCCTCTGGCGTAATTAATTCGCCATTTTCTTTTCCAAAGAAAACAACATCTCTCTTTAAAATCCTTTCAACCTCTAAGACATATTGACCAAGATTCATTTCAAACACAAAAACTTTTTTTCCATCTGCAATTTCCCTAAGAGGCAATTCTAACGAAGGCCAAATAGTTATTGGCCTAAATAGACCAACCTTAATACCCTTTCTTCTAAGTTCAATGACTGCATCCTTTGCGCCTCGTGCAGTTGCCCCATAAGAAATAATGAGATACTCCGCATCCTCTGTATAAAATGCTTCAAATTTACCAATATCATCCATATTTTTGTAGATCTTTCGATGCAAGCGCTCAATTAATGTTTCAGCCTTTTCAGGATCTGAAGTTGGAAAACCAGTTTCATCATGCGTTAAACCCGTTATATGAAAGCGGTATCCCTCTCCAAAGTTTGCAATTGGGGGAACATCATATCTTGAATCGAATGGCAAATATTCTTCTTTTGATACATTAGGTTTCAGCCTTTCGATTACAGGTAAATCTTCTACTAATCTTACCTTTTCTCTCATATGACCTATTACTTCATCAGAAAGAAGAATAACAGGGGTTCTATACTTTTCTGAATAATTAAATGCCTCAACAGTCAATTTATATGATTCGTAAACTGAACTTGGGTAGAATACTATAACAGGATGGGATCCATGAGTTCCCCATCTTGTTTGCATCACATCGCCTTGCGAAGGATACGTTGGAATACCAGTTGATGGGCCAACTCGCTCAATATCTGCAACAACAATAGGAATTTCTGAATAACTTGCAAAACCAAGTCCTTCCTGCATAAGGGAAAAACCAGGGCCTGAAGTTGCAGTCATTGCCTTCTTGCCTGCTAAAGATGCTCCAATTATTGCACTTATACTTCCAAGTTCGTCCTCCATTTGGATGAAAACGCCACCATTTAGAGGCAAAAGATACGACATTTTTTCTGCAAGATCGGTTGATGGAGTTATTGGGTATCCTGCAAAAAATCTACAACCCGCATAAATTGCACCGTATGCAATTGCTTCATTACCAGAAATTACCACTTCTTTCATACTTTCACTTCCTTCTTTATTACAATCGCAAAATCAGGACAGAATACTTCGCACATTCCACAACCCATGCACTTTTCCTCATTTTCAACTTCTACTTTAAAATCCTCTCCAATTCGAAGAATCTTTGCAGGACAAACAGAAACACAAATTCCACAACCTTTGCAAAAATTCTTATTAATGATTACTTTATTTTTCGCCATTTTTGAGTATCTCCCTTAGAATCTCTGCAACTTCAACAGGTGTTTTACCAACCCTTATACCTTTACTCTCAAGATACGCAACCTTTTCTTCTGCCGTTCTTGTGTTGGGGGTAACAATCGCCCCTGCGTGTCCCATACGTTTACCTTTTGGTGATGCTCTTCCTGCGATGAACGAAACAACAGGCTTATTAAAGTGCTTTTCAATATAATCTGCTGCATCTTCTTCGTCAGTTCCACCAATTTCTCCGACAAGCACAATCGCCTCAGTTTCAGGATCACTCTCAAACTCTTTTAAAACATCAATGAATTTCATTCCAATAATTGGATCACCACCAATACCAACAGCAGTAGTTTCCCCTAAACCAATATCAGATATGTGCTTAACAATTTCATATGTAAGTGTTCCTGACCTTGAAACAACACCAACTTTACCTTTTTTAAAAATATTTCCAGGCATTATGCCAAGTTTTGCTTTACCTACAGAAATAACGCCAGGGCAATTTGGACCTATGAGTCTTAAACCTAACTTCTTTACATAATCAACTACTCTAACCATGCTTTGGACAGGAATTCCCTCTGTAATCGTTACTATAAGTTTAATTCCAGCATTTGCTGCTTCATATATTGCATCTTCCGCAAATTTAGCGGGCACAAAAATTACAGTTGCATTTGCATTTGTTTGTCTCACGGCTTCTTCAACTGTATCAAAAACGGGAATTCCATAGACATCCGATCCACCTTTAAACGGAGTTACCCCTCCGACCACATTTGTACCGTAATCAAGCATCGCCTTTGCGTGAAATGAACCATCTCTTCCTGTAATTCCCTGAACGATTACCCTTGTATTTTCATCAACAAGAATGCTCATATCTCACCTCGCATTTGCAACTTCAACAACTTTTTTAACACCTTCAACCATTGAATCGGTATAAATAAGAGGTGTATCTTTAAGTATCTCTTTTGCTTTGTCCTCGTTTGTGCCAGTAAGCCTTACAACTATCGGAACATCAACCTTTGTCATATCAAGTGCTTTTAGAAGACCGTTTGCCACATCATCACAGCGAGTGATTCCACCAAAAATGTTTATAAGAATCGCCTTAACGTTTTTATCTCGTGTAATCATTTCAATTGCATTTGCAACTTTATCGGGAGAAGATGAACCTCCAATATCAAGGAAGTTTGCAGGCTCTCCACCAAAGAGCTTTATAAGGTCCATCGTAGCCATTGCAAGACCTGCTCCGTTTACAAGACAACCAATATTTCCATTCAACTTTATGTAAGTGAAACCTTTTGACTTTGCTTCAAGTTCAAGCTTCTCTTCTTCTGTAGGCTCTCTAAGGTCCTCAAGTTCGGGATGTCTAAACATCGCATTGTCATCAATAACAATTTTTGCATCAAGTGCTAAAACAACGCTGTTATCTACCACTGCAAGAGGATTAATCTCGGCAAGATTCGCATCAAGTGAAATATAAACCTTATATAATCTCTCAATGATGTCTGCTATCTTGGGTGCAATATTCATATCCCTTGTAAGCAACAAAGAGGCCTTCTTTGCTTCATAAGAAAAAAGACCCATAATAGGATCAATATAAATTTTGTAGATTTTTTCAGGAGTATTTTTTGCAACCTCTTCAATATCAACACCGCCTGCTTCTGATACAATTAAAACATTCTTTTTGCTTCCTCTATCCACGGTAAACCCAACGTAAAATTCCTTAACTATATTAACTGCTTTTGCGACAAGTAATTTCCTAACCTTTAAACCTTTTATTTCCATTGAAAGAATTTCGCCTGCAAGTTTTAAAACATCTTCTTCAGTTTTTGCAACTTTTACACCACCTGCTTTTCCACGACCTCCAACTAAAACCTGGGCCTTCAAAACAACAGGTAGCCCAATTTTTTTTGCAATTCCTAATGCTTCTTCCGGATTGCTTGCAACATCCCCAACAACTACTTGGATGCCGAATCTTTCGAAAAATTCTCTTGATTGATACTCCTGAAGATTCATCCTAAACTCCTTTCTCTAATTTTCTAAGATACGCGTAGACCGTGTAGATTGAAATACTAAGTTTCTTTGCAACAAAATTTACAGAATTTTTCAATTTAAAGAAACCACGTCTATATAGTTCAGAAACAACAGAAAAATTATCAATACTACTTGTAGAACTTTTTGATGAAAGCACCGAGTAAACCTCATTGAAAGTTTTTTCAAGTGCTTCATCATAATTGAGTGTGGTAATTTTATTCAAAATTTCTTTTTGTGAGTCTTCAAAAGTAAGAAAGTAAGAAGTAAATTTATTCATTACTTCAATACCTGAAAGGTCCATATTTAAACATAATAGACCAATTAAATCGCCCTTTTTGTTTCTTATGCCGATAGTGATTGATCTCAATTTCTTCCTTCTATAGGAAAGACTTTCATAGGGACCAAAATATTCAAGCCCATTTTTCAATTTCTCTATTACATATTTTCCTGCTTCAGTAAGGGAATCTCCTACTTTTCGCCCTGTTATTTCGCCATTTTCTATTGCGATGATTTTTGACTGTCCATCGAGAAGCGAATGCAAAACGATTTCAACAGTTTCTCCAAAGTAATCCTTTAATGCTTTAACTACAACCTTATAACTTTCTAAAATATCTCTGTCCATTTTTTCCAATATTTTGTTGATAAATTATACAAAACTTTTTAGTTTATACAAGATTTTTTACAAAAATTATACAAATATTTTTACCCTATAACTGCTTTTTCAATAATCAACTTTCCTTCTTTAAAGCGTGATAAAGTTAGATTATTTGCCTCTTCAAGAAAGAACATCCCATGGGTTATGTAGTGTGCAAGAAGTTTCCCAACAATTGGCCCAAGCATAAACCCATGTCCTGAATAACCTGTGCCAATGTAGAGATTTGGTATAGGAGTTCCACCAATGATAGGATGTTTGTCAGGAGTCACGACATAAAACCCAGCCCATTGCCTCATGAGCCTTACTGAAGCAAGTTTCGGAAACACTCTTATTAGTTCATTTGAAAATTTTTCGACGAATTCGTAACTTGTATCAAGATTTTCCTGAGGTGGTTCATTTGTATCAGTCCCACCTATGATTCGCCCCCTGTAAGTTTGTGTAAAATAAAGCGATCCGTCAACAACCATTGGAGAAAGAAAAATTTTTAGAGGCTCTGAAACCACAATTTGGTGCTTATAATTCTCAAGAGGAATATCTATTCCAAGTTTATTTGCTAACCTTTTCGTGTCAGATCCAGTTGCAAGCAAAACAGAAGAAACAGAGTATTTATCTTTATTTGTAATAACCTCGGTAATTCTTCCGCTCTTTAGTTCAAAATCCAAGACCTCTTCATAATCAAAAATTTTGATCCCACTATTTATAAGAAAAACCCTTAATGAATCAAGCACATCCTGTGGGTATGCAGAGCCATCGGTAGGACACCACGATGCACCAATAATTCCTTCAAGGTTTAAATCTGGTACAATCTCTTTAATTTCTTCTCTTGATATAATTCTACTTGGGACACCAAAAAGGTTTTGAAGTCTTACGTGGTTTTTATATTCATTGAGTGCCTCTTCACTTCGTAAAAGCCAAAGATATCCTCCTTGCCTAAAATGAATTGGCAATGGCAAACTTTCTTCCCAGTACTGCCAGATTTTTACAGATTCACGCATCAAAACGATATGTTCTCTTGTTGTAAATTGTTGTCTAATACCCGTGCCGCACCGACCTGTGGAGCCCGATCCAACATAACTTTTTTCAATAATCGCAACACTCTTTACACCATTTCTTACAAGGTAGTATGCAGTTGAAAGCCCTGTTATGCCACCACCGATAATTAAAATATCATAGTTTTTCATCTTTCCTCTCCTTTACAAAGATTCCGAAAGGTATTGGCGTTTCTGGTGGACGAACTGTTATATTATTAGGAAACTCTTTGTTTAATTCAAA
Source organism: Caldisericum exile AZM16c01 (assembly GCF_000284335.1). Classification (NCBI taxonomy): domain Bacteria; kingdom Pseudomonadati; phylum Caldisericota; class Caldisericia; order Caldisericales; family Caldisericaceae; genus Caldisericum; species Caldisericum exile. The sequence goes on from NC_017096.1 coordinate 1,003,760, forward strand.
TAATATCCTCTGAAGAAGCGGTATGCACGTCTTCCCTTGACAAGGACCAGTTCCCACTTTTAGGTGCCTTCTTAAGGATTCTATATCTCTGTAACCTTCCTTATATGCTTCAATAATATCCTCGTATGTAACATCTTCACACCTACAGATAATTATGTTTTTCTTATCCATGGATAACCTCAATGTTTCTTACTTCATAAATAAGATCGTCTTCTTCAAACGAAACTGTTATTATCGATGACTGTGTATCTTTTTCCACCTTTAAAACTTTTTTTACAATACCAATTCCAACTCTTATGCCTTCTCTATTTAACAGGTAAACTGAATCACCTGCCTTTGGAAGAGGAAGCATTTCATATGGTAATGTAATCTCATACTCTGAACTGGTTTTATGAACAAGAAAAAGCGCAAGACCAGGACACACCATAACACATTTGCCACATCCTATACAAAGGTTATAATCTATTTTTGGAGGATCTTTGATATTCTCCATTGAAATTGCACCCGTTGGGCACGAGGAAACACAGGGATTACACGGAATTTCCTGTACGCATTCGCTTATAGCAACAGGATGTTTTGAAATTTGCTCAGGCTTTGGAAAATCTTTAATTATATCCTCTTTTGTAATAAAGCCTGTTCTAAGGTAATCACTCATACATTACCTCCTTAAGCCCCTGAACTATCTTCAATGAAAACGGACTACTTCTAAGGCGCTCAAGGTCATTTTGCGTTTCTTTTAATGAGCCTTCCACATCAAACCCTAATTTCTTAAGAATTGAAAAAGACGCAATTTTTCCTTCAATCATTGCAGTTGATGCTTCTTCGATACCTGTTACATCTCCTGCAACATAAATATTCCTTTTTGTAGTTTCAAGTTCGGCATTTCTTAATGGCACATATCCGCCCAGAGATGGTATATATTTTAATTCGCAACCTGCCTGCGCCAATAGTTGATAAGACGGCTGAAGACCAACTGCAAGAAGGACTGCATCAACATCCATTTCAAACTCTTCGCCTGTTTCTTCAAAGTTCTCGTTAAGTTTTACAAGCAGAACTTTCTCAACTCTTCCGTTTCCCATCGCCTTTTTAATAGTTGTTTGTGTGTATATCGGCACTCCAAATCTTCTTAACTTCGCTGCATGCACAAAATAACCTCCAATTTTAGGTGCCGCCTCAATTACCGCTTTTACTTTCATTCCCGCTTGCAACAGTTGATAAGACACAATCAAGCCAACGTTTCCTGCACCAACAACAAGAATATTTTCGCCAACCTTAATTCCGTACACATTCATAAGTGTTTGTGCTGCACCTGCTCCCATTACATTGGGAAGGTCATTCCCTTCAAACGGAATCATTTTTTCAGAAGCACCTATTGCAAATATTGTAAATTTCGGATAGATTTTTAAAAGTTGATTGTCTTTAAAGGCAAGGGCAAGGTTTTCGTTCGGATAATATGCAAATACTGTCGAATTGGTAATATAATTCACATTGAGGCTAATTAACTCGCTAATAAGTTCCTCTGCAATCTTTATGCCCCTGGTACCTGCACCTTCCTTTTTTGAACCAAAAAATTTATGCGTTTGCTTTATAAGTTGACCACCGAGATTTGGGTTTTGGTCAAGAAGAAGCACATCAACTCCATTTTTTTTAAGTGTGATCGAAGCCTCAAGTCCTGCAGGTCCAGAACCAACTACAAGGACTGTTGGATAAAGAGTCTGTGCGCTTCTAAATCTGTCTATATTTTTTGGTAATTCCCCAAAGCCTTTTTGTCTTTTTACGACCATCCCCTCTTGTGCTGTAAGAATGCAAGTTCTCACATTTGGAATACCATTCACTTCCATAAGACACGAGGAACATTTACCTATAGCGCAAAATATACCACGAGGACGGTGTAATTTAGGGCTTTCTGAGAATACATCAATGCCATTTCTATAAAGAGCCATTGCAACAGGTTCGCCTTGATAGGCTTCGACAGATCTTCCTTCGAAGGAAAATTTAACACTTCCCATTCTCTTAAACTGAAGAATGGGATGACTTTCGATTTCCATCACCCACCACCTTTCAATTCATGCCAAACAAATTATAAAAGATTATTCAATAAATGCCAAGCAATCGAATTGCCTCATCAAAAATCTATATGAAATTGAATCGTTGCCTCATATAAAAATCTATTCAAAAATGGAAATGGAGGTAAAATAATGAAAAAAGTAGAAGAAGTTCTAAAGAAACTGAAAGAAGGAGGCTTTATGAGTCTATCCTTGAAAGAGAGAAAGGCTGTGATAAGAGAAGAGGCAGCGATATACAAGAAGTTAACGAAGAAAGAGAAAAGCAGGATGCTTGATGAATTTGTGAAACTCACAGGATACTCAAGATGTTATGCATCATATGTATTGAGAACATATGGAAGTAAAGTTGTTGTTGATTTAGAAAATGGAAAAAGAACTGTATTCATAGGCGATGATCTGTATAGTGGTAAAGGACTTAAGATAAGGAAGAGAAAAAGGGAAAGGGTATACGGTGAAGAAGTCTTCAATGCCCTTGTATATCTATGGAAGATGTCGGATTACCTATGTGGGAAAAGACTGAATGTGTATATGAAAGAAATAATACCTATCTTAGAGAACTTTAATGAGTTCCCTTACTCTAAAGAGATAAAAGAAAAGTTGCTTTCAATAAGTCCTGCTACAATAGATAGGTTGCTTAAGAAAGAAAAGGATAAGTTTAAGTTAAAGATGAAAGGAAAAACACTAACTAAACCTGGGACTCTATTAAAGCATAGCATTCCGATAAGGACATTCTCTGAATGGAATGAGAAAGAGCCAGGCTTTGTTGAAGTAGACCTTGTTGGTCATGATGGAGGTAATCTAAGAGGAGAATTTCTCTATTCCCTTGATGTGACTGACATACATACTGGATGGACAGAAACAAAGGCAATAAAAAACAAAGCACAGATATGGACATTCAATGCATTAAAGGAGATTGGGAAGAGATTCCCTTTTTCAATAAAAGGTATTGATTCAGATAATGGAAGTGAATTCATCAATGCACATCTATTGAATTATTGTGAAAAAGAGCATATCACATTTACAAGGGCAAGACCTTATAGAAAGAATGATAATTGCTTTGTGGAACAGAAGAACTATTCTGTGGTAAGAAGGGCTGTAGGTTACATAAGGTATGATACGGATGAGGAACTGAAGATAATGAATGAACTCTACAATACATTGAGGCTCTATACGAACTTTTTCTTACCTTCAATGAAACTAAAAGAGAAAACAAGAATTGGGAGTAAGGTATTAAAGAAGTACGACAAACCCAAGACACCCTATCAAAGGATTCTTGAATGTGAGTTAGTATCTGAAGAAATAAAGAAGAATCTCAGGAGAATGTATGAAACACTAAATCCTCTTTTACTTAAAAGAGACTTAGATAAAATCTCAAAAGAACTTTCAAAAGCATATGATAAAAAGATAAGGAAAATGGAAAGGAAAGAGAAAGAAGAGAGAAAATCATATACTGATTTTCCTTTGACTCAGAATAATTTCATATATAATTTAGATGAGGCAACCAGATAATATTTCATATAGAAAATTATGTGAGGCAACACGGTTTTGAGGCATTTTTTTCACATTTTAGCCTGATTTAAATGTGTGGTGCAAGTTTGGTTTGTTTTATGTATTTTGAGCATAGTTATCCTGTCTTTAATGTTTTGGAGAGGAAAACTCTTTTTAATATGTGCTTAAATTTATTCCTCTGTAACCTGTGTCCTTCTTAAGCGGGTTCTATATAAAGCCTATGTCTTAGCAACAAAAATACAAGGAGAATTTGGAGATTTACTTCATTTAGGCAAGAGTATTTAGACTTTATTTATATACATTCCTTTCGCATGCTTTTAACAATAGTTTAATCAATTGTTTTTAGTCATGACGGTTGTGCAAATTTTAAAGTGAATTTCTAAAAATTTTTTCTGATTTAAGTTTTAGGTTTTCCCATTCTTAAAAGAATGTTTAAACTTATAAGTGAGTTTTTAATTAGATAGTTTCTGCATTCTCAAATATGTGTTATACAATCTGAGGGAGACATTTACCTCCCTTATTATTCCTCATAAATTTAGCAACAAATTCACGAAGAGTAGTTGCAAACTTTGCTTTCTTAACCTCCATTTTTATGTGGAAATCGAACAAAATTTTCAAAGATGAAAAAGCCTTTAATATAGGACTCTCCGTTAACATTATAAAGTTTGCTAATATTTTTTATTAGTTTATCGGTTTCTACTTTTGATAACTCCTTTCCATTCCTGTCTCTTACAACGATGAATTTGGGCTCAAGAGAACTCCACTCCAGTATCGAAGCAATCTCATTTGTTTTAGTGTTAAACGCTATCCAGAGGTGTCTGTAATTTTCTGATAGAGTTTCGTCTTTAGTTTTCTCTCCGTAATCTACAGTGCCATTAAGAATAAGAAAGTCCTTATACTCACCCGGAATTGCTGGGTATCCACCACAATAAATCGGGGCATTATAAAAAGATAAAGATTTAAATATTTCTTGCTGATCGAAAAGTTTACAAGTATAATCATCTGGATTTATAACGCCGATATAACAACCACACAAAGGAACATAGAATTTACCTTCAATAATTGATACCTCTGATTGGTTCATATATGGAATGCATCCTTTAAGGCCAGTTACTTCATTCCACTCATATGTGCCTTTCTCTAAATTAATCGTACAGATAAGAAAATGTCCCATTCCTACACTATCATAATAGAGAAGAAGTTGTTTGACCTCATTCTTATCCTTCTCATAAAGACAGGCCTCTCCTATATCGACACCTCCATGAAATACATCGTTATAGAGGGAGATTTTAATTTCTTTTTCTATAAGTTTTTTTCCATTGTTATCAAACACTCGATAAGTAAAATCGCTATATTTCTCCTTTAGATAGTTGATACCTCCAACATTTTTCATTTGCACCTGAAGATTCTGTGAATAATTAAAGAGGTCATAATCTTTAATTACCTTGCCAGAAGCGAATTTAGCAGAATCTATTGGATCATCAAACATTGTGATTTTGAAATTGAAGGAGTTTTTTACATTATGATATTGACTTGAAAGATAAATGTAGCTTTCCCCATCCCAGGATAAAGGAGGACCAAAATAGTGAACCGGCATGCTCCAATCCCAAACTCCAGGTTTATCAGTACGGTTTGGTTGAGCTTTAACTATATACAGAACCTTGTTTGTCTGTAAAATCTTTCCATTTGCGATATCCCAGTAATTTAGATATGCCTCAACATAACCTGCTTTTTGATTAACTGAGAATGTTAAAAATGGGATGGAACTCTCGGAGGGTGCCTCTATCTTATTATTGCACCCAGAAGTAGATACAAACAAAACGAGCAAAATTAAAAACAGAATAATTGTCTTTCTTGTCATCATGGTGTAAATCTCCAGCAACTAACTTTATAAAGATATTTGCTTGATGAATCGTAGTAGTGGTTTTTCACGTCATTTGTGTGCGCTGCAAAATAGTTATAATAGATTCCATAATAACCATAGGAGTAATCATCCATGGCAACGTGATACCTTTCAATTTGGCCATATTGATTATAACGCCAAAATACAGCTACATCTCCAATATCTAAGCTATTATATGAGCATGAAGACCAATCACCTCTACTTACCATATAGTCTGTAAGGTCGGGAACAAAAGTCCAACACCACTTACCACCAAATCCTGTTTTTCTAATTGAAGGGTTCCAATAATTATCTATAGCCATTCCACCGTAATACATTGCCTGGGAAACAAAGTCAGCGCAATTATTACAAGCTAACTGTTCATAGTAGCCATTAGAATACTTCGTCAAAGGGTATTGTGAATTGTTCCAATAACTCATATCTGTATATTGAGAAACTACTGGTGTATTGTTTATCCAGCAAGTAATAGTTTTACTCTGAAGAGCTTCACTCGTATACAGGTCAGCATAATTTTTAGCATTAGTTCTGTTGTAAAGATTCTGATAAACACTATTGGGAGAAATTGGATTTGCAGAAACATTTGACGAATATAATTTCTCAATTAAACCCTTAATTTCAGTGTAACCTCTCTTCTCCTCTACGTCGTATGTGAATGTAGAAGAAACAAATGAATTGTTTGTATCTTCCCATCTTGCCTCCCCTTTAACAGAAACATCATAGAAAATCTTTACACTGTTTTTATCGATTGTTCCTTCAGACGTAATACCACATACAACCTTAAAAGTCCCATTTTCTTCATGCAATTTACTAACCATGTCTTTTAATGCATCGTATTTTTCTTTAATTGCTAATTCCACAGTTTTAATTTGAGCGGGAGTAAGTTTTGTTTTATTTTCATTCAGATACCTTTGCATACCTTTTAAGAAAGGAGATTGTGATGCTTCTTCTAATGTTGCTTTTGGAATCATTGTTGCTTTTACATAAAAAACTGCTTCAGCCTTTCCATCTCCAATTTTTACAGGTTGAATATCATTCGCCTGAGAAACATTGACGGTTATGTTTTTAAAACTAGTTGAACGAACCCCATAGTACCACTCCTTTAGAACATTTGAAAGTTCTGTGACAATCAAATCCTGTTTCACTCCTTCCTGCCCACTTGTATGCACAATCTTTAAAGTTGAAAAAATGCAAACTAAAACAATAAAAACAGTCAAAAACATTCTAAACTTCGTATTCATTTTAACCTCCTTTGTTAAATTTTACTTATCTATTACAAACTTCAAAACTTTTTTGCTAAAAGTGTGTTTAAATTCTTTTCTTCTTTTTTCCTCTTTTCACCTCCATTTCTTCGGAGCCTTGCCCTCATTTAAGTGCATCACCTTCCCTTCCGAGGGAGATTCCGCTCCTAACAAATACTCAAGAAAATATTGAAACTATTTCTCTTGAGTTCTCTCTCCCTCAAATCTATAATTTTTCTTCCACTATATTTTATCGTCTCTCTCTCTCTCTCTCTCTCTCTCTTGTCAATACCTTTTAAGAGGATTTCAGAAAATCTGCATAAATTTTGTAAAATTTTTCCTCTCATATAATAGATACAAAAACCTTGAAAAAAGTTCCGTGAATTTGAAGAAAAACGGAAAGAATTTTTAACAACCTAAATTGAACTATTTTTTATCACTCTAAAAAATTTTAGTACTTTTTTGAAAAATTTGAAAGTTTTCGAATTGCCTCATCAAAAATCTATATGAAATTGAATCGTTGCCTCATATAAAAATCTATTCAAAAATGGAAATGGAGGTAAAATAATGAAAAAAGTAGAAGAAGTTCTAAAGAAACTGAAAGAAGGAGGCTTTATGATTCTATCCCTGAAAGAGAGAAAGGCTGTGATAAAAGAGGAGGCAGCGATATACCAAAAGGTAACGAAGAAAGAGAAAAGCAGGATGCTTGATGAATTTGTGAAACTCACAGGATACTCAAGATGTTATGCATCATATGTATTGAGAACATATGGAAGTAAAGTTGTTGTTGATTTAGAAAATGGAAAAAGAACTGTATTCATAGGCGATGATCTGTATAGTGGTAAAGGACTTAAGATAAGGAAGAGAAAAAGGGAAAGGGTATACGGTGAAGAAGTCTTCGATGCCCTTGTATATCTATGGAAGATGTCGGATTACCTATGTGGGAAAAGACTGAATGTGTATATGAAAGAAATAATACCTATCTTAGAGAACTTTAATGAGTTCCCTTACTCTAAAGAGATAAAAGAAAAGTTGCTTTCAATAAGTCCTGCTACAAGAGATTGTTGCTTAAGAAAGAAAAGGATAAGTTTAAGTTAAAGATGAAAGGAAAAACACTAACTAAACCTGGGACTCTATTAAAGCATAGCATTCCGATAAGGACATTCTCTGAATGGAATGAGAAAGAGCCAGGCTTTGTTGAAGTAGACCTTGCATGGCACAATGGAGGTAATCTAAGAGGAGAATTTCTCTATTCCCTTGATGTGACTGACATACATACTGGATGGACAGAAACAAAGGCAATAACCTGTTGAAAAAGAGCACAGGTTACAAAAGATTAAAAAAACAAAGCACAGATATGGACATTCAATGCATTAAAGGAAATTGGGAAGAGATTCCCTTTTTCAATAAAAGGTATTGATTCAGATAATGGAAGTGAATTCATCAATGCACATCTATTGAATTATTGTGAAAAAGAGCATATCACATTTACAAGGGCAAGACCTTATAGAAAGAATGATAATTGCTTTGTGGAACAGAAGAACTATTCTGTGGTAAGAAGGGCTGTAGGATACATAAGGTATGATACGGATGAGGAACTGAAGATAATGAATGAACTCTACAATACATTGAGGCTCTATACGAACTTTTTCTTACCTTCAATGAAACTAAAAGAGAAAACAAGAATTGGGAGTAAGGTATTAAAGAAGTACGACAAACCCAAGACACCCTATCAAAGGATTCTTTAATGTGAGTTAGTATCTGAAGAAATAAAGAAGAATCTCAGGAGAATGTATGAAACACTAAATCCTCTTTTACTTAAAAGAGACTTAGATATACTGATTTTTCCTTTGACTCAGAATAATTTCATATATAATTTAGATGAGGCAACCAGATAATATTTCATATAGAAAATTACGTGAGGCAACACGGCAATCTTAGGTCATCCTCTCCCATCCCAAAATAATGACCAATTTCATGAAGCACAACTTTTCTTATCTTTTCCTCAACTGGAATACGCTCCAAATTTGCAAAATAAATAATAGGTTGCATAAATATGTAAATTCTGTCTGGCAAGACCCAGTTATAATTTGCTCCTCTTTTATTTAAAGGAACGCCAACATAAAGTCCAAGAAGAGTCTGATTTTTAAGTCCATTACTTTCAAGAAAATCTTCTGTCGGATAATCTAAAATGATAAACTCCAAATTTTGTATCTTATCTTTGAGGTCTTTTGGTAGGTTTGATATCGTTTTATCAATTACATCTCTAAAAAATTCTAAAATTTCGTCCACTTTCACATTATAATAGATTGTGCTTGAAATAAAAAAGATTTACCATTACACCTTGAATTTGGACAAAGTAAAAACATTTGAAACAAATACGAAGTTTGAACATGCTGTTTACGCAAGTCTTTCCGAAGTAAAAAATGAGATACTAAACAAACTTTCTTTTTATTTTGGAGAGGAGAAACTCAATGCCTTAAAATTTAGATTTGCAGTCCAACACAAAATGGTTGTTACATTTATAGAGAGCGAATTTGCCTCATTTTGTTTCTTCTCAGATAGTCCTTTCAAATTCTCCCTTTTTAAATTAAACAAACAAGAATTATATTTCTACGATTGCTTCACATTTGAAAAATTTAGAGGACTTTCTTCTATCTATGCTGAGGTAAAATATGTTCTCGATAAATATCGCAATCTTGGATACAAAGTTGCTCATGTAGAAATCGAGGAAAACAATACACCTTCTCAAAATGCATTCAAAAAATTGGGATTTAGAAAAGTTCGCATCTATTATGTAATCTCAATTTTTGGTTTAAGAATTATTTTCGTAAAGAGAGTATCTTCTTAAGTGGAGAAAACCTTGTAACACCAGTAAAGAAAAGGATGAAACCAACAAAAAAGCAAATTATTTGAATTGCATTGTGAAATCTAAAAACAAAATTGTAAAAAGAAGAGCGAGGATACCCCCCGCTTTCATATCTTCCCACAAAATCGGTTATTCTGTATCCTAACACAAATATGAGAATACCAACACCTATTCTAATAACACTTTCAGTTATGCTTATATTTTCGTCTCTCATTTTTGAGGCTTTTGAGGGGCGCTCCTTTCTGGTGCTTTATAGGGAAGAGGTACATATTGCACTGATGGTCTCATTGAGGGGTTTTGAGGATAAAGATCCATAAGTTCGTAAATCTCACGAGGCATTTCTGAAGATACATTTAACCCAATTTCCTTTGCTTCTTCGAAAGTAATTGGATAATCATGAGTCCAGCGCCCTTCTGTTAGCATGGTTGAAATTCTCTCTGCATCACTTTCTGACCTTCCATTTGAAAGTAGTAATTTTTTAACAAATTCCTTAACTTGGGCCATCGCCTTTTTTGAGATATCTGCAAGTATAAGCGTTTCGTCATCAATTTTATCTTTATTCTTTTCCTCAACAACTTTTATTATAGAAGCTGCAGGATAATTACCAATTTGTGGGTCAACTGGTCCAAGCACAGCGTTCTCATCCATTACAATCTCATCAGATGCAAGAGCAAGCATTGTTCCACCACTCATTGCGTAGTGAGGAATAAAAACAGTTACCTTCCCTTTATGCCTTACAAGTGCCTGCGCAATCTGTTCCGTTGCAAGAACAAGACCGCCAGGGGTGTGAAGAATGATATCAATTGGCATTTCTGGTGGTGTAAGCCTTATTGCCCTTAAAATCGCTTCGGAATCTTCAATGCTAATATATCTACTTATGGGAATCCCAAGCAAACTCATAGTTTCTTGCCTGTGAATAAGAAGAATAACTCTTGATTTTCTTTTTTGCTCAAATTTCCTTATAAGATCAAGTCTCTGAAGTTCAAGGTTCTTCTGTTGGAATATAGGAGATAGAATTGACAAGATTATAAAAATCCAGAAAAGCCAATTCAGAATTGCACTTACAGTATCCATTTTTTCCTCCTTAAAAATTTTTATTCCTAATTAATTTTAGTATATATCACATTAAAATCAATTACTCTTAAAAGCTAAACTTGACATACGAAATTTTTTTCGTATAATTTAGTGTATGGAAAAAATTATTGCGCACATCGACATGGATGCGTTTTTTGCATCCATAGAACAGGTAAGAAGACCATGGCTTAAAGGAAAGCCCATAGGTGTAACAAATCACCCAGATGGAAGGTCTGTCATTGCAACGGCCTCATACGAAGCAAGAGCCTACGGAATTAAATCAGGAATGCCTGTTAAAGAAGCACTCAAATTGTTCCCTGACCTTATTTTAGTGAAAGGCGATGCGAACCTATATGAAAAAATTTCCGATGGCATTTACGAAATACTTATAAAATATGCACCGAATGTCGAAAGGTTCTCAATTGACGAAGCATTCTTAGATCTTACATATAAGGCAAAGGATTATGAAGAAGCAAGAACTATTGGAATTAATATTAAAAAAGAAATTTTTGAAAGATTTTCGCTTCCTTCAACCATAGGGATAAGTTATAATAAACTCGTTGCAAAGATTGCGTCAAAAGAGGCAAAGCCAAACGGATTGCTCGTTGTTAGAAAAGAGGAGGCGGACCATTTTCTTAAAAAACTTCCAGTATCAAAAATCCCAGGAGTGGGAAAGAAAATAGAGGAAGCCTTAAAGAAAAAATTCAATGTAGAAACGATTGAACAACTTCAAAAAATCGAGTTAAATGAGCTTATTAAGGTCTTCCACACTTATGGCGTTTTTATCTATAACGCAGCACACGGTATTGACAATTCAGAGGTTATAGCCGAATTTGAAAAAGAAGAAGAAAAATCAGTTGGAAATTCTACGACTCTTGATTTTGATACAGATGATATAGAAATTATAAAAGGCGTTTTAAGACGATTATCTTCAAACGTGTGTTACAGATTAAGGCTGAAAAATTTGCTTACAGAAAGAATTACTCTTACAATAAGATATGAGGACTTTTCAACATTCTCACACAGTAAAAATATTCCAAAAACAAACCTCGATTCACAAATTTATTCGGAAGTGCTTAATTTATTTTTTGAAATTTACAACGGGCAAAAAGTGCGCCTTCTCGGTGTTACAGCAAGACACTTAAGCCACATACCTTATACACTCTTTGAGCACCATGAAGACAAAAATGAAAAATTAGCAAGCGCTATTGATAAGGCAAGAATAAAAATGGGAGATGAGAGTGTAAGTTATGCAAACAGTGTCAATTTGAGGTTTAGACTTGCGAATAAAAAAATAAGCGGAGGTAATTCCTCCGCTTTATAACTTAACAATACAAATACTTAGTGCGTGAGAAGTGTTATAAGAATTCCTGCAACAACTGCAGTACCAATTACCCCTGATACATTGGGGCCCATTGCATGCATGAGTAAGAAGTTTCCAGGATTTTCTTCTTGTCCAACTTTTTGAGAAACCCTTGCAGCCATAGGCACCGCGGAAACACCAGCAGAGCCAATAAGAGGATTAACTTTGCCACCTGTAAAGATGTAGAACAATTTTCCTATAAGGAGCCCTCCAATAGTTCCCCCACCAAATGCCACTACGCCAAGAACAATTATCTCGATGGTTTTTAACGTGAGGAATGTATCTCCTTTCATCGTAGATCCAACTGTTGTTGCAAGAAAAATAGTTGCAATATTAATTAACTCATTTGCGGTAGTGTGCGTAAGTCTTTCAACAACACCAGATTCTCTAAAAAGATTCCCAAGCATTAATGCACCAATAAGGGGAACTATTGGTGGGAACAAAAGACCTACAAGGATTGTTACAACTACAGGGAATATAATTTTTTCCAATCTTGAAACAGGACGAAGTTGCTCCATAACAACACTTCTCTCCTTTTTAGTAGTAAGAAGCCTCATTATCGGTGGCTGAATAATCGGAACCAAAGACATATATGTGTATGCAGCAACAGCAATTGGACCTAACAAGTGTGGTGCAAGTTTCACTGTTGTGTAAATTGCAGTTGGTCCATCCGCTCCACCAATAATCCCAATTGAAGCAGCCTCTTTTATGTTAAACCCAAAAAGAAGTGCAAAAAGTAATGCAAAGAATACACCAAGTTGTGCACCTGCTCCCATAAGTACAGTCCATGGATTTGCAATGAGTGGACCAAAATCAGTCATTGCGCCAATACCCATAAAAATAATTATTGGAAGAAGCTCGGTTTCTACGAGTGATTTATAGAGAATATAGAAGAAACCATTTGGGGGATCAGTAATGCCTGAGAGGGGAAGATTTGCAAGAAGCACACCAAAGCCAATTGGAAGAAGCAAAAGTGGTTCAGCATCTTTAAAGATTGCAAGATAAATTAGCACAAGCGCAATAATAATCATTATTACTTCTTTTATGGTAAGCGCATTAAAACCGGAAAGAGACAATATGTTTAAAATTCCACCCATATCTACCTCACTAACTTTAACAACTTCTTATTTGTCTCAACTTTATCTCCGGGATTAACATAAACATCGGCCACTTTTGCATCAAAACCCGCAAAAATTTCATTTTCCATCTTCATTGCTTCAATTGTAAGTAGCACACTCCCTTTTTTAATAACATCTCCAGGCTTTACCATTACTTTTAAGATTTTTCCAGGAAGGGGTGCTAACACATATTCAACGTTATTTTCAATTATTTCCTCTTTTGATTCTTCTTTTATAACTTCTGATTCTTTTGGCGCTGTTTCTTTGATATTTTCTTTTGGTTGAACCTTCTCAGTCGCTTTAACTTCTCTATAAACTCTGTGCGTTGCCTCTTTGATTACTTCTTCTATTTCTACTTCGTAAACTTCTGAATCTATTCTTATTTTATAAATTTTACCCATTTTTCCACCTCTTCTCCTTTATTGATTTAATATAAGTAGGTGTTACTCGTGAAACTTTCACTTCTGACGCTACTCCCTTCTCACTAAAGTATTTAGCAAGAGCAACACTTAAAGCAACCATCTTTTTAGAAGTTAATTCTCCGTATGCTTCATTTGAAATACTTTTTAGTTCTTCTTCAAAGGTTTCAACACTTTCTTTTGGGCTTAATTTCAAAAACTTAAAAAGGAATATTACCAAACCCAATAAGAAAAGAATAAAAATGGTTAAACCCATTCCATATAATCCAAGCAGGAGTCCTTCAGTTATTTGAGAATTCATAAGCCCTCCTATAAAGGAATATTTCCGTGCTTCTTTAGAATTGGCTCTTCGTGTTTGCTCCTTAGGAAATCAAGCATATAAGCAATGGCTTTTCTTGTATCTTTTGGATTAATTACATCATCCACATAACCACGTTCCGCTGCAAGATAGGGATTTGAAAATTGCTCTCTGTATTCTTCGATTTTTTTCTTTCTCATTTCTTCAGGGTTCTCTGCAGCATTAATTTCCTTCGCAAATATTATATTTGCTGCACCATCTGCACCCATTACTGCAATTTCTGCTTGAGGGAAAGCAAATACAACATCTGCACCAAGATGTCTTGAGCACATTGCAATATATGCGCCACCGTAGGCTTTTCTCATAATAATTGTTATCTTAGGAACTGTTGCTTCTGAATATGCATAGAGAATTTTGGCACCATGTCTTATAACCCCCCCGTGCTCCTGCGCAGTGCCTGGCATATACCCTGGAGTATCAACAAAAGTAATAAGAGGGATATTGAAAGCGTCGCAAAATCTTATAAATCGAGCAATTTTATCTGATGAGTTTATATCAAGAACACCTGCAAGATATACTGGTTGATTTGCAACAATTCCTACGGTTCGGCCATTGATTCTTGCAAAACCAACAACTGCGTTTCGTGCAAAATCTTCATGAACTTCAAAAAATGAATTTTCGTCAACAACTTCTTTTACAACATCTTTCACATCGAAAGGCACATTTGGTTCGTCAGGCACAATTTCAAGAATTGATGGAGTTTCACGATTTGGAGAGTCTGATGTTTCTACAATTGGGGGATCTTGAAGATAATTATCAGGTAGATACGAAAGAAGTGTTTTAACGGTATTTATTGCATCTTCATCGTCTTTCGCGAGGAAATGGGCAACACCACTTTTTTCATTGTGAACGATTCCACCGCCTAATTGCTCATGAGTAACTTTTTCCCCAGTCACTGCCTCCACTACATTAGGACCTGTTATATACATTGTTGCCTTCTCTGTCATAATGATAAAATCCATAAGTGCCGGAGAATAAACTGCACCACCTGCAGTAGGGCCTAACTGTACAGAAATCTGAGGAATTACGCCTGATGCTCTAACATTTCTCAAAAAGATATCCCCATAACCTCTAAGGGAATCAACGCCTTCTTGGATCCTTGCTCCGCCCGAGTCGTTCATTGCAATAAAAGGAATGCCAAGTTTTAAAGCAAGTTCCTGCATTTTAACGATTTTAAGTGCATGCATCTCCCCAAGAGAACCGCCAAGAGAAGTAAAGTCCTGAGAATAAAGTGCAACTCTCCTTCCGTTTACTAAACCAATACCTGTAATAACTCCATCAGCGGGAATAAATTTTTTGTCTAATCCAAAATAGGTTGAGCGTGTTTTTACAAATGGATCAAACTCTTCAAAGGTTCCTGGATCAACAAGCAAATCAATTCGTTCACGTGCAGTGAGTTTACCTTTTTCATGTTGCTTTTCCACGGCTTGAGGATCTAGATTTTTAATTTTACTTTTCTTCTCCTCAAGTTGTTTTAATTTGTCCTCAATAGACATATCTACCTCCCATAGATTTTTGAAAAAATACATAAAAATTATAACACATTTCAAACCATAAATCAATAAGAAATGTTAAATTTCTAACAAATTTTTGAAAGATTATTTATAGAAGTTAAGGATCGTCCCGCTAAATATTTTCTCAATTTTATCCTTTGTTCTTAAAATTAGTTCACCATACTCTCCTACACCTTCAACAATCCCTCTGATAACTCCATTTGACTCTACTTCAATTTCATTCCTTAAAAAGACGAGATTTTCGTTGTATTCTTTTACGAAATTTTTAAAGCCGTTTTTAAAAAATTCGCCAATTACTCTTTCCTCTTCCTCTAAAATTTCGTAAAACAAATCAGTTTCGTTAACTTTTGCATAGTCAGATAAACGTGTAGAAGTTTTGATAAATTCATTATCAATTTCATTTGAGATATTTATACCAACTCCTGAATAAACAAAATCACTTTTTTCTACAAGTATCCCTGCAAGTTTTTTTCTCCCAATAACAATATCATTTGGCCATTTCACTTTGACATCATTAACATATTTTTTAAGAACTCTAATGATAGGTATTGAAAGAAAAGTAGAAAACCCAAGAATATTATCTAAATGCAGTACCTCCGTAAAATACAGACCGCCTAATGAAGAACTCCAAACTCTTCCATACTGACCACGTCCTGATCTTTGAATATACGACCTTACCACAAATGGAGGATTTATTAGATATTTGACAGTTCTGGCAAAATCCATCGTTGAATCACACTCAAAAATTGTTGCGATGGTTTTAAAATATTCCATATAAAATTATATTTGAATATTGAAAATTTTTGCTATCATTAGTATATGGGAAATTTAAAACTGAAAGTTGCGGTAATCATTGCAAGTGACACAAGAAGTAAGGGTATAAACAAAGACGAAACAATTCCGCTTCTAAAACAGTTCATAGAAGAATCAGGCTGGGAAATGGTCGACGCATCGATTGTCCCTGACGAAAGAGATTTATTACGAGAAAAGATGATTTACTATGCAGATACCATGAAGGTTGATCTCATTCTTACAAGCGGAGGAACGGGTCCAGCAAAAAGAGATGTAACACCTGAAGCAACTAAAGATGTAATAGAAAAAGAATTGCCTGGATTCTCTGAAGCAATGAGAATGGGAACTTTTAAGACAGTAAAAACTGCAATTCTTTCAAGGGGAATATCAGGTATTAGAAATGATACATTAATTATAAATCTTCCAGGTAATCCAAGAGGTGCAATAGAGTCGCTTTTTGTAATAAAAGAAGCAATACCTCATTGTATTGAGATAATGCAGGGAAAAGGAGGGTCGAATGGACACGATACTAAATGAACTTTCAAAAGTTGAAGGCGTAAGAGGGGTTGCAATTGTAAGCACAGATGGTTTAATAGTGGAAGCAAATCTCCCACAGGATCTTGATCCAGATGCAGTTGCAGGCATGTGTGCGACAAGTTTCCGGAATAGCGTAACCACAGCAAAGGTGCTTGGTTCAGGAAAAGTAAAACATGTACTCATAGAAACCGAGATGGATTTTATTATCTTTTCTTCGATTGGAAATGGATTTCTTGCAGTGGTATCAAGCAGAAAAGTTAACCTCGGATTTCTACGTATAAAAATAGATAAGGCTGTAAAAGAAATAAAAGAAAAAATGCTTGAAGAATAGTTCTTCATAATTTCTTCACAATTTATGTTTAGAATTGTGTTGTTGGAGGTGAAATTATGGAAGAGTTTGAACATCAAGAGAGAAAAAGTTGGATAGTTTATCTTATTGTGGGTATTATCATTGGAAGTATCATTGGTGGTATTTTTGGTACATTTATTGTTTTCAAAAACCCTACGCTTTTCCCATGGGTTTTAAACCAAACCTCACAAGCATCAACAGGATCAAATCAAACAACTGTCCAGGTTCCTACAAATTTAATAGACATACAAAATCAAGTCGAGGAGGTTGCAAATAAAATTTCTCCTGCGGTTGTAAGAATTGTATCAACAACACAAGTTGTCTCACCCTTCTTTTTGCAAGTAATTCCGCAACAAGGACTCGGGTCAGGAGTTATAATAAGAGAAGATGGATTGATTCTTACAAATAATCATGTCATCGCAGATGCAACGAAAATAGAAGTAACACTTAGCAATGGAAAAACTTACAAAGGACAAGTTTTAGGGTCAGATCCGACATCAGACCTTGCTCTTGTAAAAATTAACGCAACAAACCTTCCTACCGCAACATTAGGAGACTCTTCAAAATTAAAAGTTGGAGAGTTCGTCGTTGCAATTGGAAACCCATATGGTCTTGACCATACTGTTACATTTGGGGTTATTTCTGCCGTTGAAAGAAATATCGACACAGGCGATAGCACAATGTATGGTGTAATACAAACAGATACAGCAATCAACCCGGGAAATAGTGGTGGTCCACTTGTAAACCTCAAAGGTGAAGTCATAGGAATTAATACCATGATTTATCAAAACGCACAAGGGCTTGGGTTTGCTGTTTCCTCAAATACTGCAAAGAAAGTTATAGATAGTATCTTAAAGACAGGCACAGTAAAGTGGCCATACCTTGGTGTACAGGTTACAACAATGACGCAGGAACTTGCAAACTCCTATAATATCCATTATACCGAAGGGGCGTTTGTAGCTGATGTTGTAGTCGGTGGACCTGCTTACATGGGTGGCATTAGAAAATACGATATCATTACGGCAGTAAATGGAAAGACAATTAAAACTGCTGATGACCTTATCTCAACAATAAGAAACTACTCACCAAACGACAGAATAACAGTAACTGTTTCAAGAAACGGAAAACTTATGGATTTTCAGGTAGTGCTTGGCACAAGATAGTTAATCTTCAGGATTTCTATTTACGATTATTGGGGCAGGAAAAACTCTTGCTCCAATAATTTTTTTGCAGAAAGAGTCTGTAAAAATACTGTAAAGTTCCTTAGGTATAATTTGCGTTCTTATACTTAATTCATATACATTTTCATTTTGGTATAGCTTCCTCACAGGGCCATAAATTTTTGTATCCTGCACATGTATTTTAAATATAGGGTAAATATCATTACTATTTAATCGAAACTCATAAAGAAAAGCAAAGGGAGGATAATTTAACTCCTTTCTAAAAGATAATTCAAGTTTAATAAACTCCAACTCATCATCTTTTTTGAAATTTTCAATTATGTAGTTTTCCATTTCGTATGTTTGAATAAAAATATCATTTGGATAAGTTTCAAAAGCACCTTCTCTTAAATATTTTAAAGCTTCAAAAGACGTATTAATTTCGCTTCCGTTAAGAAATGTATCTGCACTTACAAATGCTAAAAAACTTATATTTTCAAAATTTAAATGCGAGAACATTGCTTCAGTGCCAAGAAAAATTGTCTTTTCAAATTTTTTTGAATCATAAATTACTTCGCTTCCGCCTTCGATAACAACGAGATTCGTATCCTTAAATGCATTTCTAAGAGAATTAGAAAGTTTTTGAATACCATAACCTAAATAAAGTAAGGACAAACTTCCGCAGCGAGGACACTTTTCAATTGGTTCTTCAGTGTGCCCGCAAACAGGACAGAAAAGTAAATTCATTTCTTTATCAAAATATAGAGGACTTTCGCAAACAGGACACCTGTGAACGTATCCGCATTCCCCGCAAACAATAAAAGTAGAATAAGGTTTTCTATTTAGAATAAGTGCAACATTTCCATTTGATGATATTGCTTTTTTAATTTTGCTTTCAAGATAACGAGAAAGTGGCGACAAGTTTTCCGATTTTAACTCTCTTCTCATATCTATGATTCGTTTATTCTGTTTTTTTAGATTTTTAATCTCGACAAGTTCAAATCCTTTTTCTTTTTGAAAATAGTAAATTATATCATCTATTGAATAAGTTGAAAAAATAATAGAAGCATTTTCAAGCTCACTCTTTTTATAGGCAACGATCCTTGTATCAAACTGAAGGTACTCATGAGGGATATGATATTTTGACGAAGCATCTTCAACAACAATGAACCGTAAATTGGGCATATCTGTAAATAAAGAAAATGGCGTTGAAATAATGATGCGTTTACCTAATCTTAACTGCCTTTTAATCTCACTTTTCTCTTTGCCTGTATACCCAAATACTAATCCGGGAAAATTGCCTTCGTAAAGTTCACTTAGCCTTTTAATTAGAGCGATTTCATTTACAACAACTAATACACTCTCACTTTCATGAATTTCACTTTTTACCAAATTAGAAATATAGGAAACTCTTTCCTTTAAATTTCCACCATCAATTATCAATCTTTTAGGATTTTCTCTAATTATCAAGGGAAATATTTTTTCATCATTTTCATCATTTTCATCAATTTCTTCAATAACTCCTTCTTTTAGAAGTGATTCCAAAATTGCTAAACCATTTCTTATTTTATATATAGCCTCGCCATATTGGATAGCTCCATTTTTCTTAATTCGGAGGAGTACATTTTTAACAGATTTAAAAACACCTTTTTTGTGAACTAACTCTTCAAAAAGTTCTTCATTTTTAATCACAAGCAGTTTATTTAATGGGTATGGAAGCTTGTATTCAATTTTTATAAGGTTTTTCTTATCCATCTCCCTTAAAAATTGTTTTAAGTAACTCACTTTGACTTTAGATTTTTCATTTAGTCGACTTAACGGAATGGGAGATGCCTCAAGGAGCAAATCGCAAATATTTTTCTTATCTTGAGATTTTAGGGAATCTCTAAATTCGGAAAACAATTTTAAGTCATTTACACTTATAATTGGAACTAATTCTCCCTCAACATAGGTTCCGTAAATCTTATTTATAAGTGAATGTATCGGTATGAGAAAATTCTCAGAAACAAAAAGCAAAAGTTTTGCAATTTCCTTAGAGAAAAGATTCTTTTCTACAACAGAAATTACGTTTTTTATTTGATCCTGAGATAATTGATAAGGAAGAGTATCGACAATTTTAAGGACATAAGCAAGTTTTGGCTTATTCTTTTTACCAAAGGGTACAAGGACTCTTGAACCAACCTCAACATCTAAAAAATCGGGGGCCTCATAGAATAAAAGATCAAAAGGAAGATATGCATCCTCTATTGCGACCCCCACAAATTTACTCATTATATTCTTAATTCTGCTTTTATTGCATCTACTAAATCAGTTTTCTCCCAAGTAAATTCAGGTTCTTCACGACCAAAGTGTCCATATGCTGCTGTTTTTTGGTATATAGGACGCCTTAAATCAAGATGCTTTATTATCCCAAGAGGAGAAAGATCAACAAGTTTAAGGAGCACCTTCTCAATCTCAGAATCAGGTACTATACCTGTGCCAAAGGTATCAACCATAAAGGATACTGGTTGTGTTTCACCAATAACATATGCAACTTGTATAAGGCATTCTTTTGCAATACCAGCCTTTACTACATTCTTTGCAAGATAACGCATCATGTAAGTTGCGGATCTGTCAACTTTTGTGGGATCTTTTCCAGAGAAGGCACCACCACCATGTGGCGCAAGACCACCGTAGGTATCAACTTCAAGTTTTCTTCCCGTCATGCCAGTATCAGATTGAGGACCACCTACAACAAATTTTCCTGTCGGATTAATATGGTATCTTGTGTTCGGTGTGAGAAGATGGGAAGGAATCACTTGTTTTGCAATATGCTCTATGATGAGTTGTCTTGCTTCATTGCTCATTTCATCTGTTCTTGGATCAAGGAGTTCCTCTGTATGTTGTGTTGAGATAACAACATCAGTCACTTCAATTGCTTTTCCTTCTTCATATTTGAGGGTAACTTGTGCTTTCCCATCCGGGCCAAGGAATGGTGCAAGATTTTTCGGTTCACCTGATTTTCTAACTGAGGCAAGTTTTTGCGTTAAGCCATGTGCAAGCATTATTGGAAGAGGCATAAGTTGAGGTGTTTCATCAATTGCATAACCGTACATGATTCCCTGGTCACCTGCACCACCTTTATCTACTCCTCTTGCAATGTCGGGGGACTGTCTTCCAACTGCATTAAGGACTGCACAAGTTCTATAATCAAAGCCATATTTTGGCGAAGTATAACCAACTTCTTTTACAGTTTGTCTGGTAATCTCCGAAATATCAACCCATGCACTTGTTGTAATTTCTCCACCAACTATTATAAGGCCATGTGTTACGTAAGTTTCGCAAGCAACACGACCATTCGGATCTTGTTTTATAATTTCATCTAAAATTTTATCTGAGATCTGATCTGCAAGTTTATCTGGGTGACCTTCTGCAACTGATTCTGTTGTTACAAATCGCTTTTTCTCATTTCTTACCATTTTAACCTCCTAATTAAAATTTAAATATTTTTGACAAAACAAACTCTGCTATACTTTCCTTGTCACCTTCAAATTCACTAATATTTCCGAATCGATCCATCAGAATAACTTTACCTAAATCGCTTCCAATATTTTCTATCGAATTTCCTAAAACATAATCAAGATTTTTTTCTTCTAATTTCTTTTTTGCGTTCTCAATAATATTATTTGTTTGAAGCGCAAAGCCAACAAATATCTTGTTATCTTTATATTTCGATGCTTCTTTCAAAACATCAACAGTTGAAACAAGTTTTATGGTTAGTTCAGGAAGTTTCGGTAATTTGTTATGTAGCATTTCTTCTGGTCTATAATCTGAAGGTGCTGCCGCCATAATGAGTAAATCACATTTCTTTACTTCATCTGTAACTACTTCAAAGAGTTCCTCAGTTTTATCAACCCGCAAAATCTTCATGCCCATTGGTAATTTTTCTGTGGTATGTGCTGCAATTAATGTTACGTCCGCTCCAAACCTTCTTGCAACTTTTGCAAACGCTATACCCATCTTGCCAGAAGAACCATTTGTAATAAATCTAACTGGATCTATGTATTCTCTTGTTGCACCACATGTTACAAGCACTTTTAATCCTTTCAATTTCTTCGGAGTTAACTCAACAAGAATTTCTTCAAAAATGTCTTCTGGATCTTTAAGACGACCCTTACCTTTTGCAAGATCCGCCAAAAACCCTTCGTCTGGCTCTATAATTTTATAGCCAAAGCCTTTTAAAATTTCAATGTTTCTCTGGGTTGCAGGATGAAGAAGCATGTTCTCATTCATCGAAGGAGCAACAATCACAGGTTTCTTCGAAGCAAGAAGTGTAGTCAAAAGCAAACTATCAGAAATTCCTGAAGCAACTTTTGCAATAAAGTCAGCGGTAGCAGGAACAACTGCAATTAGGTCTGACCACCTTGAAAGTGCAAGGTGTATAGAAGACCCGTTAATAATAGAAAATTGGTCGTTATCTGTATATACCTCTTCTGCGCCAAGTGAAAGAAAAGAAAAAGGTGTAACAAATCTCTCTCCGCCCCTTGTAATAACTACTTTAACGTTTATGCCTTTCTTTACAAGGAGCCTTAGAATTTCAAGTGATTTGTACGCTGCAACTCCACCAGTTACAGCAAGAAGTACTTTATTCCCTATTTCCTTTCTCCTTATTCAAAAGATATTCCTGCACCCTATATATGAACTCAGAAGCATAGAACGGGTTATAAACAGTTGGGTTTAACTTGTACAATTTTTGTCCTTCCTCAATAAGAACCTGTATCAATCTGTACTTATTATCAATAACTTCTTTTAAAAGTTTTATGTACATTTCAGAATCTTGCATAATTCACCTCTTTAAACTAAACATTTACGCAAAATATTTATGGCGTAAAAATATTTTACCAAAAATTAAAATATAGTCAATTTCTGAAAATTTTCTTTTCTTTGAAAATTTCCTTATAATTTGATGCAATGGAGAAACAAACGTTTTTTTTCGATTATCATTCCTGCCCATAATGAGGAAGCTTATATATTTGAAACATTGAGTAACTTGGAGAATCTTGATTACCCGCAAAAAGAATATGAAGTAATCGTCGTTGAAAATGGCTCAAAAGATAAAACAAATGAACTAATCGAAGAGTTTGTGAAAAATACAAAGATAAAATTGCTCACACTAAAGCTTGAAACAAGTGGTGTATCAATTGCAAAAAACATTGGTGCAAGCCTTACAGATGAGCATTCAGAATGGTTAATTTTTCTCGATGCTGACACACATCTACATAAGGATTTTCTCAAAGAATTGGACGATTTTGTAAAAAAGAGGAAGGATGCTGTAATAATTGTAACTTCGCTAAAACCGCTTGATAATTCATTCAAAGCAAGAGCGTGGTTTAATTTTTATAACTTTGGAAGATGGGTAAGCCAAAGTTCTATGTCCATACAAATAGTAAAAAAAGATGTGTTCGGAAAAATAAAATTTGATGAATCTCTAACATTTAACGAAGATTTGACCCTTATTAAGAATGCAAAAAGGTTTGGCAAGTTTTATTATCTTTGGACTGACAAAGTTTATACATCAACTCGTAGATTTGACAAAGTTGGATATTTACGCCAATTTATAATCTGGGTTTGGTGGAATGTCATTCCAGAAAACAAAAGGAGAAAAATTCAATATCCTGTAATAAGATAACTACGGCAAATAGTTTCTCGGATTAACAGGCATAGATTTTCCAGTTTCTGGATCGATCTTATAGATTGAGAAATGAAGATGTGGACCTGTTGACCACCCGGTATTATCAGAATACGCAATAACTTGTCCTTGTTTAACTTCCTGGCCTTCTTTTACGGCAAAACTCTTGAGATGAGCATAAAGGGTTGAAAAGTTTTGACCATGCGAAACAATTACAACATTCCCGTATCCCTCAAGCCATTTTGTTGCAATGATTGTGCCAGAAGCAGATGCCTTTACGGGTGTCCCTGTTGGCACTGCAATATCAATACCATCATGCATTCTCATAATATGTAAAATAGGATGAAATCTCATGCCAAATTCTGATGTTACGGGGCCAATAACCGGCCAGATGAAAGTTCCTGCGTAAATTCCTTTCTTGCGCTGCTCTTCTATCAATTTTTGAATTAACTCTTCTTCTTTTTTAATCTCTTCTTCAAGCTCGCTTTGTTTGTATAAAAGATATGTCTTCTTCTGCTTGAGAGTCTCAAGAAGTCTATTTTTCATATCAATTTCTTGAAGAAGAATATTTTCTTGTTCCTGTTTTTCTTTCAAAACTGCTTCGTACTCCTTTTCTGATTTAGATAAATCACTTTTGAACTTTTGCAGTTGAAGTTTGTCCTGTTCTGCTTGTTCCATCAGTTTCTTTGTGTAGTCTGAAATATAACCTATATAAGTAATTCTCTTGTAAACAGATTCAGGGTCATTTCCTTCATAGAGAAGTTCTATTGGAGAAATTGCAGTGAGTTTATATGAGAGATTTACTGCCTCTTCAAGGTCTTTTTGTCTTTTTGCAATCTCCTCTTCCTTATTTTTTATTTCAATCTCTTTAACTTTAATCTGAGCATTGAGCTCATCTATCTTTTGCTGAGTTTTCTTAATTTCCTCTTTAAGATAAGAGACTTCATCTGAAAGACTGTCTATCAGCGAATTGATTTCCTTTGTTGAATTGTCAATACTTACAATATTCTTTTTAATCTGTTCAAGTTGAGCCTTATACTGAGCAAGCTTCCTTTGCTCTTCTTCAAGCCCTGATTTAACAACATTGGTATTAAACATTAACGTTAAGATAAAAATTATTGCTAATAATTTAATGCTAATCTTTTTAAAATTAAGTCCTTGTATTTCACTTAACATTTCTAAACCTCAAAACAGATATAAGGCTTCCTATAAGAGAAGAAACAACTGAAAAGATAAGTAGCGCGAAAAGAGTCACATTAAAATTCACATTGCTCGAAACAGTTGCATAAGGAATTATCCCTTGAACAATTCCTGTACTTAATTCGTTGACTTTTCCAATAAGATAATAAGATATAACCCAGGCAACCAAATTTAGGAAAACAACAATTAATGTGAAAGGAATAAATGTAAAAACTGCATCAGCGCCTATAAGTCTAAGGACTCTTATGTCGTTTCTTCTGTAATCAAGTAAAAGTGTAGTGGTATTTTGAACTGTAAAAATAAATTCGGCAAAAACTGCAAGCATTACAGACAAAAAAATGACATAAATTACATTAATAAGGTTGTTAATTTTATTTGCAGTATCTTCAGAAAAAACTACAACATCAACAGTTTGAAGATCCTTTATAATATCTGTTATTCTTTTACCGAGACTAATATCATTCAATTCCACTGTTGCAGAGTAAGGAAGTGGGTTCCTTCCTAAACTTGTTAAAATGCCTTGATATTGAGGGAATATTTTGATAAATTCGTCTTTTGCTTGTTCAGGAGTAGTTAGTGTTACAGATTTTACACCATCTATAGACCTAATAGTTGAAACAGATGATTCAACATCACTTGAGTTTAGGTTCTGTTTAAAAAAAACAACAATTCTTACCTTTTCTTTTAAAGTAAGGGAACTCTGAAAAAGTTTTGTCCCAATTATATAGGTTGAGCCCAATGCAAGCATCCCGACCAAAAGCGATAGGACAGTAATAAAAGCAATTTTCTTGGTTTCTTTTAAAACTAATAGTGTATGTCTCAATACATAGAATAGCCTATACATATTCTTTTCCCACTATCCTTCCTTTTCTAATTTTAATAATCCCTTTTGGTTTATTACCAAATTCAATTAGATGGTGTGTTGACATTATAACGGTTGTGCCCCTCTCATTCAAGACCTCAACAAAATTTAGAACTGCTCTTGCAGTATCCACGTCAAGATTTCCCGTAGGTTCATCAAGCAACAGTACAATCGGTTCATAAATTAACGCTCTCGCTATGGAAACCCTTTGTTTTTCTCCATAGGACAATTCTTTTACGAGTTTATACATTTTTTCCCTAAGTCTGACTTCGCTTAAAACAGCCTCAACTTTATTATGAATTTCTCTAAAACTTGCTCCACGAAATTGCATTGGCAGAGAGACATTATCAAACACAGTTCTGTCATCAATTAAAGTCAAATCTTGAAAAGCAAAACCTATTTTCCTACGAAGGCTTGTTCTGTTGTATCTTTGAATATCTACCCCTTCAAAAAGGACGGTACCTTCGGTTGGCTCTTCATCACCTCTTATTATTTTCAAAAGGGTAGTTTTACCAGCACCAGACTCTCCCATAAGAATTACAAAATCACCTTTGTTAAATTTTAAATTTACTTTATCGAGTGCGATTGTTCCATTTGGGTAAACTTTAGAAACATTTTTTAATTCTATCATAACCTCTCCTTTGGTGATTTAAAACCTTGTCCAATAATTTCTGAAGAATCTCCAACTATTGTAAAAGATTCAGGGTCAGTTTCAATTACAATTCGCTTCACTTTCATAACCTCGGTATGGATTACAGCAATCATAAGAAGATCCCATGGCTCTTGGGTATAGCCTCCCCTCACTTCGAGTTCTGTAACACCCCTTCCAATTTCCTCGAATATTCTGTTTTTAATATCTTCACCCTTTTTTGTAATTATAAAAAGAACTTTATAGGAGATAAAACCTTCCTGCGCAAGGTCAATTGCATAGTTGGAAACAAGTTCTGCAATGATAGAATAAAGTGGTACATTGATATCTTTGAATACGAACCCAGACGCTATGATTATTGCAACGTCAACAACCATAAGAGCCTGACCAAATGGAAGGCCAGTAAAATCATAAATAATTTGTGCAAGTAAGTCTGTGCCACCAGTAGAAGCGTAAAATCGAAACACAATTCCAATACCAGCACCCATAATAAAGCCACCGTAAAGTGCTGCAAGCATTGGGTCTGTCGTAAAAGAAGGTAAAAACGGAGCAAGAATATCAATTAAGATAGATGAAAGAACTGTTCCGAGAATTGTTCCAAAGAAGAACTTTAAACCAATCCTTTTAAGACCTAAAATAAGCAAAGGAATGTTCATTAAAACTACAGTTATACCAACCTTTAAAAATGGTATATAGTGATTTAGGATTATTGCGATACCTATAAATCCACCTGGAGCAATGTGATTAGGTTGAATAAAAACATTAATTGCTATTGCATAAATAAAAGAGCCAATAAAAATCCCTGAAATTTCTTTTAGGGTTTGAAGAATTTTATTTCTTGGATTTAAGGTAAGCCCAGATGAACTCATCAAGTTCTCCTTCTAAAACCTCATCAACATTTCCTATCTCAACTCCTGTTCGATGATCTTTCACAAGTTTATAGGGCTGTAGCACATATGAGCGAATCTCATTTCCCCATTCAATTGAACGAAAAGCACCTTTTAAACCTTTTAAAGTTTCTTCTTGTTTTTTCTTTTCAAGAAGCATTAGTCTAGATTTTAGGATTTTCATTGCCATTGCCTTATTCTGAGTTTGTGAACGCTCGTCCTGACAGGTTGCAGTAATGCCAGTTGGTATATGAGTAATTCTTACTGCTGTTTCAACTTTTTGGACGTTTTGTCCTCCATGTCCACTTGCCCTAAAAATTTCAATCTTTAAATCCTTCTCATCAATTTCTATATCTTCAACTTCCCCAAGATCTGGCACAACCTCAACAAGTGCAAAGGAGGTATGTCTTCTTCTGTTTGCATCGAAAGGAGAGATTCTCACAAGTCTGTGAACTCCAGATTCGCCTTTAAGAAGTCCGTATGCAAATTCTCCTTTAACGTAAACAGTTGCACTCTTTATGCCTGCCTCTTCTCCAACAGTTTGATCAATGATTTTTGCCTCAAATCCCTTTTTCTCAAAAAACCTCAAATACATTTTTAAGAGCATCTCAGTCCAATCCTGTGCATCAACACCGCCTGCACCTGACGAGAACGAAACAAACGCATTAAGATCATCATATGGTTCACTTAAAAATCTCTCTATTTCAAACTCTTTTACAAGTTTATTTGCATCGAAAAGAACTTCCTGGGCTTCTTTATCGAGATGTTCTTCGGCTTCTTCGTACAGTTCCAGAAGCGTATTTAGGTCGTTTTTAACGGTTTCAAGTTGTTTGAATTTTGCAATTTCTTTTTTAGTCATTGACAAAAGCTTTAAAGTCTCTTTTGAATCAGGACTCTTCCAAAAATCAGGATTTAGAGTCTTACTTTCCAATGCTTTTACAGCATCTTCATGTTCTTTGAGCCATACAGGGTCAAGAAGAGCTTCGATTTTTTCGATTGTCTCTAAAATCTGTCTCTTTGTTTCGTCTGTAATCATCTTTTCTTCTTTTTATTAACTTTGTCGATTTTGCTTTTCTCCTCTTCTTTTGGGGCAAGCTCTACTCGATAAAGCATGAATACCGTATCGTATTTTATCCTATCAAGCATAGCATCAAAAAGCGATCTACTTTCAATTTGATATTCAAGAAGAGGATCCTTTTGGCCATATGCTCTAAGACCAATTCCTTCTTTTAATTCATCCATTGCATAGAGGTGGTCTTTCCAATTAGAGTCTATATTTCTAAGAAGAAGATATTTTTCAACGCTCCTCATAACATCAGGAGTAAAGCACGCTTCCTTTTCTTCGTATAACTTAACTGCGAGATCCTCAATTTGTTCTATCAGCTCATCCTTTTTGACATTCGTAAGTTCTCCAAGTTTAATATTTCTACCCATAAGATTTGAAAGCGCCTTTTCAAGTTCAGTTTTTCTTTCTTCGTCGAGATCTTCTTCAACAAAGTGTGCACTAACTGTTGAGGCAATTACTTCTTTTATCATGTCAACAATCTCATCTCTTATGGAAGGTTCTTTTAGAATTTTTTCTCTTTCCTTGTAGATTACCTCTCTCTGCTTTTCAAGAACATTGTCATAGTCAAGAAGATTCTTTCTAATACTAAAGTTATATGCCTCTACCTTCTTCTGCGCATTTTCTATTATTCTTGAAAGTAGTGGATGCTCAATAGGTTCATCTTCGTCAACTTTTAGCGTTGTTAAAATGGATTTTACCTGATCTCCACCAAAAAGTCTCATTAATTCATCTTCAAGTGATAGATAGAACTGTGATTCGCCAGGATCACCCTGTCTTCCTGAACGCCCTCTTAATTGATTATCAATTCTTCTTGCTTCGTGTCGCTCGGTTCCTAATACAAACAATCCACCTAATTCGGCAACACCTTCGCCAAGTTTTATATCAACGCCACGCCCTGCCATGTTTGTTGCAATTGTTACAGCCTTATACTGACCAGCATCCTTTATAATTTCTGCTTCCTTTTCGTGATATTTTGCATTAAGGACATTATGAGGTATCCCAAGTCGCTTAAGCATCTTAGAAAGTCGCTCAGATTTCTCTATTGACCTTGTTCCAACAAGGACAGGTTGGCCTTTCTTGTAAAGTTCTTCAATTTTTCTTACAATCGCTCTAAATTTAGCATCTTCAGTTTTATATACAACATCGGGATGGTCAACTCTTATAACTGGTTTGTTTGTTGGAATTACATAAACGTCAAGATTGTAAATTTCCTTAAATTCTCGTGCCTCAGTTAATGCAGTTCCAGTCATGCCCGCAAGTTTTTTATACATTCTGAAATAATTCTGAAATGTGATAGTTGCAAGTGTCTGATTTTCGCTTTGTACCCTTAATCCTTCTTTTGCTTCTATAGCCTGGTGAAGTCCGTCACTATAACGCCTTCCAAACATGAGTCTTCCAGTAAACTCATCAACAATTATCACTTCACCATCTTTTACTATGTAATCAACGTCCCTGTGGAAAAATTCTTTTGCTCTCAATGCTTGATTAATATGCTTTACAAGATCAACAAAACGTTCGTCATATAAGTTATCGATATGAAGTAATTTTTCTATTTTCTTGACACCATCTTGCGTGAGGGATGTTGTCTTCAACTTTTCGTCTGTTTCGTAATCAACATCCCTTATAAGATTATCTGCAACCTTTTTAGCAACATAGTACATTTCTGTTGATTCTTCTGCAGGGCCAGAGATAATCAAAGGCGTTCTCGCTTCATCTATAAGAATACTATCAACTTCATCAACAATAGCATAGTAAAGTTCTCTTTGAACCATGTCTTCAGGCGAAACAACAAGGTGATCCCTCAGATAGTCAAAGCCAAATTCATTGTTTGTTCCATATGTCACATCTGCAAGGTATGCAACTTTCCTTGTGCATGGAACAAGTTTTACAGTAAACTTTTCTTTATCATCCCAATCTACAAGAAAAGCTTCTTCATGCTGGATAACGCCAACCGTAAGACCCAAAAACTTGTAAATAGGACCCATCCAGAGAGCATCTCTTTTTGCAAGGTAATCATTGACTGTTACGAGATGCCCTCCATGGCCTTCAAGAGCATTGAGATACAAAGGTAGTGTTGCAACAAGCGTTTTACCCTCACCTGTTTTCATCTCGGCAATACCGCCGTAAAATAATACAAGACCTCCGAGAATTTGGACGTCGAAGTGGCGCATATTAAGCGTACGCTTTGCAACTTCTCTTACGACAGCGAAGGCATCAATAAGAATATCTGATGTTGTTTCTCCTCTTGCAAGCCTCTCTTTAAATTCTTCGGTTTTTTTCGCTAAATCTTCGTTACTTAAAGGAGAGATAACTTCTTCAACCTCATTTATTTTACTAACAATATCCCAGTACTTTTTGAGATTTCTTTTTACTGGATCTAAAAAATCTAACAGCATATCGTCTATTATTGCGGCTTAATTAAACCGTAGTTACCGTCCTTTCTTCTATATAAAACGTTAATTTCGTTTGTTTCTTCATCTCTAAAAATGAAAAAGTCATGCCCTAACAGTTCTATTTGAAGCATAGCTTCTTCCAGACTCATTGGTTTTACTGGGAAAGTCTTTATCTTTGTTATTCTTGGGAATTCACTTTCCTCTTCTTCTATATTTCCAAAAATCTCTTCTTTAGAAATACGTTTTTCACCCTTCAACCTATCTCTTAATTTTTTAACCTGCGTCTCAAGCTTTTCAACAACGTTATCAAGTGCTTCATCTATCAAAGAGCCTTTACCAACACCTCTTATTATTTTCTGAGAAGCAAAAATTGTCACTTCCATTTCAAAAATGCCCCGAACTTTACTAATTACTACATTTGCCTGCTGAATGTTATCAAAATACTTTTCTAACTTTCCAATTTTTTTCTTAATTTCTTCTTCTGTAAAGTCTGGCAACTTCTCAATACCTTTCGCTGTGATTGTTATCTCCATAGTATTTTACCTCCTTAACTTAGTATATTAGATATTAAAGAATTTTTCAAATTCTCATTTATAGATACGTTTAATCCGCTTGTTGAGACGTGTCAAAATTTCATAAGGGATTGTATTTGAGAGCGTTGCAAATTCTTCCATTGTAATCTTATTTTCCCCCTGACTTCCTACAATAACAACTTCATTGCCAGGATGTATATAAGGAAATCCCGTAACATCAATCATCATCATATCCATGGTAATGACTCCAACAATTGGCGCTTTAAGTCCCTTAACAAGCACATAACCCTTATTTGAGAGATTTCTTGGAATAAAATCCGCATACCCGATTGGAACAGTTGCAATGAGAGACTCTTTTTCTGTTTGATATGTTCCACCGTAACTAATCCTTTCTCCTTTCTTGTAATACGAAACTTTGACAATCCTTGTTTTTATAGATACTGCTTCTTTGAAATCACTTTCTAATTGGATTTTTTGATGATTGGGAGTAATACCATAAAGAAGAATTCCTGGCCTTACTGCTGTA
The DNA here is from genome assembly GCF_000284335.1 of Caldisericum exile AZM16c01. Taxonomy (NCBI): domain Bacteria; kingdom Pseudomonadati; phylum Caldisericota; class Caldisericia; order Caldisericales; family Caldisericaceae; genus Caldisericum; species Caldisericum exile. The sequence continues at coordinate 1,035,813 of NC_017096.1, forward strand.
TAGTATGCCTTTTCAAAATTCAAAACTGCAGCACTGTTTGCAGCATGCACTACTTTTGGACATGCATTTCTTTCCTTTAAATATTCAAGCACCCTATTAAATTGGCTTATTTGAAACCTAGTATAATCAGGATCGGAATCTGCAGAAGCAAAGTGTGTATACACACCTTCAACAATCACACTTTTAAACTTGCTTAACTCCTCAAATACAAATGGAACCTCCTCTAAAGAAATTCCAAGTCTATGCATGCCAGTGTCAATTTTTACATGTATTTTCAGAGGTGTTTCATTCCTGTACTCTTTAAGACGTTTTATGAAGTCCTTATCAAAAAGCGTTATTCGAATTTCATTTAGAGATGCAAGATGGAGATTTCTTGTGTCCACATATCCAAGAACAAGTATTGGTTTTTTAATTTGAGACTCTCGCAGTGTTAATGCCTCCTCCATTGAAGCAACAGCGAATCCGTCTGCACCTACTTCTTCTAAAGTGGCTGCAATTTTTGATGCTCCTAATCCATATGCATCTGCCTTCACAACACAAATCACATCTCGAAAGAAGACCTTTTCTTTTATTTTCAAAAAGTTATTCCTTATAGATTGCAAATCTACTTCAACCCATGTAGGCCTATTCATTTCAATTTCGTTATCCATGCCAAGCTCCTTGCAAAATCACAATAAAAGTATATCATTATATTGTGAAAAAAAGATGAACATTCTGATTACTAATGACGACGGGATTGAATCGGAAGGGTTGAAAGTACTTGCAAGAAACCTAATTAAGTTGGGCAATATTTATGTTGTTGCACCACAAAAACCGCAGAGCGCAGGAAGTCATGCAACAACCCTGCACAAACCTTTACGTGCTGAAAAATATCCACTTCACATTGGAGAAAAATTATCACTTCGGGTTTCAGGAACTCCAGCCGATTGTGTCCTCCTTGCTATTGATGTATTTATAAATGAGCCCATAGACATAGTTGTTTCAGGTATAAACAAGGGTCCAAACCTCGGTGACGATATTATATACTCAGGAACAGTTGCGGGAGCAAGAGAGGGAGCAATAAATAAAATTCTTTCTTTTGCGATTTCTGTAAATGATTTCGAAAATCCAAATTTCGAATTGGCAGCAAATGTTTCAACAAAAATTATTGATAAACTTTCAAAAATAGTAGGTTCTAAAACTACCTACTTCAATATTAATTTCCCAAACACAAACAGAATTACTGGTATAAAATTTGCAAAATTATCAAGAAGAAGGTATAAAAATAGAGTTTTTATTGGAAAGGATCCTTTTCAAAAGGAATTCTATTGGATTGGCGGTGTTCTTGAAGACCCATACGAAGAAGGAACAGATTCAAAATACGTAAAAGAGGGGTATGCTACAATTACCCCTCTCCTTATCGATCAAACCGACTATACTATGTTAGAAGCACTTTCAAAAGTCAACTTAGAGATTTAAACAACAATTATTTCGTGAGGAAGATCTATAAGATTCTCAATCGAGTCTTCTTTAACTATTACAGTATCCTCAAGCCTTAAGCCATATTTATTTGGAAAGTATAATCCGGGTTCGATTGTTATTACCATATTTCTTAAAAGTGTATATTTTGACCTTGCGTTTACATAAGGAAGCTCGTGAATTTCAAGTCCGACACCGTGTCCAAGACCATGAGTAAAGTACGACCCAAAGCCTTTCTCTGAAAGAAAGTCACGAACTGTTTTGTCAACATTTGATGCTAAAATACCTTCCTTTGCAACTTCCCTTCCAATTCTTTGAGCCTCCATTAAGACTTTGTATACATCACGAACCTCTTGTGATACCTCACCAATAGAGACAACACGCGTTGTATCGGAAGCAAAACCTTCGAAGAACACCCCGAAATCGAAAACAATAGGTTCGTGAGCATTAATATGTTTTTTGGATGCAACCCCGTGAGGTAAAGCACCTCTTTCTCCTGATGCAACTATTGTGTCAAAAGATGGTTTTTCGCCACCAAACTTTTTGAAACGGTATTCAAGTTCTGCAGATATTTCAAGTTCGGAAATTCCCTCTTTAAGGAATTTAAGAGTCTCAAGAAATGCTTTGGTAGAAATATCACATGCAGTCCTAATTTTTTCAAGCTCCCAATCCTCTTTAATCATTCTAATTTCTTCTATTAAATCAAATGTTCCAACAAGGACAAGAAAACCGAGTTGAGAAAGTAACTTATAAGTAGAAAATTTCAAGCTTCCCTCTTCAATTGCAAGAAAATGCACTTTATTCTTTGTTAAAATCGAAGAAATTGCTTCTTTCAAATCAGACCACTCTACTACTTCAACACTTTCTTTGACCTCAAGATGGGCTTGCTCTGTAAAACGAGAATCCACCAGTAAATAAATTTTTGGAGGAATTATAATTGCAAATCCCTCTTCCCCTGTAAAATGAGTAATATATCTTACATTCTGAATTTTACTAACAAATAATGCATCAACATTTGTATTTTCAATTTTTTCAAATAGTTTTTGCATAATACTCTCCTATTCAAACGGATTCTGTTTCCCAAGTTGAGTATTCGAAGGAACAAGCGATGGAACTTGCAGGGTTCTATTTTCTATTTGCTTGTCTATAAATTCAATATTACCTCTTTTTACTTGAGGTAAGGCTATATTTTTAACTTCCGAAACCTTAAACAAACGTGGAAGAAGCAAATTCCATCCAGCAAAAACAACAAGAATGATTATTATTATGATTATCGTTTCCTTAGAGATTTTAAAAGGTTTTTTTGTTTTAGTCTCTTTTGTTGTCATATCTATCACTTCCTTTGCGAGAGGTTTATAACCCCTTTAATGTTTGAAATATACTTTACTGCACCTGTTTGGTCAACAAGTTTCGAAATAGTAAGTTGCGTGATCGTTATAATTTGGGGGTAGTTATCCTTCAGAAGATTATTAAACGCTACGATATTGTCGTATTTTGGAGCTTCATATGAAAGAGTAAATGTAGGCATTGCATTTTGTGTATTTGCATTTTTTTCAAAGTTCAAACTTGTAATCTTACCACCGCTTTTGTTTGCAATCGCAACAAACTCCTCTGCAAACAGAAATTCATCACTTTGTGGTGGAAGAATCTGTTTTAAGACAACAAGTCTGTCATTGTAAAGATTTATTTCCCTTTCAATAAGGCTCAATCTTTCCTGTGCAAGTAGGAGCAAGTTAAGTCGTTCCTCAGCCTTTGCAATCTGGTCATTTATAGCATTAATTTCATTCACCTTGGGTATTACAATATACATATAGAAAAGCACCGCAATTACAACAAAAAGTATCACTGCAGCAACTAATTTAGCGCTTACATTAATACTCATAGGTTTATTTAACGCATCTTCTTTCATTTTCCCATCCCCTTCCATTGGAATGAAATTGTAAAGGTTGTATAGTTAGGTGAGTTTGGAACTTTCACATAAGGCACAGTGTATTGATCAACAGTTAGATTACTAATATTTGGATTTTGTGACAGCCCATTTGCAGTCCAGGCAAGATGTTGCAAGTCAGTCGTATGCCCTGTAATTTGGACAATCTTTTTATCCATATCAACACTTAAATTTTCTATAACGGTTTCCTTCGGAATAGAGGTTGCAATATCAAGAAGAAGATTATTAAAATCGATTTGTGAATTCACAAGTTTCTCAATAGTTGTCTCATAATAAAAAACATCATCGCCGAGTTTGTTTCTCAAATTCAAAGTATCTTCAACCTTCTTAAGAGAAGCAATGCGAGTATTGAGATCACTAAGATATTGATTCTTTGTGTAGAGTTGATAATAGAGTCCCGCATAGATAATTGCAAGAATTACAAGAAGAGCAATACCTATGTTGATAATGGTTTTTGTTTCTCTGTCGATAGTTCGCTTAATCTTCTTTCTGTGTGGAAGAAGATTTATGTCAATCTCGTAAAAGTCCTTAACCTCCATAACTCACCTCACTTTTTCTTTGCTTTTTCTTTTTTTCTTACAACCTGATGCTCTTTCAACGCAAGTCCGGTTGCAACTGCAAACATAGGAGCCATTTCATAAAGGTATTCCTTGGTAAAGAGATTTGGATCATACTTTGCAATATCCGAAAAAAGCCTGTTAACGACAGATGGAAATCCTGTTGTTTCCTCTAAATATTGGTCTATATTTTTTGTATTAGCAGTTCCACCCTCCAAAATTATCGTGACTTCAGAAACCTTACCTTCATTATACTTTGCAAAGTAGTAGCTAATGGATCTTCTTATTTCGAGCGATAACTCATTTAGATCTTCTTCAACCGCTTTAAAGACCTGTGCATCTTTTTGTGATAGGTCTAATTCCTCTCGTTTCTTATTTTCTGCATCTTTAGAATCAATGCCAAAGTAATATGCAATCTTATCCGTTAACCTCTTTCCACCCCATGGAATAATCCTTGAAAATCGCACAAGCCCCTTATCAACCATGTTTATTGAGGTAAAGTTATGCCCAATATTAATTGCAGCAATAACCCTTTCGGAATTCTTCGCAAACTCACCAAGAAATCTTAAAAGTCTTAAAACAGAAAATGCTTCAACTTCGATCGATACAAGGTCAAGGTTGAGACTCTTAAAAAGTTGAACAGTTGTCTCTACGACTTCAATTGGTGCTGCAGCAAAAAGAATGTAAAGTTTCTCAGTGTTTCCTTCTTTAACCTTACTTAAAACCTGATAATCAAAAGCCATTTTATCGATTGGTGCCGGAAGAATTTTTTCGACCTCCCATTTTATTGCCTCATGTAATTCCTGCGGAGGGAGATCGTCCATTATGAGCTCTTTAACTGTTACAAGTTTTCCTGAAACATTTGTTGCAACCCTATTACCAATAAAGGAATAGATAGACAAAAGTTGCTTTATCACCTCCCTAACTTCTTCTGGTTTCTCAATTCTTCCTTCAACAATTGCACCTTCTGGCGTATCAAGGACACCAAAATTTACTAATTTAAGATCGTTTCCCTTCTTCTCAAATTGTGCTATTTTGATATAACCTGATCCTAAGTCTATCCCAATAATTGGCGTTTTACTCTTTGAAAAAAGACCCATATTCACCTCCTTAAATTAATTCTAAAACAAATTTAAATAAAAAGCAAAAATATAATTTCCAAAAAATATTGCAAGGACTGATGCAATAGACATATATGGAACAAATGGTATTTCAGTCTTTCCACCTTTTTTGCTTATGAGCATTATAAGAATTCCTGCAATTGCACCAATCACAAAAGAAAGGATAAAAGCAACAATGCCAAACTTAAATCCAAGGAATGCACCTATCATAGTGCCTGTCGTTAAATCTCCTTCGCCCATACCTCCTTCCTTATAGAACAATTTTGATAGTGTGATTATAAGAAAGAAAATTATTGCATAAAAAATGATTCCCAAAATCGTGTCTTTAAGGTTTCCAAAAACACCAAATATCAAACCAATAATAGCAGCAGGTATAACTACTATGTCAAAAACAACACCCTCAAATAAATCTATAAAGGAAACAACTATAAGTACTGAAATAAAAATTAAATACTTTAAGGAAAGTAGAGTAAGTCCAAACTTTAAATATGTTAAAGAAAATAGTATCGCAGTAAGAGATTCAACAATTGGATAAATAGGGGGAATCTTTGCTCCGCAGTACCTGCATTTTCCTCTTAGAGCAACATAACTAAATATAGGAATTAAATCTAATGTCGATAGTCTGTGCCCACATATTGGACAGTGCGACTGAGGAAAGACAAGTGATTCATGACGGGGAAGTCTATAAATCACAACATTTAAGAATGATCCTATAATAGCACCTAAAACAAAAAATAAAACTGCAAAAAATACTTTTAAATGATCAAACAAAAGTATAATATTTTCCATAATCAAATTATACAAAAAAACAAATTTTAAAAAATGCTATAATATAGTGAATTTTTAATTGAGAGGTGAAAAATGAACAACAAAAATTATATTTATTTTCCATTTGAATTTACTATGCTAATTGTCTTGTTCGTATTATTCTTACTTATTTATCCAGTTTTCTTTTTCTTATTTGCAGGCGGAATCGTTGAAGCATTCTCAAGGTTAGGATTTAGTCCCATAACAGGGACACTTGTTTTTCTTTTGTCTCTTTTTGGAAGTGCAATTAATATTCCAATAACAAAAATAACTACTCAAAACCCAATCGTTCAGGAAAGAGTTGTTTACTTTTATGGTATCCCATACAAAATTCCTTTTGTAACAGAACAAACAACAGTTGTAGCAATAAATTTTGGCGGTGCAATTATTCCTATATTTATCTCAATATACGAATTTCTTAGAATTCTTTCAGCGGGCCGTCTTGACATTGCTCTTCTTACAATTATTGGCATTGTAATCATCTCGATAGTAGTGCATTCATTTGCAAAGCCGGTGAAAGGTGTTGGAATTGCAGTGCCATTTTTTATACCACCAATAATAACTGCAATCGTTGCATTAATTCTTTCAAGACAATATGCGCCTATTATTGCCTATGTTAGCGGCACATTGGGAACACTCATTGGAGCAGACATTCTTAATTTAAATAATGTATCCGAGTTAGGCGCACCTGTTGTAAGTATTGGTGGAGCAGGTACATTTGACGGAATATTTTTAACAGGAATTCTTTCAACTCTTCTTGTATAGGGGGTTTCTATGGGTATATCACTTGCTGAAATCATTCAAGCAACAATTGCAGGATTTGTTTCATTTATTTCACCATGCGTACTACCTTTAATTCCTGCATACATTTCATATATAACAGGAGAAACCCTTTCGGAACTTAAAAGTGGAGAGACGAGCACCAAAAAACTTTTAATAAACTCGGTTGCGTTTGTTTTAGGTTTTTCTGTTGTATTTATTCTATTAGGGGCAACTGCAACATTCGTGGGAAAATTTCTTTCAAGAAACAAAAAATTATTCGAATTTATTGCAGGAATAATCGTAATCATTTTTGGACTTCATACGGCACAGATTGTAAGGTTTAATTTTCTCGGTTACGAAAAGAAGATGAACGTAAGAACTTCAACTCCATCATTACTTAAGGCATTTCTTATGGGATTTGCTTTTAGTTTTGGGTGGACTCCATGCGTTGGACCAATTCTTGGCACAATTCTCATTATGGCAGGAACGCATTCTCAGGTATTACAAGGAATAATTCTTTTAACGTTCTATTCTTTGGGTTTGGGAATTCCTTTTGTTATTACTGCACTTGCAATTAACAAATTTTTTGATGCATTTAAGGCTATCAAGAGGTATTTTGGACAGGTTGAGATGTTTGCAGGATTGCTCATTATAGGAATTGGTCTTGCACTTGTTTTTGGACTGGGGCTACATTCAGATTACATAGTTGCAACGATTATCGTTTCGATTGGTTTTGCAATTTTGTCAATTAGTAAAGTAAGTTTAAGAGATGCAATCGGAATATTAACTATATTAGGTGCAACATACCTTGCTCTACAAGTAAAATTTATAGACACAGGGAAAATCAATTTAAATTTGGTTCCGTTTGTTCTTCTCTTATTTGCTGGTATAATTTCAATGTATAAGGTAGGTAGGCAAAATGAGTGAATTAAGAAAGCATAAAATTGAGTCAGCAATTTTGAGGGAGATTTCAACCTACATGCACTCCCTTGATGATCCGTTACTCAAAAGTGTTACTATTACGCATGTAGAAATGTCAGAGGATTTAAGATATGCAAAAGTTTTTTACACCATTATCGGGCACGAAAATGAAGAGGAAGAAATTAAACAAAGACTAATAAAAGCAACAAGAAGAATTCAAAGAGATGTTGCACAAAGGCTTAAGAATATGAAGTTCGTGCCACTTTTAAACTTTCATTTTGACTTATCAATACAAAAGGGAAATAGAGTTCTTGAAATCTTAGATAAAGTAGAAAAAGAACTAAAAGAAAAAGGGGAAGAGAGTGGAGAGTCTTAAAGAAATAAAAAATATCATTTCAAATAGTAATTCGATTTTTCTTACAACTCACATAAATGCAGATGGAGATGGCATGGGCTCAATGCTTGGACTTGGAATGTCGTTAGAACATTTAGGCAAAAAAGTATTTTATTTTGTCCCAGGAGAGGCACCAATTCATTTTGCATTTCTGAAAAATTTTAAAAGCATTAACAAGAACCTCGATGAAGGAAAATTTGCAGAAATTTTTATTTTAATCGATGCTCCTAATATTGACAGAGTTGAAGGATTTACATTTGACTTAAGCGCTTTTAAGAAAATAATAAGAATCGACCATCACTTAAGCAATGAAAATTTCTCTCATGTTAAGTATGTAAAAGTTGGATACCCATCTACCTCTTGCCTTGTTTTTGAATTGATTAAAGAACTTGATCTTCCGATAGATAAGGATATAGCAGACGCTCTTTACACAGGACTCCTCACCGACACTGGTTCTTTCCGTTTTAATAACACTTCCGAAGTTGCTTTTGATATTGCAAGAAAACTTGTTTTAAGTGGTGCAAGACCATATTACATTTCAAGGATGGTTTATGAGATGGAAACCTTAACTCACTTGAAACTTCTTGGCCTTGCATTACTCCGTCTTGAAATTGTGGACAAAATTGGCTTTTCATATATTACTCAGGAGGATTTTAAGAGTTACAATGCTAACGAAAATGACACAGAAGGGATAGTTGACTATCTCAGAAAGGAAAAGGATATTGAAGTTGTTCTTTTTGTAAGAGAACTTCAAGATGGCGGATATAAGGGAAGTTTGCGAAGCAAAAATCATATTGATGTAAGAAAAATTGCAGAAATATTTGGTGGTGGAGGACACAAGGAAGCGGCAGGATTTAAAACAACTTTAAGCAAAGAAGAAATTTTAAACATTGTCCGCAAAGCAATAAAAGATGAAGAAAAAAATTGCTCTTGACATAATTGTATTCTCACTTATAGTCCTCTTTATATATTTTGCCGTCTTTAAAAACAATATTAACATAAAAACTGATAATCTTATTGCGGTTGTTTATCTTGAAGGTATTATTGGCGAAGTTGGTAAAAACTCCTTTAATTCAAACGACGTGAAAAAGATATTTAACGAACTTGAACAAGCTAAACCAAAAGGAATAGTTTTGAGAATTTCAAGTCCCGGTGGAACTGTTTATGAGACTGACAAAATTTACAATTTGATAAAGCAGTTCAAAATCAAAAATAATATTAAAGTTTATGTTTCTATGGGAGAAGTATGTGCATCTGGTGGATACTACATAGCAATGGCATCGGATAGTATTTTTGCTGAACCTCTAACGGAAACTGGAAGCATTGGAGTAATAATGAGTCTTGTAAATTATGAAGAACTCCTAAACAAAGTCGGAATCAATATTATTACTATTAAAAGTGGAAAATACAAGGACATTGGTTCACCCTACAGAAAATTAACACCTGAAGAGAAAACTATGTTTGAGGAAATAATTTTTGAAATGTACGAAAAATTTATAGGCGTGGTAAAAGAAAATAGGATTAATTTGAGTGAAAGCACTATTAGAAATTTAGCACAAGGACAAATTTATCTCGGGAGTAAAGCATATAAACTTGGCCTCGTTGATAAAATTGGCCTCGTTGATAAAATTGGAACATTAGATGATGCAATTAGCGAACTCAAAAAAGATCTGAACTTAAAGACTATAAACATAAAAGAATACAAAATTCAAAAATCGTTTCTGGAAGGTATACTTTCAACCACATCTAACATTATACAACAAATTAAAAATCCTTCTCAAATAATTTTTGAATATAAATTAAGCGAATGAGGAGACTTTATGCTTATTGAAAAAATAATTAAGGTCATAAAATCACCTCACAGGGCATTTGAAGAAGAAACACAAACCTCTGCTTTTATCCTGTTTCTACTTCTCAGTGGTGCAATTATATATTTGTATTCAGTTGCATTTGTAAAATTCGGACTAAAAAGAGCTACCAATTTCCTTCCTGAACTAACAAATGAATTGATACAAGCTTTGCAAAGCACTGTAACATCTTATAAATTTCTCTACATTACGCTTATTTTCCCCTTCATCGCTACAATTGTTTCCTCATCAATTTATGAACTACTTGCACAAATTATGTTCAAAAAAAGCAACGGCATAAAACTTATGAAAAATCTTGCATTTGCATCTACACCAATGTTAATTTCAAGACTCTTATATGTTATATTTTCATTTTTTAATGTAGGTTATTCCCAGGGAATTAACATTCTTTTTATAATTTGGGAAGTAATACTTTCTATTTTAGCGATAAGTAAAGCATATGAAATAGAAACATCGAAAGCGAACCTTCTTTTCTTTGCTCCTTTTATTATAATACTCCTTATACTAATTCCTGCTATAATATAGCCTATGAAAGAAAATTATCTTAATGACTTAAACTCTGCCCAAATTGAGGCGGTAACATATATTGAAGGACCACTTTTGGTATATGCAGGGGCAGGCTCTGGCAAAACAAAGGTAATCACATACAAGATTGCATATCTCATTGACGCAATCTCCATAAGACCTTCACAAATTCTTGCGGTAACATTCACAAACAAAGCAGCACAGGAGATGAAAGAAAGAACTGAACACATAATAGGTGAAGAAATAAAAGATCTTTTTATAGGGACGTTTCACTCCATATGTGCAAAAATTTTAAGAAGAGAAATTAAATTTCTGGGATACAAAGAAAATTTTACCATTCTCGATGAAGATGATTCAACAAATGTAATAAAAGATATCATGAAGGATCTAAACTTGGATCCAAAATATATCAACCCAAACGAGATAAAGGATTACATTTCAAAAGCAAAAATGAACCTAATTGATGCAAGCAAGTTTACTTACAGTGACTATTTTGAACAAGTTGTTTCAAAAATCTACAAAAGATACGAAAAGATTCTAAGAGAAAATAACGCACTTGATTTTGATGATCTTATAATGCTTACAATTAAACTCTTTCAGGAAAACGAGTATGTTTTGCACTACTATCAAACAAAATTCAGACACGTACTTGTAGACGAATATCAGGATGTAAATAGAATGCAATATGAACTCATAAAAATACTCACTGAAAAGACAAGGAGATTTACCCTTGTTGGTGATGATGACCAGAGTATATACTCATTTAGAGGTGCGAGTTCAGAATTTATTGACAGAATTTATGAAGATTTTCCAGACTTAAAAGTTGTAAAACTTGAAAGAAATTATAGGTCCCCACAAGAAATACTTGACATTGCAAACAAGCTCATTAAGCATAATAAAAGAAGAACTGAGAAAGAACTTTTCTCAGACATCCATATTGAAAATGCAATCAGTTTTTACGAAGCACTTGATGAATTAGATGAAGCAAGATTTGTGGTAAACAAAATTGAAAGTTTAAAAGAAGAGAAAGGCTATAAAAACAAAGACTTTGCAATACTCTATAGAACAAATTTCCAGTCAAGAGCCTTTGAAGAATACCTCATTCAGGAAGGAATTCCATATCAAGTAATTGGAGGCCAAAAGTTCTATGGAAGAGCAGAAATTAAGGATATCATTGCATATCTCACACTTATAAATAACCCGAATGATAATATAAGTTTTAAAAGAATAGTTAATATCCCTCCAAGAAAAATTGGAGAAAAGACAATAGAAGAGTTAGAAAAAGTTGCAGAAGAAAAAGGAAAGTCACTTTTTGAAAGCATTCAAGAATTCCTTTTAATAAAAGAATCAAAACCTTTAAAGGAATTTTATGAACTAATAAAAGAGTTGCAAGAACTTTCGCAAACTCAACCACTCCCACGTTTCGTAGAAGAAGTGGTCTCGAAAGTAAAATATATCAAGTATCTTCAGGAGAAGTTTAAAGAAGATAGCGAAGAAAGAATAGGCAACGTTAAAGAATTTGAAAACATGGTTATTAATTTTACAAGAGAAACAGAAGATGCAAATCTTTCATCACTTCTTACACAAATTTCCCTAATAACGAGTATAGATGAAGCGAAAAATGAGGACAGAGTATCATTAATGACACTCCACGCAGCAAAAGGTCTTGAATTTCCTGTGGTATTCCTTGTTGGACTTGAAGAAGGTCTACTCCCTCACTTTAGATCTCTCGAAACAACAAAAGATATCGAAGAAGAGAGAAGATTATGTTACGTTGGCATAACAAGAGCAAAGGAAAAACTATTCCTAACATATGCGCTAAGAAGATCAAAGTTTGGAAGCCTTAATCCAACAAAGACTTCAAGATTTCTACAAGAAATAGAAGTTTTCGAATACAATAAAGAGAAAGAAGAACAACATGTATTTGCAATAAAGAAGGGTGATACGGTGCTACATAAAGTTTGGGGTTTGGGAAAAGTTTTGGATGTTGTTTACGATGGTGACATTCCATTTGCAACTATTGATTTTTTGAAAATTGGAGTTAAGAATCTCGATCTTCGTTATGCGCCGCTTGAAAAAGTAAGATGAGCTTCAATTGTTTTGTTTGTGGAAGAGAAAACCCAAAAGGATTAAAATTGAACATACAGTTAAAAGATGGCTTTACCTATGCTGAGTTTTCGTTGGATAAAGATTATGAAGGATATCCTGGTATTATACATGGCGGTATTATTGCAGCAATTCTTGACGACATAATGGCAAATGTAAAATTTCTTGAAGGTTATATTCTTTACACCGTTGAGCTTGATATAAGATATTTGAAACACTGCCTTGTCGACCAAAGACTCTTTGCATATGGATACCAAAAGGATATAAAACACAATATCTTTTATGCATACGGTGAAATAAAGGATGAAAGTGGTGAAATAAAAGCAACAGGATTTGGCAAGTATTTCATTAAGGGGGTGTATAAATAATGGCGACAGCTCTTATAGTCATAATTATTTTATGGATTGTTTCAGGCATCCTTACTAATATACTTTTAAAAAAAGAAAAATTACCACCACTTTATAGAGTTTTACTTTTCCTTGAAGGATTAATTGGTCTTTTGTTTTATTTAATGTTCAAAGGGGCAGGTGATTAAAAATGGAAGAGATGAACAAAAATAAGAAAAAGAAAAGATCTATACTTAAGGCAATTATAGTTACACTTATTGTTTTTGTGTTAATTATCGGCTTAATCGGTGGGACAGTCTTTGCAATTTATATAAATAAAGCAAAACAAGGACTTCCGAATATTGATATATATACATTTTCTCCTGATCAAGCCTCTCAAATTTTCGACTACAAAGGCAATCTTATTACTAATGTTTATGCAACAGAAAATAGAATTTACGTAAAACTGAGCGAAATTTCACCTATTGCAATAAAGGCTGTGCTTGCACAGGAAGATAAACGTTTCTATGAGCACGGAGCACTTGATTACAAAGGTATTCTAAGAGCAATTTACGTTGCAATAATAAGCAGGGGTAGAACAATTGAAGGTGCAAGTACTATCACACAACAACTTGCAAGAACGATGTTTTTAACACAGGAAAGAACTATAGATAGAAAAATAAAGGAAGCATTACTTGCAACAGAACTTGAAAAAAGATTTACAAAGGATCAAATTTTGGAAATGTACTTAAACCAAGTGTATTTTGGTTCTGGAGCATACGGTATAGAGCAGGCGTCTTTGACTTACTTTGGAAAACACGCAAAAGACCTTGACCTTGCCGAAGGTGCAATGCTTGCTGGAATAATCCAGGCACCTTCGGAATACAATCCTTACGCAAATTTTGATTATGCAAAGACTGCACAAAAAGAAGTCCTTGATAAGATGCTTTCATACAAGATGATAAGTCAAGATGAATATAACAAGGCAATTAATGAGGAAATAAAATTAACTAATAAACCAGTTGAAAAGGACAATATGGGGTATGTGATTGACTACGTCAAAGACTTTGTTGCATCGAAATTTGGGTCCACGATGTTGTATGCAGGTGGCTTAAAAATATACACGACGGTAATTCCAGAACTACAAAAGGCAGCAACACAAGCAATAGACGAAGTATTAAATAAAGCGGAGAATGATAATATATTCCCGAAGGGTAAAAAAGATTCAAAGGGTGTAATTCAACCACAGGCAGCACTTACTGCAATCAATGCTAATACTGGTGCAATCCTTGCGATGGTTGGGGGAAGAGATTACGACAACACAAAGTATAATAGAACCGTTGCACTAAAACAACCTGGGTCTTCCTTTAAGATCTTCGACTATACTTCTGCAATCTTATATGGTTCTATTACACCATCTTCGATAATCCTCTCTGAAAACTACACTATTGACAACTGGACCCCACATGAGTGGGAAGGAAAATACTTTGGGTACCTGAGTGTAAGAGAAGCCCTTAATCAATCTTCAAATGTTTGCGCAGTAAAAACAGCTTTGAGTGTCGGACTTGAACGTGTGATATTTACTGCAAGAAAATTTGGTATCACAACTCCATTAAATCCTTACCCATCTATTGCAATAGGAAGTTTTGAAATAAAACAACTTGAAATGGCAAATGCCTATGCAACATTAGGAAATGGAGGTATATACCACGAGCCTTACATCGTAACAAAGATACTTTCATCAGACGGAAGAGTTCTTTACGAACATCAGGATCAATCATATAGGGCAATCCCAGAAGATGTAGCTTATATAATGAATAATTTATTTAGTTATGTCATGGCACATAAATCCAACGCAAAAATAAGCGGACTTCCGTCAGCAGGTAAGACAGGAAGTACTGATAACTGGCGAGACGCATGGTTCGACGGTTACACACCAAATATTTCTGTAAGTGTGTGGGTTGGTCCTGACTCAGATGAAATTACATTTCCCGATGTAATGAATGCAGGCGCAAGATTTCCTGCAATGATCTGGAGAAAATTTATGCTCGTTGCAATGAACTATTTTCCAAAGAACGATTTTGCTAAGCCTCAAAATATTACATTTAAAAATGCATATGATGACACAGGATACTTAACAGATAAGCCATCCGACGGTAAGACAATAATAAAGTATGCATATCACAACGGGTTTTTACCAGGAACAGATATAAGAGATCTTGGGTTTGTAGTTGTAAGAGTGGTAAAAGATTCTGGTCTTCTTGCACCTCCCACATGCCCTTTGGATCTAACTGAAGAAAGGGTATTTATTAAAGGCACAGAACCGACACAGTATGACCCAAGATATGAAACTGTAACTCAAACTTTGTCTATTTCAACCGATAAAGATACCTATAAGGTTGGAGAACCTATTAATATTTCAGTCGATGCATCTCAATTTGATTTAAGTAACAAAACCTTAAATCTTATAATCGATAACTTACCAGTTGCAAATCTTACAAACGAGCAAAACGGGTTTTATAATTATTCTATACTTGCATTACGAACTGGCGATATGAAAATTGAAGCCTACTTAAAGGACTCAAACGGAAATGTTGTTGCATATGGAGAAAAAATAATTACAATAAATCCATAGGAGGTATAGAATGCTTGATCCAAATCTTATAAGAGAAAAACCAGAGATTGTAAAAGAAGGAATAAAAAATAAGGGTGGAGATCCAACCTTAGTCGATAAGTTTCTTGAAGTTGATAAAAAAAGAAGGGAACTTGTAAAAGATATTGATAATTTGAGACATACAAGAAAGGAACTCTCTGAAAGTATTGGAAGAAAATTAAAGCAAGGAGAACAAGTTGACGGTGTTCGTGCAGAAGTCCGAAAATTAGGCGAAGAGATAAATCAAAAAGAAAAAGAGCTTGAAAATGTCGAAAAAATTTACAAAGAAATACTTTTAAGCATACCAAACCTTCCACATCCATCAGTTCCTGTTGGTAAAGATGAAACAGAGAATGTTGTTTTAAGAAAAGAAGGTAAAATTAGAGAATTTAATTTCCCACCTAAACCACATTGGGAAATCGCAGAGGCATTAGGTTTGATTGATTTTAAAAGAGCAGTAAAAATTTCTGGCTCAAGATTTTACGTTTTAACGGGACTTGGCGCAAAGTTAGAAAGAGCGTTAATATCGTTTATGATTGACTATCATATTGAACATCATGGATATAAAGAAATATTTCCACCATTTCTTATTAACAGAGACTCTATGATAGGAACAGGGCAACTTCCAAAATTTGCAGAGGATATGTACAAAATCGAAGGAGAAGAATTGTATCTTGATCCAACCGCAGAGGTTCCCGTTACAAATTTACACAGAGATGAAATTTTAAATGAAAGCGATCTTCCAATAAAGTATGTTGCATATACGGCATGTTTTAGAAAAGAGGCAGGTGCAGCAGGTAAAGATACTAGAGGAATAATAAGAGTGCACCAATTCAATAAGGTTGAAATGGTTAGATTCACAAAACCTGAAGAATCTTACAAGAATTTATACGAACTTCTCGACAATGCAGAAGACATTTTAAGAGCATTAGAACTTCCTTACCAAATCAAGATGATGTGTACAGGCGACCTTGGATTTACTGCGGCAATGAAATTCGACCCAGAAGTTTATATGCCTGCGCAAGAAAAATATGTCGAAATTTCCTCGGTAAGCAATTTTGAAGATTTCCAGGCAAGAAGAGCAAATATAAAATACAGAACTAATGATGGCGAATTGAAGTTTGTACACACACTGAATGGTTCTGGACTTGCAGTTGGGCGAACAATGGCTGCAATCCTTGAGAATTATCAGAACGAAGACGGAAGTGTATCTATCCCCAAGGTATTGCAAAAATACATGGGAATTGATAAAATAACAAGGAAATAAAAGTGGAGGGGTGGCCGAGTGGTCGATGGCACCGCACTTGAAATGCGGCAGGCGATGAGCCTCGTAGGTTCGAATCCTATCCCCTCCGCCATCTTGATGAATCATGTTTATTGATACGCTTAAACAAATAAAAAGTGAGTCGAAGATAAATGGTTTTATTACTCCAGTCTATAACGGCCTTAACATATCAAATATCGGAAGCCTAATACTTGAAAACTTTGAAATTCAAAATAATTTTGAGAAGCTTACAATAACTCAAATTCTAAAAGTTCCAAAAAAGAAAAAGGTGATATTTTTCTTAATTGATGCATTTGGATTTAATCTTCTTAGTTTTGCAAGAGAGAAGGTTTTGTTAGAATCTTTTGAAGAAATAATCAAGAATGGCATATTTACAGTATTGACATCAACTTTCCCATCGACAACTGCAACTGCATTACCTTCCATATACACAATAAGTGAGCCAGGGACACATGGGGTTTTAGGATATAGATTCTATACAAGAGAATTCGGAAATCTCATTAATCCACTTTTTCAAAAACTTTCTGTGAATAAAAACTGCCCTATAAAATACGACGAGGATTGGCTTATCCCTATTAAAACGATCTTTGAAATCTTAAATGAAAACAACATTCCGAATTATTCTATTGTAAGATCTGATTATCTAACAAGCACATTCGACAAGGCAGTATATAGAG
The DNA here is from genome assembly GCF_000284335.1 of Caldisericum exile AZM16c01. Lineage (NCBI taxonomy): Bacteria > Pseudomonadati > Caldisericota > Caldisericia > Caldisericales > Caldisericaceae > Caldisericum > Caldisericum exile. The sequence goes on from NC_017096.1 coordinate 1,053,221, forward strand.
GGACAAAAGAACTTGGGTATTTAACACTTTCAGACCTCTACAATAAAATTGTAGAATTGCTTAAACTTGATACCATCTTCATAAATGCTTACTGGTGGAGCATTGATGCGCTCTCACATCACTATGGACCATATTCTCAGGTGGTAATTTCCGAAATAAAATTCCTCGATTATTTCTTAAGACTGCTTCTTGAAAAAATTGATAATGATACACTCCTCATAATTTCCGCAGATCATGGGCAGATAGATACTTCGAATGGCAAAGTGATAAAACTGAAAGAAGAGAAAGATTCCGAAAATATTCTTTTGCCAGTTTCCGATGTAAGAGCGCCTTACATTTATACAAATGGAAAATTGCAAAAGGCCTTTTTCGAAAAATTTGATAATATTACCGCTTTAACGAAAGAAGATGCACTTAACCTTGGACTTTTTGGTAACACCATAAGCTTCGAAGAACGCATTGGAGACTATATAATCCTCTTCAAAGATAATTCGTACGTAGATTTTATTTCAGAGGAAAGTGAATTGAATCTTTTAGGAAAGCATGGAAATCTAACAGAAGATGAAATGGTTGTCCCACTTATTCTTTATTATAAATAGCAATTATAACCATTGAAGTTAAAATTAAAGTTGCACCAACAATTCCACCAAAGTTTAGTCTTTCTCCCAGAATAAAGAATGAAAATAAATACGCAAATACTGGCTCAAGGATAAAAATTAAAGACGCTTCTGTTGAGTCAATATATTTTAATGCAAAAGATTCCGTTTGAATTGCAAAAAAACTTGCGACAACACCCAAAAACAAGGTTGAAAACATCACAAAACGATTCAAATTAAAATGTTGATTTAAAAAAGCAAACGGAAAAGATAGCGCAAATGAAACAATCATTTGAATTGAAGTTACAAGTAAGCTGGGTAAATCCTTGACAAGTTTTTCGGTAAGAACGATTTGAAAAGCAAAAGAGATCGCACACAACAAGGTAAGGATATCACCAAAATTAACAGAATTTAGACTTCTTAAATCGATTTGTGATAAAAACAAAAGCCCTACAAAAGATAAAACTAAAGCAACAATTTCGAAGTTTCTCGGTTTTTCTTTTAGATATATTGTGGAAAAAATGGGAGTAAACACTATATAAAGACCTGTTATAAAAGCACTTTTGGTTGGCGTTGTGTATTTTAAACCTATAGTTTGAAAAGCATAGGCAACAAAAAGAGAAATGCCTAATATGATAAGAAGTAACAATAATTTGGGATTCTTTAAGAATTTTCTATGCCTTAATACAACAAATAATGCAACTACACTTGCAAAACCAAAACGAAGGAAAAGCAATTGAAACTCATTTATAAATCGAAGTGTAGACTTAACAAGCGTAAAAGTTGAGCCCCAAATAAGCGTAGCAAATATAAGCAAAAGTATTGAGAATATCTTTCTTCTTTTCATAATGGAAAATTATAATTCAGGAAAGCAATTTTTTCAAGGTAAGAGCATTCTTCACTGCATAGCAATAAAAGTCATTATTAAAATAAAGAAATGTATTTAAACCCTTTTGGTTCAAAGATTTTATATAGTTTGCCCAGTCTTTGAGTTCGCTATTTGAATATGAAGATGCATAGAGTTCCTTCGGCCCGTGAAGTCTTATATAGGTAAAGTGAGCGGTTTCAATTTTAAGAAAGGGGTAGTTATCACCGTGTGTTGCAACAAATGCTATATTGTTTTCCCTTAATATTTTGTATATTTGTTTGTCAAGCCAAGTTTTGTGTCGAAATTCAATTGCAAATTTTATGTCTTTCGGAAGTGTTTCAATAAATGACACCAAAAGTTCATCGTTTCTTTTAAGAGAGGGTGGAAGTTGGACTAAAACAACTCCCAAATTTTTTTCAAGCTCAAAGACGCTTTCAAAGAACATATCGAGTAAATCTTTCACTTCCTTAAGCCTTCTTATATGCGTAATCGCTCTATTAAGTTTAACGCTTACAAGAAAATCGTCTCTGAGTTTTCTTTTAAGACTTCTCATCGTGGATTTTCGAGGCATGTGATAAAAAGTTGAGTTAAGTTCAACGGTATCGAAAAAGCGTTCATAGTATTCAAGGAAATCTTTTGAACTTATCCCTTCAGGATAAAATTCTCCTATCCAACCGGGGTAATAGTATCCTGAAGTTCCAATATAATTTCCCATAAAGTCTTTCAACAATATTTTATAGAATATTTGCAAACAAAAAAAATTGTATAGAATAAAGTAACTAAAAAAGGAGGTGAGAAAGAAGAAAAAATCCTTCGAAAATAAAAAAACAAAAATTCACAAAGGAGGTACCACATGGTTGCAGGAATTATTCAAACAATTTTGTTAGTTTTAGTAATTGTTTTTATCGTTTACATGACTGCAAAATTGAGAGTAAACGCATTCTTGGTACTTTTGCTTGCAGCACTTCTCTATGGAATCTTTTCATTTGCATTTACTGGAACTCCACCACTTCTTGATGTAAAGAAAGACAATCAAACAATTACAGGGCTTATAAATTTAATTACTGGAGGATTTGGTAGCACTCTTACAAGTATCGGTATCGTAATTGTACTTGGAACAATTCTTGGATATTTCTTAGAAAAAACTGGAGCTGCAATTGTTATGGCAGAAACAATTCTTAAAATTGTGGGAAGCTATAACGCTCCACTTGCCATGGCTATCGCAGGTTACATCGTTTCAATTCCAGTATTTTGCGATTCAGGATTTGTAATCTTGCAAGCACTCAATAGAAGCCTTGCAGAGGCATCAGGAATTTCGCTTGCAGTAATGGGTACTGCACTTAGTATGGGGTTATATTCAACACACTGTCTTGTTCCACCTACACCTGGGCCAATTGCAGCAGCAGGAAACATAGGCGCAGATCTTGGAATTGTAATAATTCTTGGACTTTTAGCAGCAATTCCTGCAATGCTTTTTGGATGGTTTTATGCAGTTAGAGTTGGAAAAAATATTTGGATTGATCCAGGGCACGGAAAAACTTTTGAAGAACTCAAAAAGAGTTTTGGAAAACTTCCAAGCCCATTTATGTCATTTTTGCCTATAGTACTTCCTTTGATTCTTATCGCCTTAAATTCCATTGCATCATTCCCAACAAATCCCTTTGGAACAGGATTTTGGAAGCAACTTTTTGTCTTCATTGGTAACCCAAACATTGCACTACTAATAGGTGTGTTTATTGCATCCACTATTACAAAGTGGGAAAAGGAAGTATTTGATGGTTGGGTAGGTGAAGCAATAAAAACCTCTGCTATTATCCTTGTAATTACTGCAGCAGGAGGATCCTTGGGAAGCGTTTTGAGAGCAAGTGGAGTAGGAAACTTCTTAGGAACACAACTTGCAAAGTTCCATATGGGACTTTTACTTCCATTTGTAATTGCTGCGGCAATTAAAACAGCGCAGGGATCTTCAACAGTTTCTCTAATCACCACATCTTCAATCCTTGCTCCTATGCTTCCTTCACTTGGTTACACTACAACACCTCAGAAAGCACTTGTCGTTCTTGCAATTGGAGCAGGCTCAATGGTTGTATCTCATGCAAATGATTCATATTTCTGGGTTGTGTCAAAGTTTTCAGATATGGACGTAGGAGAAGCCTACAAACTTCAAACAGTTGGCTCCCTTGTAACAGGGATTGGAGCACTTTTGGGTGTTCTCTTGCTTTCGCTTATTTTTGGATAAATTCTAAAAAGGCCCCCGTATTGGGGCCTTTTTAAACTAAAAGATCAAAAGAAGTGCAACGTCTGCAACGTTAGTGCCAGTTGGTCCTGTTATAATCGCATCACCAAGACGATCAAAGAAAGTAAAAGAATCATTATTTTCAAGAAATTTATTTAAATCCAAATTTAGACTTTTTGCTTTTTCAAATGTCCTTGAATCTGCTATTGCACCAGCTGCAGGACTAACTCCATCAATTCCATCAGTGCCAATTGAAGCAAACACAAAGTTTGTTTCTTGAAGGTATTTTACCATATATAGCGTAAACTCAGAGTTTCTTCCGCCAACACCATTTCCTTTTACTTCAACTGTTGTTTCGCCACCGAATACAACCGCAACTGGCTTTTTAATATCCATATAGCCTAAATCAATCGACCGGCCAATGCCTGCAATCATCTTTGCAACAGATGAAGTAATTCCCTGTACCGCAGGCCCAAGGTAAAGGATATTCAAACCAATTTTGCCAAAATATTCAAGCATTGCTCTATTTGCAATGTAGTTTGAAGCGATAATATGATTTTGAAAAGTGCAATTTAATTTCTCATCACGTTTAAGAGTTTCCTGTATTTGCCCATTTAAACCTTTTTCAAAAATTTTGACAGTATCGTCAAATTCTAAATCAAGTCCATACTTTTTAAGAACGGATAAAGCATCGGAAAAAGTTGTTGAATCGAAATATGTGGGGCCTGATGCAATCACATCAAGAGGATCAAAGATTACGTCAGAAATGATAAGTGAGACAACTGTTCCTTTAAGATTCTTAAGAAGTTTCCCTCCTTTAATCTTTGAAAGATGTTTCCTTACAGCATTTAATTCGTTTATATCAGCTCCTTTCTTCATAAGTGCCTTTGTTAAATCCTGGAGCCTTGTTAAATCAATTAAGGGATTTTCAACAAGAGCAGACCCACCGCCTGATATAAGAACAAAAGTTAAAGTTGAAGCATCTGTTTCTCCTGCCAAGTTTAAAATCTCATTTCCTGCCTCAATACTTTTTTGATCTGGTATTGGATGTCCTCCTTGTATAAATTTTACATTGGGCATGTCTATTTCCTTATAAACATTACTTACCACAATTCCCTTATCGATATTAACAATTTCAGAAATTGCATTAAACATCTTTATACTTGCCTTACCGAAAGCGATAACATAAATACGAGAAAAATCAGTCAAATCATAGACTTCACTACTAATTTCGAGCGTATCATCAAGTTTTTTTACGAAATTTTTAACACTATTGTAAGGGTCAACACTTTGAAGAGCTGCATTAAGTGCATTTAAAACATGCATTCTATAATTCTTCAGTTCTTCCTTATCGGTATTTTGCACTAATTTTTCAACGTCTATCATTGGCAAACCTCCTTTCTCTATTATAACTCTAAAATACAGTAAAGAAAATATAAATTTGATGTTGATTTTTTAGGAAAAAAATGTAAAATATAAAGGTTAGGAGGTAAAAAGTATGGAAGAAATCTTCGGAAGCGTAAAAGTGAAAAGAGGCCTTGCTCAAATGTTAAAAGGTGGAGTAATAATGGATGTTACCTCCGTAGAGCAAGCAAAAATTGCAGAAGAAGCAGGCGCAGTTGCTGTAATGGCATTGGAAAAAATTCCTGCAGATATCAGGGCCCAGGGTGGAGTAGCAAGAATGGCAGACCCAGCACTCGTGAAAGCAATAATGAATGCAGTTTCAATTCCTGTAATGGCAAAAGTTCGTATTGGACACTTCGTTGAAGCACAAGTTCTTGAAGCAATTGGAATTGACTTTATAGACGAAAGTGAAGTTCTAACGCCAGCCGATGAAACACATCACATCGATAAATGGAAATTCAAGGTTCCTTTTGTTTGTGGAGCACGAAATCTTGGGGAAGCTTTGAGAAGAATTGCAGAAGGTGCTTCAATGATTAGAACAAAAGGTGAGCCTGGAACAGGAAATATCGTTGAAGCAGTAAGACATATGCGTATGGTTATGGATGAAATAAGAAAAATTCAAAATATGAGTGAAGAAGAACTTTATGTCGAAGCAAAAGAACTTGGAGCCCCTATAGAACTTGTTAAAGAAGTAAAGGAACTTGGAAGGCTTCCTGTTGTTAACTTTGCAGCGGGCGGTATTGCAACACCTGCAGATGCGGCTCTCATGATGCAACTTGGCGCTGATGGTGTATTTGTTGGATCAGGCATATTTAAGTCATCCAACCCAAGGAAGAGAGCAGAAGCAATTGTTGCTGCTACAACTTATTTTGATGATCCGAAGATCATTGCAAAGGTCTCGGAAGAACTTGGCGAAGAGATGAGGGGCATTGATATAAGGAAACTAACAGAAGATGAATTAATGCAAGTAAGGAGCGAATAAGATGAAAATAGGTGTTTTGGCTTTACAAGGTGCAGTTTCAGAGCACTTAAACATGCTTAAAAGTCTTGGAGTTGAAGCGATTCCTGTAAAGACAGCTGAAGAAATTAAAGCAATCGATGGACTTATTATGCCAGGTGGCGAAAGCACAACAATGGGAAGGCTCATTACAAAATTTGAACTTGAAAATGTTATAAAAGAGAGAATTAACGAAGGTATGCCTGTCTATGGAACTTGTGCAGGTATGATACTTCTTTCGAAGAGGATTAAGAATTACTCGCAGTTTACACTTGGTATTCTTGATATAACAGTTATAAGGAATGCCTTTGGAAGGCAAATAGACAGCATGGAAGTTGATCTCCATGTAAAAGGGTTAGATGATTCATTTCACGCAATATTTATAAGAGCACCTATTGCAGTCGATCTTGGAACAGATGTAGAGGCCCTTGCATCTCTTGAAGAAGGGGTAGTCTTTTTAAGACAAGGGAATGTTTATGCATCAGCCTTTCATCCTGAACTTGGAAACGATCCAAGAATCCATAAAATGTTTATAGAAAGTGTTGAAAAATTTTTAAATAGATAGGGAGGTTAAGACATGTCAGGACATTCTAAATGGCACAATATACAGGCAAGAAAGTCTGCACAGGATGCAAAAAGAGGAAAGTTGTTTACAAAATTAACAAAGGAGTTAATTATCGCAGCCCGTGCAGGTGGCGGTAATCCCGAAACTAACGCAAGGCTAAGAAATGCAATTGATAAAGCAAAAAGACTCGGGATGCCAATGGATAACATAAAAAAGGCAATAATGAGAGGAACAGGAGAACTTCCAGGTGTTACATATGAAGAATACACCTATGAAGCATATGGACCAGCAGGTACTGCATTCATCATCAAAATATCAACAGATAACAAGAACAGAACTATTGCAGAACTGAGAAAAATTTTCTCAAACTATGGTGGAAGTCTTGCAGAATCTGGTGCAGTTTCCTGGAACTTTGAGACAAAAGGACAAATTGAACTTGAAGATTCAAATGGTTTGTCTTTTGACGAACTATTTATGGAAATTGCCGATGCTGGCGCAGAAGACTTGAAAGAAGAGGAAGGAGTTTTCACAATTTACACAGCACCTCAAGATCTTGATAAAGTAAAAACCGCTCTTGAATCAAAAGGGTTCAAAATTAAAGAGGCAGAATTAGTAATGATACCAAAGACTCTTGTAAAAGTAACGGGTGAAGATGCGGTAAGAGTTGTTAAACTTTCGGATGAACTCGAAAACCACGATGATGTTCAAGATTACTACACGAACTACGATATTGACGAAGAAGAGTTAAAGGCAATTGCTGAAAGAATTGGATCGTAAAATTGATAAATTCACTGTTCTTGGCGTTGATCCGGGAGTAGCAACAACAGGCTTTGCAATAGTTGAAAAAGAAAAAGACCAAATAAATCTTATAAAGTACGGAGTTATAAAAACAAATAAGAATGCCGAGTTAGGGGAAAGGCTCGGCGTTCTTTATAAAAATTTGTCCGAAATATTTTCAAATTATAACATTGATTTTGTCGCAGTAGAAAAAATATTCTTCAATACAAACCTAAAAACAGTAGTAAGCGTAAGCGAAGCAAGGGGGGTAGTTCTTCTTTCTTCATTCATTCACAATAAAAAGGTTTTCGAATACACACCCTTGGAAGCAAAAAAAACTGTGGTGGGATTTGGAAGGGCATCTAAAAGTGAAATTCAAGATACATTGAAAGCAATTTTAAACCTTAATGAACCTCCAAAACCAGACGATGCAGCAGATGCAATAGCGCTTGCATTGTGTCACATTTATTCATACAATTTCTACTTGAAGGCGCAAGATGATTAAAAAACTCAGAGGCGTAATTGTAGAAAAAGATGAAGACTCGGTTATACTTGACGTAAAAGGTATCGGTTTTGAAGTCTTTGTAGCACATGCAGAAACTTTCGAAAAGGGAAAAGATTATGAGGTTTACATTTTTGAAGATATAAAGGAAAACGAAATAAATTTATTTGGATTTTTAACGAAAGAAGAACTTAACTTTTTTAAACTTATAATCAACAAAATATCTGGTGTCGGCCCCAAAAAGGCACTGGATATATTATCATCACTTTCACTTGATGAGATAACTAATGCCATTAAAAAGGGGGATCATACGCCATTCTTGAAAGTCAAAGGACTTGGCGAAAAAACCGCTAAAAGAATCGTCCTTGAAATTGGTGGAGAACTTAAGAAACTTGAAGAGACAAAAGATGAAAATCTTGAAATTATAACTGAGTCTCTTATATCTTTAGGTTTTGAAAAGAATAGAGTTAAAGAAGTTGTGAAAAATCTTGATAAAACAAAACCAATCGAAGAAATGATGAAAGAAGGTATAAAGAAGTTGAGCAATGAAAAGCATTAGACCACAAAGTATAGACGAATTCATTGGACAAGAAAAAGTTGTTCAAAGCATAAAAATCGCAATTCAATCTTCAAAGTCAAGAAATGACCACCTCGATCACATACTCTTCTACGGTCCACCAGGCTTAGGGAAAACAACACTTGCAAAAATAATTGCAGAAGAACTTAAAGTAAATCTGAAATATGCAACTGGTCCCTCCATTGAAAAGGTTTCAGACCTTGCAGGAATTCTCATAAATCTTTCAGTAAATGATATTCTCTTTATTGATGAAATACACAGGTTACCTAAACCAGTTGAAGAAGTCTTATACTCAGCAATGGAGGACTTCAAACTACCTATTGTAACTGGTGCAAAAAGAAGTGCACATACCATTACTTTAAATTTACAACCTTTCACTCTTATCGGCGCAACAACACGTTTTGGACTTATCTCGCCGCCACTTAGGGATAGATTCGGAATGGTTTTTCATCTTGAACTATATACACCAGAAGAAATTATGAAGATCGTTTTGAGGGACGCACGTATCCTTGGAGTTGAAATTACAGAAGAAGGAGCCTATGAAATTGGTAAAAGGGCAAGAGGAACTCCACGAATAGGTATTCAACTTTTAAAAAGAGTAAGAGATTTCTCGAGTGTAAATGGATTTGATGTGATTACAAAAGAAGTTGCTCTTAATGCATTTAAAAATCTGAATATAGATGATTACGGTCTCAATGAAATTGATAGAAAATACTTGAAAATTCTTCAGAGCAATTTCAACGGAGGTCCTGCAGGTATCGAAGCAATTGCAACGGCTATGGGAGAGGATCGAGGCACAATCGAAGAGATAGTAGAACCATACCTAATAAAGATAAATTTTATTATAAGAACTCAAAAGGGAAGAATTATAACATCGACTGCAAAAGAATATCTCGGGTTTAAATCCAAGGATTCTCTATTCTAGTTTTTAACATTTGGTGTTATAATAAATAAAAAGGGGTCATTATGATAGACATCGAGAAAGATGTTTTTGCATATTTACTTGCAGGCGGAAAAGGAGAGAGGCTTTATCCTCTTACAAAAGAAAGAGCGAAACCTGCAGTACCATTTGGGGGAAAATTTAGAATCATTGATTTCACTTTGAGCAATTGTGTAAATTCTGGAATAAGAAGGATTGCAGTTGCAACCCAATATAAGTCAGCCTCTTTAAGAAGACACCTTGCACTTGCGTGGAATTTTCTCAATGTTAGATTCAACGAATATGTTGTCGATGTTCCACCGCAACAGATATTTGGAGAGAGATGGTACTTAGGCACAGCAGATGCAGTTTATCAAAATCTATACTTCGTCGAACAAGAGAAGCCAAAACTTGTTCTCATCCTTTCAGGAGACCACATATACAAGATGAATTACAAAGATATGATTGAAACTCATCTTAATAATGATGCAGATCTTACCATTGCAACCATAGTAATAGATAAGGAACGTGCAAGCGCGTTTGGAATAATGGAGACAAACGATGAGGGAAGGATAATAAACTTCAAAGAAAAGCCAAAAGACCCTCCAACACTCAAAGATGATCCTACAAAATGTCTTGCATCTATGGGCGTATATTTATTTAAACCAGAAGTCCTTATCGATCTTTTGACTCATGATGCGGAAGTTTCAACATCATCTCATGATTTTGGAAAAGATGTTATTCCATACGCAATCCATCATGGTTACAGAGTATTCTCACATCAGTTTAGAAATAAAGAGGGAGGTTTTGGATACTTCCAAGATGTTGGGACAATCGATGCGTATTACTGTGCAAACATGGATCTACTTTCACCACACCCTAAGATCGATATTTTCGATAGATCTTGGCCAATATATACCCATTCAAGGCAATATCCTCCCTGTAAAATTACCGAAGGCGAAATTAATGGAACACTTATCGAAAGCAAAGTTGAAAACTCAATTATAGGAGAGGGTTCGATTATAAGTGGAGCAACCATAAAAAATTCAATTATTTTTTATGATGTAAAGGTTAAGGCTGGCAGTCTTATAGAAGACTCGATTGTTTTTGGAGAGGTAAAGATTGGACGTAATGTAAAAATAAGAAAGGTGATTATTGACAAGCATGTAGAAATTCCAGATGGTGTAGAAATCGGGTTTAATCCTGAAATTGATAAGAAATATTTCTATGTTACACCTTCTAACATCGTAGTCCTTGAGAGAGGCTTCAAATTTACAAAGAAACTAATGGAGGAACAATATGGAAGATCTCAATAAACTAAAAAGAATAGAACTTTTAAGACTTGCAAAAATTCACGGAGTAAAAAATAGAAATAAGATGAAAAAAGAAGAGTTAATAAAGGCAATCAAAAAAGCAAAAAAACCTCTTGAGGAACTAAAAGCAATAGAAGAAAGGTTAAGGAGAGAATTACAAGAAAAAACAGGCGAAACACATCTAATCGCAATACCAAAGGAACCTGGATATGCATTTATAAATTGGGAAGCAAAAGAAGAAAGTGGAACAGGTATTCTAAAAGTATTTGAAGATAGACGCGAAAAATTTTCAATTCCAGTGAATCTCGAACATGGCAAAAGTTACATAAAGGTTGAGGAAGACAAAAAGGTAAAGGTAATACTTGGAAAGGAAGAAAAAGGTAAATTCACCAAAATAGTCGAATCAAATGAAATTCTTATACCAACGACAAAGAAAACTGAAGGAAAATATGAGTTTATAGATATGAAAACTTTAAAGAAAGAAAAATCTCAAAAAGTGGCGAATGAATTAATGAAGGAAATTGTTGATGAGGAATTAAAGACTGCAAAAGAAATGAAATATTTGCGATATAAAAGGGAAGGGTAATGAAAAAAGGATATCTTGCAATAGTTTTACACACCCACCTTCCATTCATAAAACATCCAGAAGAAGAATTTTTCATTGAGGAAAACTGGCTGTACGAGGCAATTACAGAAAGTTATCTGCCGCTTTTGTACAATTTCTATAAATTGAGAGATGAAGGTATTAAATTCAAAATCACAATGTCTCTTACTCCACCCTTATCAAATATGCTTTTAGATGATCTTCTTATAAATCGATTTAAGCGGTATATTAATTTGAGAATTGCTTTACTTCAAGATTTGCTTAAAAAAGAGAAAGATACAAAGAAAAAAGAGAACTATCAGTTTTATTTCGAAAGGTTCAAAACTCTTTACGAATTTTTTAAAAACACTTTAAGAGGAAATGTAATAAACGGTTTTAAGGAACTCCAAAACGAGGGATTCATAGATGTCATCACTTGCACCGCAACACATGAAATCCTTCCCCTTGAAACGCACAGAAAAATCCAAGAAGTGCAGGTTGAACTCGGAGTCGAAAACTACAAAAGAATCTTCGGGAAAAAACCTCGGGGAATTTGGCTTGGAGAGTGTGCCTATGCACCACCTGTTTCAGAAATTCTTGCAAAATACGGGATTGAATACACAATACTCGACGCTCATGGTTTAATAAACGCAAAACCAACAGCCTTTTACGGAATTTCTGCACCAATAGTAAGTAAAGATGGTGTAGCATTCTTTGGAAGAGATCCAGAAGCATCAAAACAGGTGTGGTCAGCAAAAGAGGGATATCCTGGAGATTTCAATTACAGAGAGTTTTATAAAGACATTGTTTATGAAATTAATGAGACAAGAATTAAAAAATATATTCACCCAGCAGGCTTTAAGGTAGAATCTGGAATAAAAATTCATAAGATAACGGGTAATGTTGGGCTTGAAAAAAAGGAATTATACGATAGGAAAAAGGCACTCGAAATGGTTGATATACACGCAGGAAACTACATGTTCAACCGTGAAAGACAGATAGATTACCTATCAAGCGTCATGGACAGACCACCAATTGTCGTTGCACCATTTGATACAGAACTATTTGGCCACTGGTGGTTTGAAGGACCAGAATTTCTTGCAACCCTTTTAAGAAAAATCGATAAGTATTCCGAGGTTATAGAGACAATAACACTTTCGGAATACATTGATAAGCACCCTGTAATGCAGGTTTCAGAACCTGCAATTTCATCGTGGGGAGATGGCGGTTATTTTAGAGTGTGGCTTAACGACAACACAGATTGGATCTATCCTCATTTAAGCGTAATTGGGAAACGTATGATAAACCTTGCAACACAATATGATAAACCAAAAAACAAATTACAAGAAAGAGCATTAAATATGTGTTCAAAAGAGTTACTATTATCAGAAAGTTCCGACTGGGCGTTTTTAATTACAGTGGGAAGTGCAGTCAACTATGCAACAGAAATGCAAAGATTTCATATAAACGCCTTTAATAAACTCTATAAAGAGATTATTGATGATAATATTGATGAAAAATTTCTATCATATCTTGAGGAAAAAGATAGCATATTCCCATTTTTAGATTATAGAATTTTTAAAGAAAAGGGGTGAAAAAATGCTTAATAGAGATGAAGCATTAAAACTTTTACAAGAGAAAGTTCACGATGAAAATCTTATTAAACACATGCTTGCAACAGAAGCAGTTATGAGGGCTCTTGCAAGAAAATTTGGTGAAGATGAGGAAAAGTGGGGACTCACTGGCTTATTACACGATATTGACTATGAGGAGACAAAAGAAAATCCAGAAATCCATAGTAAAATTGGCGCACAATGGCTTAAAGAGCTTGGTTTTGGGGATGATGTAGTGCATGCAGTTTTAGCGCACAATGAAAGACATGGCGTCGAAAGAACTTCTCTTCTCGATAAGGCACTCTGGGCGACAGATCCTGTAACAGGTTTCATTATTGCAGTCGCTCTTGTAAGACCGGACAAAAAACTTGCTTCCGTTGAACTAAAATCGATGAAGAAAAAATTCAAGGAAAAAAGTTTTGCAGCAGGTGCAGACAGAGAACAGATAAAATCCTGCGAAGTAGAACTTGGAATTCCCTTAGATGACTTTCTTGAGTTATCATTACAAGCGCTCATTGGAATTGCAGACCAACTTGGGCTTTGAAAATGAAGGTAAGAGAACTCTTAGGTATTCTTAACGAAATTGCTCCTTTTTTCTTACAGGAAGATTACGATAATTCTGGCCTCCAATTTGGCGATTTAGAGGCTGATGTTTCCAATATCCTTATTGCTCTCGATCTGCAAAAAAGTATTGTTGAAGAAGCAAAAACACTTGGTATAAGGACAATAATAACCCACCATCCTGTAATTTTCAAGGCAATCAAGAATATCGAAAGAAGTAAAAATGAAGCATTTTACGAGGCAATAACAAATGGAATCAACATAATAAGTTTTCATACAAATTTCGACATTGCAGAAAATGGTCTAAACGATTATTTTTTAAATTTGCTGGGCATTAAAAAAGAAAAGCCAATTATTCAAAGTAAAGAGAAAGTTTACAAGGTCGTAACGTATGTTCCTAAGGATTTTGAAGAAAAAGTAAGAATTGCTATGTTTGAAAGTGGCGCAGGACACATTGGAAACTACGATGAATGTTCTTTCAATATTGAAGGAATTGGAACTTTTAGACCACTCGAAAATGCAAATCCGTTTATTGGCGAAAGGAACAAAAGAGAGTCTGTTTCTGAGGTAAGAATTGAGGTTGTTGTTAGAGAAAGAGAACTTTTAAAAGTTTTGTCAAAGCTCAAACAATCGCACCCGTATGAAGAGCCTGCAATTGACGTTTTTGAAATACTTTTTGATAAAAATGAGGGAATCGGAGCAATTGGAACTCTTGAGAATGAAGAAGATATCTTATCGTTCATTAAAACTTTTAAAGAAAAAACAAACACTTCTTATGCAAGATACATCGGGGATATTAATGCAAAAATATCAAAAGTCGCAATTTGTACGGGTGCATGTGGTTCTGTTTATGAGAACTTAACAAATAATGTTCAACTTTTCATAACCGGAGACATTGGATATCACACCGCTCTTGCAATGAAAGAAAGGAAATTAAATGTTCTTGATGTAGAGCATTTTGAAACAGAAAAATTTTTTAAACAAGCACTATTCGAGAGACTTAAAAACTATATAGATCCTTCGACAATCAAATTATCAAACTCTGAGAAATCACCCTTTTACCTAATTTAAAAAGGCAGGGAATACTCCCTGCCTTAAAATAGCCTTAAAATCAATTACTTTAACTCTACTTTTGCTCCTGCTTCTTCTAACTTCTTCTTTAATTCTTCGGCGTCCTTTTTGGGAAGTGCTTCCTTTATCTTCTGTGGTTCTTTTTCGGCTGCTTCGACTACATCCTTGGATTCTTTAAGACCAAGATTAAGTGTCTCTCTTACAACCTTAATAACGTTAATCTTCTTAGCAGGATCAAATCCAGCAAGGACAACATCAAACTCAGTCTTTTCTTCTTGTGGTGCTGCCTGTGGCGCTGCCCCACCAACTGGCATTGCTGCCATAGGAACTGCTGCTGTTACTCCAAATTTCTCCTCAAGTGCCTTAACAAGTTCTGAGAGTTCTAAAACGCTCATTTTTTCAATTGCTTCGATAATTTCTTCTTTTGTCATGTTAGCCTCCTTAAAAATTTTAATTTATGCTGCTATGCTTTCTTTTTTATCTTTAATTTGGTTTAAGACAGTAACCAAATCTCTCTCCGGTTTTGAGAGAACAGTAACAAGCCTCTGAATTGGTGAATTCATGAGGTATAAGAGTTTTCCAATAATAACTGGCTTTGGAGGAAGTTTTGAAAGTTCAACAAGTTCTGGGCCAGTTAAATATTTGCCATCTACAAATCCACCCTTCATTTCGAAGAAAGGCTTTTCATCTGCATCTTTCGCTTCAACAAACTTCTTTGCAAGTTCAGTAGGATCCATTGAAGATACAACGAGTGCAACATTACCAATAAAAATGTTCTGTGGGACATCCACAGAAAGTTCTTTACAGGCAATTCTCAAAAGGTCATTTTTAACAACTCTGTAATAAATGCCTGAAAGTTTAAAATCTTTTCTGAGGTTTGTAATATCGTTTGCCTTTATACTTTTAAAGTCTACAAAGAATACACTCTGCTCGCTTATCTTCTTCAGTTTTTCCTCAATCTCATCGATAATCTTTCGTTTTTCTTCTCTCTTCATAGAGCCTCCTTAAATAAAAACCCCGGTTGTTGCCAACCGGGCGAAAGAGGTAAACATGCAACTCTATTCTTTCAACCTCGGTTGGCAAACTTTAAGGGGAACATCCCCACCAACTGTCTTCGGTTTTAAAGTTACTTCAATTTTATGCTCTTAAAAGTTCATTAACGTTTACCTTCACCGCAGGCGACATCGTAAGTGATAGGTAAACTTTCTTCACATACTGTCCTCTTACAGAGGCAGGTCTTGACTTAATAATTGCAGAATTTAAAGCAAGTAAGTTCTCTTTAAGTTGTTCAGGTGTAAATGATGACTTTCCAATAACAGTATGGATAACGCCAGTCTTATCAACCCTAAACTCAATTTTTCCTGCTTTAAATTCCTTAACGGTGTCGTAGATGTCCATCGTTACAGTACCAGACTTTGGACTTGGCATGAGTTTTCTTGGCCCGAGGATCTTTGCAATACGCCCAAGAGATTTCATCATGTCAGGGGTTGCAATAGCAACATCAAAATCAAGAAAACCTTCTTTTTCGATTTTCTGGATTAGATCCTCACCACCAACATAATCAGCACCGGCATCTTTTGCTTCTTGTGCCTTATCTGCCGTTGCAAAAACAAGGACTTTTACACTTTTACCAGTTCCATGTGGAAGTGTAATAACGCCACGCACATTTTGGTCTGCTTGTTTTGGGTCAACATTCAACACATAAGTTGCTTCAACTGTTTCATCAAACTTTGCGCTTTTGAGATTTCTTACCGTTTCAATTGCTTCATCAATTGAGTAGGCTTTTTGCCTATCAATCTTCTTCAAAAGTTCTAAATACCTTTTTCCTCTTTTCACTCTAACCTCCTTGTGGTAAAAGACCTTCAGTCTCCCACAAATTTACTTAACCTTCAATGACCGTAACACCCATGTTCCTTGCAGTACCCTCAATTATACGGGTTGCAGCCTCAAGGTCTGTGGTGTTAAGGTCTTTCATTTTAATCTTAGCAATTTCCATAAGTTGAGACCTTTTTATCGTCCCAACTTTCTTCTTGTTTGGCTCAGGAGAACCTTTCTCAATCTTTAATGCCTTTTTAATTAAAGAAGAAGCAGGTGGAGTTTTTAAAATGAAATCAAAACTCCTATCCTCATAAACTCTAATCAAAACAGGTACTATATAGCCTTCCTGTCCCTGAGTTGCCGCATTGAACCTCTTGCAGAAGTCCATTATATTAATACCTTTAGGTCCAAGTGCAGTACCAACAGGAGGCGCAGGAGTGGCCTTACCTGCTTCTAATTGGAGTTTTACAAGTCCAACTAATTTCTTTTTCTTGGCCATATAAAATCACCTCAAACTTTCTGAATGTATTCGCTCTGTATTTCAACAGGCATTTCTCTTCCAAACATTTTTAGCACAACTCTTGCGGTTCCTTTTTCTTCATCTATTGCTTCAACCACACCTTCCATATTTTTAAAAGGTCCCACAAGGATACGCACTCTATCATTAATATCGAAATGCAATTTTTCTTTTGCCTTTTCTTCGGTTACTCGCTCTTCAACTATCTTCCTAATTTCCTCTTCGGAAATAGGCGTAGGTTTTCCTGTGGGGCCAACAAAACCTAAAACACCAGGTGTATTTCTTACAACGTACCAAGACTCATCATCCATAATCATCTTCACAAGAATATACCCGGGGAAAACCTTTACAGGTTTTATTTTCCTTTTGCCTTTTTTATCGACTACACTGTAGTAATCTACTGGCAAAAGAACCTCAAGGATACGGTCTTCTAAACCGTATCCTTTTATTCTATCCTTAAGTTCATTAAGAACTTTCTGTTCCTTCCCCGAGTATGTATGTACAAGATACCAGCGAGGAACCTTAGTTTCGTCTTCTCTCATATTATTTACTCAATACCAGTTTTAAAAGTTGTGCGAACAAGAAGTCCCACAAACCTATATACAAAGCCCAGAATACAAGAAATCCAACAACAACTGACGAATCTTGTAATAGTTCTTTCCTTGTAGGCCATTTAACTTTATGTCTCAATTCAACCCAAACGCCTCTTACAAAATCCTTAAAAGAGGTCTTTGGCAAGGTTACGGTTTGTGTAGATGTCGTTTTATTTTTTACTGCTTGTTCTTTGTCTTTCATAATTTACTGGCAGGCCCGGAGGGAATCGAACCCCCAACCTACGGTTTTGGAGACCGTTGCTCTACCAATTGAGCTACGAGCCTATGCCTTTACCTCCTTGTGCACAGTGTGTTTCTTACAAAACTTACAATATTTCTTAATCTGTAATTTATCCTTATTATTTTTCCTGTTAATAGTGGTAGAGTAATTTCTTCTTTTACACTCAGTGCATTCGAGTAGAATTATATCCCTCATGTCCTATTTCCTCTTACTCAATAACCTTTGTAATAACTCCAGCACCTACAGTTTTACCACCTTCACGGATAGCAAATCTCTGAGTTTCTTCAAGAGCAACAGGATAGATGAGTTCAACAGTCATATCAACGTTATCACCTGGCATTGCCATCTGAACGC
Organism: Caldisericum exile AZM16c01; assembly: GCF_000284335.1. Classification (NCBI taxonomy): domain Bacteria; kingdom Pseudomonadati; phylum Caldisericota; class Caldisericia; order Caldisericales; family Caldisericaceae; genus Caldisericum; species Caldisericum exile. The sequence goes on from NC_017096.1 coordinate 1,071,326, forward strand.
CTTCAGGAAGGGCAATTGTACCTGTTACGTCTGCAGTTCTTAAGAAGAACTGAGGTTTGTAACCTGTAAGGAAGGGTTTGTGTCTTCCACCTTCTTCTTTACTCAAGATATAGACACGTGCCTGGAATTTTCTGTAGGGTTTAATGGAACCAGGTGCTGCAAGTACCATACCTTTTTCAACTTCTTCGTGGTCAATACCTCTAAGGAGGACTCCGATGTTATCACCTGCTTGTCCTTCATCGAGGATTTTTCTGAACATCTCGATGCTTGTTGCAACAGTCTTCTTTGTCTCAAAGGAAAGACCAACGATTTCTACTGGATCACCAGTTCTAATGATTCCTCTTTCAACTCTTCCTGTTACAACTGTACCTCTTCCAGTGATGGTGAAGACATCTTCAATGGGCATAAGGAAGGGCTTATCAATTGCTCTTTCTGGGGTTGGGATGTATTCATCTACTGCATCCATAAGTTCCCAGATTTTATCTGTCCATGGATTCTTTCCACGGGAGATATCACCCTCTGCCTCAAGTGCTTTGAGGGCTGAACCTCTAACTACTGGTACTTCATCTCCTGGGAATCCATACTTGGAGAGAAGTTCTCTTGTTTCCATTTCAACAAGGTCAATGAGTTCTGGATCATCAACCATGTCTACTTTGTTGATGAAAACAACAATTCTTGGTACGTTGACCTGACGAGCAAGAAGGATGTGCTCTCTTGTTTGAGGCATTGGTCCATCTGTTGCTGCAACAACGAGAATTGCACCATCCATCTGTGCTGCACCGGTGATCATGTTCTTGATGTAGTCAACATGACCGGGGCAGTCAATGTGAGCATAGTGCCTCTTCTCGGTTTCATACTCAGTGTGGTGGACGTTGATGGTAACGCCTCTTGCCTTTTCCTCAGGTGCGTTGTCAATTTCATCGTACCTCTTGGGTTGAGTTTTACCAAGAGTTGCTAATACTTTTGTAATTGCTGCTGTAAGGGTAGTCTTACCATGATCAATATGACCAATGGTACCGATGTTTACGTGCGGCTTTACCCTTTCAAATTTTTCTTTCGTTGCCATGTTGTACCTCCTTCGCAATCTCTATTATATATAATTTTCATCAATCACAAAAATGGAGCCCACGACCAGGATTGAACTGGTGACCTCGTCCTTACCAAGGACGCGCTCTACCGACTGAGCTACATGGGCTCAAGAGAACACTGAAAATAAATTAATGGTCGCGGGGGCTGGATTTGAACCAGCGACCTCCGGGTTATGAGCCCGACGAGCTACCTGACTGCTCCACCCCGCAACCTGGAGCGGGAGACGGGAATCGAACCCGCGACGATCAGCTTGGAAGGCTGATGCTCTACCACTGAGCCACTCCCGCACATGGTGGGCAGGGAGGGATTCGAACCCCCGAAGGCGCACGGCCAACAGATTTACAGTCTGTCGCCTTTAACCACTTGGCTACCTACCCACTGGAGCCGACGAGCCGACTTGAACGGCTAACCTACTGATTACAAGTCAGTTGCTCTACCCGTTGAGCTACGTCGGCATTCCGAATTTTATTATACGAATATTACGCTGTTTGTCAAGAGGTAATTCTTCTTTTAGAGGCATTGCTTACGGGTTTTTTATTCTCGTTAAACTTTTTGGTCCTGTGCCTTTGTAGATGAGCTTTCCATTTTCAACTTTTAGAGTTTCAATATATAAATTTGGAATTGTAGGTATTAAGGATTCAATCTTATTTTCTACATAAGAAATATTTTCTCTTTTAAGAAGATTTGATGGGACAGGTATGAAGCCAACAACAACACTTTGAGGCTCAATATGGACTTGATTATTTTGAACGTATATAACTCCCTTTGCATATACTGGCGCAGAATCTGGAATAAAGGAAGGAACATATTTTTTCTCGTCTTCAGTTAAAGCGTAATTTGAAAGGGCCTTAAAATCAACATTAGCACCTGCCTCTATGGTGCCATCATTGTTAATTTTAACTTGAACGTTTTTAAAGGCAAAATAAGACGGTCTATTTTCATTAAGCCATGCAGTTATCTCTTCTTGAGTATATGTTGTACCCACATTTACCTTACCTGACCACACATATTTATAGTCCTTAACCGAACCAGATTGTGGTGCTTTATCCTTTGTTAATTGTGATTTTTTAATGACATTCTGATAATCTTTTTCGGCGTATCTTACGCCAAGATCACGTGGTTTACCTTTAACGTTTAGAGAAAGAAATCCGCCGATTATAACTAAAATTGCAACTAACCAGACTAAGACTTTAATTAACTTTTTCATTTAAGTCCCCCTTTTTTTATTTTTAAAATCAAGTTTAAATAACCTTAAATAAGATCTATTTGCCATTATTTCCTTGCCTTCAATTATATTTTTAATATTTCTTCTATGTGAAATGACAATTAAAATTGGAAAAAGCAAAAGTATAAGTAAAAAAATTGGATCCTTATATAAAATAAATGCAAAGAATGGAGAAAAACTACTTCCTACAATTGAGCCTATTGCAACATATCTTGTAATTAATAAAACAAAAATAAACACCAAAAAGCACAACATTGTATCAAGTGGTACAACTGCTAATCCAACTCCAAATGATGTTGCTACACCTTTCCCGCCATTGAAACCCTTCCGAAAAATTGGAAAAATATGACCTGCAACACACAAAATGCCTGCAACTGCAGAAATATAAATTGAATGATTGAGTGCTTTTGCAATACAAACCGCCAAAAACCCAAAAGAAGCATCAATAATAAGAGTTAAAAGTGCAGGAACAATTCCTAAATTTGCAAGAATATTTGTTGCACCAATATTTCCACTACCATAACTTTCAACATCAAAGTTGTAAATAAACTTAGAAATCAAGTGTCCATTGGGAATAGCACCAAGAAAATAAGATATTACAAAAATTAGAAAGATTTCCGTACCCTCCATATCCTATTATAACGTGAATTCCCTAAATTTAAAATTGGCTATTTAGGAGTGTTTATGAATTGCTTTGCCTTTTTTTTGATTCTCTGTATTGCGTTATCTATAGATTTATAATCTTCTGAAAGAACGTTAGCAATTTCCCCGATCTTTAAACCATCAAGATAAAGTTCAAATACTTTAAGTTCCCTCGGTGTAAGAGTTTTTTTAAACTCGTCTATCTCTTCTTTAACTTCAACTTCGTTCTCAAAGTCGTATATTTTTGAAATTGCCTCTTCAAGTGGAACCTCAAATTTCCTTTTCCTTAAAAAATCAAGAATTCTATTTCTAACATTTATGAATAAAAAATTTTCAAAACTGCCGTGATTTTCATTGTAAGCATCGATACTTTTAAGTGCTGCTAAAAGCGCCTCAAGGTAAAGGTCGTCTTTGTCTTCTTTTGAAAGAAAAAGCCCATAATAACGAACAATCTTCTTAATAAATGGGGTGTAAATCTCAAGAATTTCTTCTTGAGCATTTCTGTCGTGCGCTTTTGCCAACTTAAGAAGTTCGCTTAGGTTATTTATACTCTCCATTTTTTAATTTTTCTTCGAATGCCTTAAAAAGAATTATTCCAGTTGCAACGGAAACATTCAAGGAATTAACTCTGCCTCTCATGGGAATTTTTACAACATAATCACACTCCTTAAGCAAACCTTTTCGAACTCCATCTCCTTCATTCCCCATAATGAATGCAAAGGGATGATTTTTGTAATCAATTTCAAAGTACAGGTCTTTTGCGTTGAGATCAGTTCCAACAATCCAAACACGATTTTCTTTTAACTCAGAAATAGCCTGAGCTAAATTCGAAACCTTATATATATTTACATGAAATACAGCACCTGATGAAATAGACATAACAGTTTCTGTAACCTCGCACGATTCACGCTCTTGAATTATGATGTCTTTAACGCCTGCACATTCTGCCGCCCTTACGATTGCCCCCAAATTTTGAGGATCTTGGATACGATCCAGTATTAGGATTAGACTATTTTTCTTAATTTTCAGTTCAGAAATATCCTTATACTCGTATGGAGCACCAACCGCAATTACACCTTGGTGATTCATTATTTTAAATCTCCTATCAAACCAATTTTTTTCCCTAAAAAGCACCTGAATTTCATTTTTGCGAGTATGGGTGAGAATTGCATTCAGAATATTTTCTTTGAGATCAATACCCTCTTGGATTATAACAAGCCTTATGGGGTAATGTGCTCTCAATGCCTCAAGCACAGGGTTTCTTCCTATAATAAAATATTCATTTTTTATTTTATCCATTTGTCGCCTCTAATCTGTATTTTGTTCCCTCTTTTGTATCTTCCAAAATTATTCCGATTGATTTAAGTCCGTCCCTTATTCTATCTGAAAGTGCAAAATTCTTCTCACGCCTAAATTTGTTCCTTATCTCAATCAGAGTGTTAAGGACAGAAACAGGATCAGCCAAATCTTTGTCTTCAAGCTCTTTTTTGATATCCTCAACTTCAAGAAACTCTTCAAGAATTTGCTCGATTTTCTCTTTAAATGAAAAATCAATATTTCTTTCAACTCCTATTCTATCAAAACCAAGGATATAGAACATATCCCCAAGGATAGAATCAAGCAAAATCAAATCATCCTTAGATACGCTGTCTTTATTAGCATTGAAAAATTTGAAGACTTCAAAAAGTACAGAAATTGCAACAGGAGTATTAAAATCATCATCCATTGCATTTAAGAATTGCTCTTTCCATTTAAGTATTTGCTCTTTTATTGATGCTGTCCCTGAAGTTTCTTTTGTCAAATATTTCTTCAACTCGAGATAACTATTATGTAAGTATTCGTAGTTTTTGCGTGCAACTTCAAGGCCCTCAAGATCAAAATTCAATGGTTTTCTATATGAAACTGATATATAGAATAGCCTCAAAACTTCTCCATCATAATCTTCCAATAGTGTGTGAAGATTGAAAAAGTTGCGAAGTGATTTGCTCATTTTTTCCTTGTTTACATTGAGCATTCCATTATGTACCCAAAACCTTACAAAAGGTTCAACACCAGTGTATGCCTCGGATTGAGCAATTTCATTTTCATGATGAGGGAATATTAGGTCATCTCCGCCGCCGTGAATATCAAATGAGTTTCCAAGAATTTTTAGAGTCATCGCAGAGCACTCAATGTGCCACCCTGGGCGTCCCTTTCCCCATGGACTATCCCATGAAGGCTCTCCTTCCTTTGCCTTTTTCCAGAGGGCAAAATCAAGTGGATTTCTTTTTTCTGGATTAACTTCTATGCGCGCACCTGCTTGTAGTTCTTCAATATTTCTGTGAGAAAGTTTTCCATAATCACTAAACTTACTCACATCAAAATAAACTCCATCGGAAATCTCATATGCATAGCCTTTATTTTCAAGTACTTTCACCATTTCTATTATTTCGGGAATAAATTCAGTTGCTCTTGGATATGCATATAGTGGAAGAACATTCAGTCTTTTGAGATCCTCAAGGTAGATTGAAGCAAACTTCTCTGCAAGCTCTTTAAAATTAACTTTAAGTTCATTTGATCTTTCAATAATTTTATCATCAATATCAGTAAAGTTAGATATATGAATTACCTCGTATCCAAGATAAGTAAGATATCTGTGAATCACATCGTAGACAACAGCAGAACGCCCATGCCCTGCGTGTGCATAATCATAAGGAGTAAGCCCGCAAACATACATGTAAACTTTGTTTGGTTCCCTTGTTGTAAATTCTTCAAGTCTTCTTGAAAGATCATTATAGATCCTAAGCATTCAGAACCTCCAGAACACTTTCTAATCTTCTAACAGTCTCGTCCTTTCCAATAAAATATATAAACTCATGCACTTCCATTCCTTCTTCTTTCATCGTAATAGCAAGGCGTAACGGGAAATAAAGATTCCTTCCTTTGATTTTAAGCCCTTTGCCGAGTTCACGAATGAGTGCTAAAACTGAATCTATCGTAAATGGTTCAAGAGTTTTTAGCCTAATCATAAACTGTTCAAGAAGTTCTTTTGCATTGTATTCTTTGAGTTTTTCGATGATTTCTTTTCTTATTTCATACTTCTCAAAAAGTTGCAAAGATATTCTCTCAACATCCCTTATAGTATCAAAATGCTCTTTCATTGCGTCAATAAAAGAAAGCCACCAGTCCTTGGGCTTTTTGCTAAAATCAAGACTAATTTGTGTGCCAACATCGTAAATTCTTTCAGAAGAAGTCTGAGTAAGATACTTATGATTCATCCATTTTAGTTTTTCAAAGTCAAAGATAGCAGGTGCTTTATTGACATTTGATAGGTCAAAGAGTTCAATGAGTTCTTCTTTTGTAAAGAATTCTCTATTGTCTTTGGGAGACCAACCAAGGAGAGCAAGGAAGTTAAACATTGCTTCAGGAAGAATACCCATCTCCCTAAACTGTCCTAAGGATGTTGCACCATGTCTTTTGGAGAGTTTTGTTCTATCTGGTGCAAGGATAAGGGATATATGTGCAAATGTAGGAAGAGAGAAGTTGAGTGCTTCAAAGATGAGAATCTGTTTTGGAGTATTTGAGAGGTGTTCTTCTGCTCGTATCACATGGGTTATTTTCATGAGGGCATCATCAATTACTGTTGCATAGTTATATACGGGAAGGCCATTGGATCTTCTTATTACAAAGTCTTTGAATTCGTTTGAGTTAAAGACAACATCTCCTCTTACAAGGTCATGGACTACAATTTCTTTGTTTTCTTCTACCTTGAAGACTATGGCAGGGGTGAGTCCTTTTTCTTTGAAGGATTTTCTTCTTTCTTCTGTTTCATTTTCTTTTAATTTTCTATAGGAGAAGGTTTTAAGTGTTTTTTCGTACTCTTCACGGATTGAATCTACTTCTTCGTCTGTGTAGTAGAGTTCATAAGCAAAACCATTTTGAAGGAGGATATCGATGTAGTGGTTGTATATATCAAGGCGTTCTTTTTGCCTATAGGGACCAAAATCTCCCCCTTTTAGGTATCCTTCATCCCAATCAAGGCCAAGCCATGTTATGTCCCTTATCATGCTATCAATGGCTTCTTTGGTTGAACGTTTTTCATCTGTATCATCAAGCCTTAAAATGAATGTCCCTTTATTGTGACGAGCAAATAGATAATTGAATAATGCAGTTCTTGCATTACCTATGTGTATCTCTCCTGTTGGAGAGGGTGCATAACGAACTCTTACCACGTGTACCTCCGAAAAAAAGATTTAATTCAATACATTATAATAATGAAAACCACAAAAATAAAAAAGGGGCACAAGCCCCTTCTCTTTAGAGTAGTAATTTGAATTATCTCTTTCTGTACTGACGGTCTTTTCTTGCAGAGTGAAGTCCGTACTTCTTTCTTTCCTTTTCCCTCGGGTCTCTTGAAAGTAGGTGAACGCTCTTTAGAACAGGTTTTAAAGATTCGTCAACTTTGAGTAGAGCACGAGCAATACCAAGTTTTATTGCGTCAGCCTGCCCCCTGAACCCTCCGCCTTCAACATTTGCTCTAATATCAAACTTGTCTTTTAAATTTGTAATTTCAAGAGGCTTGAAAACTTCAGGTAAAAGGGATTTAACATTAAAGTACTCATTAACATCCCTTCCGTTAATTCTAAATTTACCGGTCCCAGGAGTTAATATAACCCGAGCAGTAGAAGTCTTTCTTCTTCCAACCGCTAAAATTACCTTATCCATTATTCCTCCTTAGAAAGTGTAATCACACGTTCAATTTTAAACTCTTTGGGATAATTTGCATCACTATAAACCTTAAGTCCCTTAATCATTTTTCTTCCAAGTCTGTTCTTTGGAAGCATAAGTTTAACTGCGTGAGTAATAAGGAATTCTGGTTTTCTTTGAAGAATATCCCTTAAAATGTATGATTGCATATTGCCAACATACCCTGTATGTTTGTAGTAAATTTTGTCTGTAAGTTTTCTACCTGTAACTTTTACTTTCGATGCATTTATTACGATAACATTATCTCCCATATTCACATTAGGAGTAAACGTTGCTTTGTGTTTACCTCTTAAAATAGAGGCAGCAAGCACGGCAACCCTACCAATTGATTCACCTTCTGCATCTATAAGTACCCATTTTTTATTTACTTCGTAAGGCTTCAGAAATTTTGTTATTTTCATCATATCTCACATCCTCCTAAATTAACATATCCGTATAATAATATCAAAATTTTCAATTTAGTCAAGAATAAAATTATGCATTTTCAAAATTCTTATTAGTAGATCACGTTAACAAGAAAAAGCGGTTCTGGTGGTAGAACTTGTCTTGTAAAAGGTACCTTTTTCCCAAAAGAAAAGGGGTCAAGGAGAATTCGCGTATCTATATAACCTTGCGCACCTTTAAGTACGTAATAAACCATTCTCCTAACCATATGATACAGAAATCGATCACCGTGAAAATAGAGGATTGTTAGCGATCCTCTTTCTATATAACCTGTATCAAAAAGTTCACAAATATTATTCCTATCCTTCTGTGATTTATCGACATTAGCAAAAATTGAAAAGTCATGTTTTCCTTTAAGTCCATCAAGTGCAATTTTAAGCATATTCATATCAAGAGGTTCCTTATAAATATACACATATGGCATAAGAAACATAGAATTTTCAAGATCAGATGAAACAAGATATGCATATATTTTGCTTTTTGCACTTTTTCTTGCATGGAATGTAATAGGTACTTCCCTTACTTCTTTTACAAAGATTCCCTCATCAAAAAGAAGGTGATTCATTTTATTTTTAAGCCAATAGTAATCGATCAAGTCGTCATAATAAAAGTTGAGGTATTGATTTAAAGCATTTACACCTGCATCAGTTCTTGCCGCACCATAAGTATTAACTGGAGCTCTTAAAACAGTTTTTAAAACCTTCTCAATTTCTCCTTGTACCGTTTTTTCATCTTGTGGATGGTTTGACTGTTTCTGAAATCCTGCAAAATTTTTTCCTATGTACTGAACCCTCATTAGATAGTTATGCATAAACACCCTCCATCACAAAAAGAATAACTGTAAAAACGACCACAAAAATAATCGCCAAAATTTCATTTTTACCAAACCTACTTACTCTATACGAAGTTCTTTTCATACCCAAAATAAAGCCCCTTGACTCCATTGCTATAGCAAGTTGATCTGCTCTATTAAAGGCATTAAGAATTAAGGGTAAAATGACGGGAAGAAAACTCTTTGCACGCACAAACAAATTTCCACTTTCAAAGTCAGCACCCCTTGCCATCTGGGCTTTCATAATTCTATCGGCTTCCTCAAAAAGTATTGGCACGAATTGAAGAGAAATTGAAATCATCAAAGACAATTCTTCAACGGGAAACTTAAACATCTTCAAGGGCAAAATGACATTTCTAAACCCAAGTGCAAGGTCAGTTGTTGTTGTAGTTGATGTAAGTAAAAAAGTGAGAATTGTGAGAATGACAATTCTAATTGCAATATATATGGAAAGATTTAGTCCTTCTCTAGTTATTTTCAGTATCTTAAAGTTTATGATAACCATTCCAGGGGTAAAAAATAGTTGAAAAAAAAGCGTAAACAGCAGCAAAAATATGACCGGTTTAAAAGAGGCAATGACTGATTGAAAAGATAATCGAGAAAGCAAAACAAGAAAAACTGCAAAAGAAAGGAAGAGAAGATAAGCCTGGATTGTTTTAAGAAAAAAGAGGAAGATTACAAGATAAAAAATAAGGATTATCTTGAGTGTTGGATTTAATTTGTGAAAAAAAGTTTGCGTATATTGGAATTGTCCAAAATAAAATTTAGCCATTGTACACGCTTCTTTTCCTTAATAAATATTGGACAATAGAATCAAAATCTTCAAAATCTTCACAATCCGGAAAACATCTTGATAGGTATTTTTTCACCTTAACTAAAAATGGGAGTTCAAGGCCAATACTTTCTACAAGTTCAGTATTGTTAAAAAATTGAGATGTAGCACCGTCAAAAAAAATTCGCCCTTCATTTATTGCAATGACCCTTTTGGAAAGCAAAAATGCTTCATCCATATCGTGGGTTACAAAAATAAGCGTTCTATCTTTTGAAATTCTTTCTTTAAGATATGAAATAATACTTGATTTACCACTAAAATCAAGATTTGAGGTTGGCTCGTCCAAAATAAGATACTTTGGATTCATAACAATAATACTTGCAATTGCAACTCTTCGCTTTTCACCACCTGACAACTCAAAAGGTGATTTTTGTAAGTAACTATCATCAAGCCCAACATCAAATAGGGCCTTTACCACAGCGTCTTTTATTTTGTCTTCCCCAATACCAATATTTCTTGCACCATATGCAACTTCCTCAAAGACAGTTTCGGCGAAGAACTGCATTTCAGGATGCTGAAATACAACGCTTATTTTTTTAACTATCTCTCTTCTTTTAATTTTTTCTTTCGTTATATTGAATTCGTCAATAATTACTTCACCCTTTGTGGGTATAAGTAGGCCATTTAGAACCTCTATAAGCGTTGATTTTCCAGATCCAATTCTTCCTACAATTGCAACGCGCTCATTTTCCCCTATTTGCAGATTTACATCAACCAAGGCTTCTTTTTTAAATCGTGTATGTGGATCATAAGTAACAGAAACTTCTTTCAGTTCAAGCATAATTCACTCACTATCTCTTCCAAATTAAGTGAGAATCTTTCAATAAGTCCACTCTCAAGGAGTTTTTTTGAGAATATTGCTTCATTCAAATTTGAAACATTTACGCTTGCAAGAAAATCAACATCTCCAAATACCTCGTAGGGTGTTCCAGTTTTAACAATATAGCCTTCATTTAAAACAATTATTCTATCTGAAAAAACTGTTTCCTCTGGATGATGCGTTATATACAACACACCTTTACCAACGCTTATTTCACGAATCGTTTTTAAGATCATTTTTCTATTTATTGGATCAAGAAGAGATGTTACCTCATCAAAAATGATGTAATCTGGCTCAAGTATAAGGACTGAAGCGATGGCAACTTTTTGTTTTTCTCCACCTGAAAGAAGAGAGGGTGGAAAATGCAAAAAACTCTTTATACCAAGTTTTTCAGAAATTTCAAGAATTTTCATTTGGATTTGGTTTCTTTCAAGTCCCATATTCTCAAGACCAAATGCAAGATCATCTTCAACAGTTATGCCAACGAATTGGTTGTCAGGATTTTGAAAAACTACTCCAACTTTAAATTTTGCCATACGATTTATATCTATATCTTTAAGAGAGTTTCCGTCTAAGAAGACTTCGCCTTTTTGAGATAATAAAAGCCCGTTTGAAAGACGGGCTATCGTAGATTTTCCTGAACCGTTTGACCCAATTATTGAAACAAACTCACCTTTCTCAACACTAAAATTAATATCTCTAAGAACCCAAGAGTCTCCATTATACGAAAAAGAGACGTTTCGAAACTCGAGCATGAGTAATTATTCTTTAACAAGTTCAATGAGGACAAGAGGAGTTCCGTCTCCACGTCTATACTTTGCAAGTTTTAGAATTCTTGTGTACCCACCGGGTCTATCTTTATACTCTTTTGCAAGTTCAAAAAGTTTGTAAACTGCTTCTTTATCAAATAAAACAGAATGTGCATATCTTCTCGTATTTAGGTTATCTTCCTTTGCTTTTGTTATCAATTTATCAACAATCCTTCTAACTTCCTTTGCCCTTGCTTCAGTAGTTTCAATTCTCCCATTCAGGATTAATGAAGTTGCAAGGTTCCTAAGGACGCTCTTCCTATAACTTGGATAAAATCCCAATTTCCTCAACGAAATTCCATGGTTCATATAGCACCTCCTACTCTTTAAGTTTTAACCCCAATTTACTTAACGCTTCTTCAACACTCTTAAGAGAAGCAGTACCAAATTTATCGAGGTCCAAAAGATCCTTTGCGGAATATTTTATCAAATCTCCAACTGTATTTATGTTATTCTTAACAAGAACGTTGTATGCTCTTTCTGGAAGGTTAAGTTCTTCTATCTTCATGTTCTTAACATCGTCAGAAATATCGCCTACTTTACTTCCGTTTAGAAGTTTATTAAATGCGTTCGAATAATCAAGAAGTACATTTATTGTCTCAATTAAACACTGCCTTGGTGATTTATTGCCCTTCGTTTGCACCCCAACGATAAGCGCATCGAAATCAACAGATTCCTCAAATCGAGTTGGCTCAACCCTGAAAGTTGCTTTTACCACTGGTGAAAAGTTTGCATCAATCGGAATTACCGTTTGAGGAAAATCTTCAAGTTTTTCTACCGCATCTTCAAGCAGATAACCTTTTCCTCTTCTTATGTAAATTTCACCAGAAAGTCTGCCTTTTGAAGAAGAGATTGTTGCAATATGAAGATCGGGGTTATGAATGGTAACTTCACTTGTATGGATAAGATCCGAAGCTTTTAATTCTCCTTCCCCAGTTTTTTCAAAGCGTAAAATTGTCTTATCAATTGCTTCCATTGAAAGAATGAGTTTCTTAACATTTAGGATTATTTGCTCAACGTCCTCAACAACGCCTTCAATAGTAGAAAATTCGTGTATAACCCCATCTATATAAATACCAACAGGAGCAACGCCAACAATAGAACTCAAAAGTATTCGCCTAATAGCAGTTCCCAAAGTTAAACCAAACCCACTTTCGAGTGGTGCAAATTTAAATTCTCCGTAATTTCCTTCTTCTTTCAAAACTTCAAGAGAAACTTCCTCTAATTTCCACATGTTCTCACTTCCTTATTACTTGGAGTACAACTCGACTATTAAAGTAGGATTGATATCAAGCGCAAGTTCTTTAACGTTAGGAAGTTCTTTCACAACTCCTCTAAATGAGTCCTTATTAACCTCAACCCAGTTGGGGAAAGTGTTTCTTTCTTCAAGAGTTGTTTTAATAATTGGAATTTGTCTTGAGGATTCTTTTATCTCCACAACATCACCCTTGTTAAGGATTATAGAAGAAACATTTACCTTCTTGCCGTTTACAAGGATGTGACCATGTGAAACAAGTTGTCTTGCTGTTCTTCTATTCGGCGCAAAACCCATTCTATACACAACATTATCAAGTCTTCTTTCGAGAAGTTCAAGTAGTTTATCGCCTGTTGGTATTTCCTTTTGCCTTATTGCGATATCAAAGTATCTTCTAAACTGTCTTTCCAAAACTCCGTACATAGCCTTAACCTTTTGCTTTTCCATTAAGTGGAATTTATAATCGGTAGGCTTATTCATGTGTAGGACAATCTGTTTTTGTCCAGGAATACCACGTCCTTTCTCAAGAGGACAATTTTTCGTATAGCATTTATCTCCCTTGAGGAAGAGTTTCTTTTGTTGTGCTCTACAAATTCTGCAAAGAGGTCCATTATAAACTGCCATCGCTATCCTCCTTATACCCTTCTAAGTTTTCTCGGTCTGCAGCCGTTATGAGGAATAGGTGTAATGTCCTTTATCTCATCAATTTGTAAACCTGCAGATTGTAATGCTCTAATTGCAACTTCTCTACCTGGTCCGCCGCCTTTTACAAGGACAGAAACTCTTTTTGCTCCAAGGTTAATTGCTTCTTCTGCCGCCTTTTGAGCTGCAACTTGTGCTGCAAAAGGGGTACCCTTCTTTGTGCCTTTGAAACCATTACTTCCAGCAGAAGACCAGCAAACAACGTTGCCTTGTTCATCGGTTACAGTAACAATTGTATTATTGAAAGTAGAATTTATATATACCTTAGCAGTACCTGCTATTTTCTGTACCTTTTTCTTTGAGCTTGTCTTACCTTTTTTCATCTTACCTCCTTACGCACTCTTTCTAACAGATCCAACAGTCTTCTTTGGACCTTTTCTTGTTCTTGCATTCGTTCTTGTCCTCTGACCTCTCACAGGTAAATTCCTCTTATGTCTAATACCCCTGTAGCAGTTAATTTCGATAAGCTTTTTTATGTTGTTAGCAACAATTTTTCTTAAATCACCTTCAACAACATACTTCTCTCTTATTACATCATCAATTGCTTTAATTTCTTCAGGAGTTAAATCTTTTACCTTCTTAAGAGAGACATTCGCTTCCTTCAAAACATCGTAGCAATTATGCTTACCTATTCCGTAAATATAGGTAAGTGCAACATCTATCCTTTTTTCTCTCGGCAAATCAACGCCTGCTATACGTGCCAAAGTTCACCTCCTACTTTTGTCTTTGTTTATGTTTAGGGTTCTCACAGATCACCATGAGTTTTCCCCTTCTTCTTACTATTTTGCATTTTGGACACATTTTTTTAACAGAAGTTCTTACTTTCATTGTACCTCTCCTTTCTAAAGTCTATAAACAATTCGTGCCTTAGTAAGGTCATAAGGACTAAATTCTAATTTTACTCGGTCTCCCGGTAAAATTTTTATAAAATTTAAACGCATTTTACCACTTATCGTTGCAAGAACGATTTTTCCGTTTGCAAGTTTTACCTTAAACATCGTGCCTGGAAGAGTTTCCACAACAACACCTTCTGCTTCAATTACTTGATCCTTACCCATGAAAACCCTCCTCACTCCGTTAGAAGTTCCACATGGTCTTCAAAAATTGCAACAGTATGTTCAAAGTGAGCGCTATTTGAACCATCTACCGTTTTAACAGTCCAACCATTTTTATCAACATACACTCTATAATTTCCTGCGGTAATCATCGGTTCAATCGCAAGTGTCATACCTGCTTTTAAGGAAATACCTGTCCCAGGTTTTCCATAATTTGGAACAGAAGGATCTTCATGGAGGTTTCTTCCGATTCCATGTCCTGTATAATCTCTCAACACTGAGAAACCATTACTTTCCACAAATTTCTGAATGTTATATCCAATGTCGTATAAGTGAGCACCAACATGTATTGCAGCAATACCTTCAAAAAAGGCCTTTTCAACAACTTCAACCAGTTTTACATCTGTATCGCTTTTTGGGGTACCTGCAATTTTTGTAAATGCTGCGTCAGAGTAATATCCGTTGAGTATTACTCCTCCGTCAATTTTAACTACATCGCCTTCTTGAATTACTCTATCCGAGGGAATTCCATGGATTACCTCATCATTTATAGAAATACAAAGAGCATTAGGATAACCCCTGTATCCCTTAAAAGCGGGAACCCCACCGAGTTCATAAATTCTTCTCTCGGCTAATCTGTCAAGTTCAATTGTCCTTACTCCAGGTTCGATTTTTTCTTTAATCATATCCAACACCAATCTTAGTATTTTACCAGAATTTCTCATTTTTTCAATTTCTTCTTTTGTTTTAATTACAATCATTCACGACCTCTATTAGGTCCTTGTTAACTTTTTCAGGGGAGTTGTTTGCATCGCAACTTTTAAGTATACCTTTTTTCTCATAAAAATCAAGAAGGGGTTTCGTGCTTTTTAGATAAACTTCGATTCTATTTTTAACTGCATCAACTTTATCGTCTTCTCTTTGGATCAATTCGCTACCACAAATATCGCAAATATTATCTACCTTCGGGGGAGAAAAATAGATATTATAGACAGAACCACAGTTTTTACATATTCTTCTTCCTGAAAGCCTTTTAACGAGTGTATCGAAG
The DNA here is from genome assembly GCF_000284335.1 of Caldisericum exile AZM16c01. Lineage (NCBI taxonomy): Bacteria > Pseudomonadati > Caldisericota > Caldisericia > Caldisericales > Caldisericaceae > Caldisericum > Caldisericum exile. The sequence goes on from NC_017096.1 coordinate 1,086,828, forward strand.
TCAACATCAAGAAACAGGACAAGGTCGATTATCGCATCTCTTTCTTTTAAGTACCTATCAAGAAATTCTGCTTGATTTATTGTGCGCGGAAATCCATTCAAAATATAGCCGTCCTTAAGGTTATAATTGGAAAGTGCATGTGCAAAGAAGTCATTCATAAAATCATCAGGGACAAGATTTCCACTTTCTGTTAATTCCTTAAACCGCAAACCAAAATCAGTTTTTTCATTTATTTCTTTTCTAACTAAATCACCAGAGGAAATGACTGGAATATTAAGGGCTTTCCCAAGCATTTTACCTTGTGTATCTTTTCCTGCCCCAGGAGGGCCAAGAATTACAAGGCGTTTTTTCATTTCAAGAAGCCCTCGTATTGCCTCATGAGGAGATATGCTTCCACTTCCCTCATCGTTTCGAGCGCAACGCCAATAATGATGAGGAGGGACGTTCCTCCAAACACAAAAGAAGTAATTGTCATCTTCCTAAATACAAGATTTGGAATAACAGCAACAAGTCCAAGGAAGATAGATGTTGGAAGAGTTATTTTTCTTAAAACCGATGCAATATATTGAGCAGTAGGTTCACCTGGTCTTATTCCTGGAATAAATCCTCCATATTTCTTAAGATCATCTGCTAACTTAATTGGATCGTAGGTCATTTCTGTATAGAAGAATGTAAATCCAACAATGAGGAAGAAATAAATAAGGTTATATGAGATGCTTGTTGGAGTTCCAAAAATTGGCTGTGCTATGTGTTTAGTAAACCATGAATTTGGGAAGAACTGTCCAATTGTTGCAGGGAATGCCATAAAAGAAACCGCAAAAATTATTGGCAAAACTCCTGCTTGGACAAGCCTTAGAGGTATATATGTGGTTTGACCACCATACACTTTTCGACCCACAATTCTCTTTGCATATTGCACAGGTATACGCCTTTCAGATTGATATGCAAAAATTACAAGAACAAGAAGAACAACGAATGCAAGGAATTCACCAATAACACTTGCAAAACTAACTGCTTGTGCAGAAAGTTTCTGACCAATTTCTACAAAACTTACAGGAATTCTACTTATAATGCCAGCAAAAATTATAAGAGAAACACCATTTCCAATTCCCCTATCGGTCATAATTTCACCAAGCCAAAGCACAAGGTAAGATCCTGCAATAAGGCTTGCCATAATCACCAATTTGAGGAGTATGCTTTGGTTAACAAGATAGTTTCTAAAAATTACAATAACAGAAAATGCTTGAAGTGCTGCAAGCGCAACTGTTAAATATCGTGTGTATTGTGCCATTTTCCTTTGCCCTTCTTCTCCGCCTTCTCTTACAAGTGCCTCAAGAGAAGGAATTACATAAGAAAGAAGTTGAAGGATAATCGATGCGTTAATATATGGGAAAACAGAAAGTGCAAAAATCGAAAAATTCGTATAACCACCACCAGAGAACAAGTCCATTAAAGCAAGGAAACCGCCCTGTGAAAGGAGATTTGAAATTTGAGCCCTATCAATACCAACAACAGGAATATATGTTCCGAGCCTAAAAAGGATAAACAAGAAGAGAGTAAAGTAAATTCTTTGTCTTAGTTCTTTTAACTTAAACGCTCTTCTAATTGTTTCCCACATATTAGATTACCTCGACTTTCCCTTGCGCTTTTTCTATTTTCTCTTTTGCTTGTTTTGAGAATTTGGAAGCTTTCACGACAAGAGGAATGCTAATTTCACCTCTTCCTAATACTTTCACTTTACCCCCAAAAAGTTCGTTTAGATTAATTTCTTTTTCGGTTCCTGCAATTTTTTCGAGGTTTTCTACATTAACTTCAATATATTCTTCCTTCTCCAAAGGTTTAAATCCTTTATACTTTGGCAGTCTCCTGTAAATTGGGGTTTGACCACCTTCAAATCCCTTTGCTTTTACTCCACCTGAACGAGATCTCTGTCCTTTGCAACCATAGGTAGAATACGTACCTTTACCAGAGCCATTACCGCGACCAACTCTCGTTTTTTCTTTCTTAGAATGGGCTTTTGGTTTAAGATCACTTACTTTCATCTTTGCCTCCCTCTTTTACCTTTCGCAGTTCGCTAATTCTCAAGATTTTTTCCATGTCCCTAAAAGCCTTCAACGTTGCTTGAGCAACATTTAGAGGATTTGAAGAGCCAAGAGATTTAGAAAGTAGATCCTGAACACCCGCTTTTTCTGCAATCATTCTAACGACACGTCCTGCTACAAGACCTGTTCCCTGAACTGCTGGTGCAAGAAATACGTGTGCCGTATCCTTTCTTGCAGTTATTCTCATAGGAATTGTATTGTTTTTCAAGGGTACAGTAACAAGATTTCTCTTTGCGTCGTTTATTGCCTTTTGAATTGCGGATGGAATTTCTCTCGCTTTTCCAACACCTACACCAACTCTGCCCTTTTTATCTCCAATTACAACAGCAACTCTAAAACGCAAAATCTTTCCACCTTTAACAACTTTTGAAACTCTATCAATTTGCAAGATAGATTCTTCAAATTCTTTTACTTCTGTTCTTCTATCCATCGTAGCCACATGACCCTCCTACTAAAATTTGAGTCCTGCATTCCTTGCTTCATCCGCAAGGGCTTTAACTCTACCATGATACTTGTATCCGCTTCTGTCAAACACAACTGTCTCAATACCTTTGGCAAGTGCACGTTCTGCAATCAATTTTCCAACCGCTTTTGCTTTTTCTGTAAGACTCATATCTTTTACTGTTTCTTTCAAATCTTTATCAAGAGTTGAAGCGGAAACAAGCGTCCTTCCATGTTCATCATCAATAAGCTGGGCATAAACGTGCTTTAAACTGATGAATAAAGAAAGTCTTGGCTTTGATTCAGTACCAAAAACTTTTTTTCTTATTCTTTTGTGTCTTATCTTTCTTAATTCGTTTCTCGGTGTTATCTTAATCATAGTCCACTCTCCTTACTTTCCAGAAGCAACGGTCTTACCGGCTTTACGCCTGATCTTCTCGCCCTCATAGATAATACCTTTCACCTTATAAGGATCAACTTTTCTAAGATGACGTATTTTCTGAGCAAAAGCTCCAACAGCCTCTTTATCAATACCTGATACAGTGATGACCTGTCCTTCAATTGTTACATTAAGACCTTCTGGTATATCCATTAAAATTGGGTGACTATACCCTAACTCAAATTGAACTTTTCTTCCCTTTACTTCGCCTTTATATGTCTTTTCGTTAATAATAAGTCTCTTCGAAAAACCTTTTGTAACTCCAACAACCATATTGTTGAGAAGTGCCCTGGTCGTTCCGTGAAGAGCCTTATAGAAAGGCTTATCTGAATTCCTTTTTACAACAATTGCATTATCCACTATTTCAATTTTCATTTCAGGGTGAAATTCTTTTTTCAAAGCTCCTTTGGGACCTTTAACTTCAACAACATTTCCATCAAGGATATTAACTGTAACTCCCTGCGGAATTGGTATTGGCATTTTTCCAATTCTTGACATACGCACCTCCTACCAAACAAAACAGACAACTTCACCACCATGCCCAAGTTTACGAGCCATTTTGTCGCTCATAATACCTTGAGGCGTAGAGATGATAGCAATTCCAAACCCATCAAACACTTTTGGAAGTTCATCTTTCTTGACATAAATTCTTCTACCAGGTTTGCTTATTCTTCTTATACCAACAATAGATGGTTCTTTATTTGGTCCATACTTAAGATGAATTTTTACGAAAGGTTTCCCATCAATTTGAATCGAGTCGAAATCCTTTATAAAGCCTTCTTCTTTAAGGACCCTCAATATTTCAAGAACTACCTTGGAAGAAGGTGCAACAACAAATTTGTGTCGTGCATCACTTCCGTTTTTTATTCTTACAAGGACATCAGAAACTAAGTCATTAATCATATTCTTCCTCCTTACCAACTTGCTTTCTTGACACCAGGAAGTTCGCCTTTAAGAGCAAGTTTTCTCAGACACAATCTGCATATGCCGAATTTGCTGTAATATGCACGAGGTCTTCCGCAAATCTTACATCTATTATGCTGCCTTACTTTGAATTTTGGAGGTTTCTTTGCTTTCTCAATCATTGCCTTTCTTGCCATATCTCACCTCTAATTCTTTCTAAATGGGAAGCCCATAAACTCTAACAAGGCCTTTGCTTCCTCATCTGTTTTTGCAGTTGTAATTATGGTTACATCAAAGCCTCTTACCTTATCAACCATGTCGTATTCGATCTCAGGGAAAATCAACTGTTCTTTTATCCCAAATGTGTAATTTCCTCTTCCATCAAAAGAGTTTGGTGAGAGACCTTTGAAATCTCTAATTCTTGGAAGAGCAGTGTTTATGAGTTTCTCAAAGAATGTATACATCCTATTTCCTCTAAGGGTTACTCTCACACCAATCGGTGCACCTTCCCTTACCCTAAATGAAGCAATGGATTTTTTTGCTCTTGCTATTGCAGGTTTCTGCCTTGTGATTAGGATAAACTCCTGAATACTCTTTTCAAGTGCAGCGGGGTTTTCGTTTGCCTCACCTATTCCTCTATTTACAGCGATTGCAACAATTTTTGGAACCTGCATTACATTCTTATAACCAAACTTTTCCATCATTTTTTTCTTTACCTCAGTTTCGTATTTCAACTTTAAAGGAGACTGAGGTAATTTTTCTGACAATAAGTTTTCAAGTTTATTATCCAATTTAAATGTAACTTTCTTTCCCATGCATGCACCTCTTAAATCTTATCGATAACTTCATGGCAATTTTTACAAACCCTAACTGATGTGCCATCTTCGAGAATCTTGTGAGAAACTCTTGTTTTGGTGTGGCAATGAGGGCATATTACCATGACTTTATGGGCATAAATTGGCCCTTCTCTTTTTGTAATCTTACCTTGTGGCATATCCTGGGTTGGACGGAGAAAGTGCGTTTGCATATTAATGCCTTCAACAATTACTTTACCTTCCTCAGGTATTGTCTTTAAAACTTTCCCCTGTTTTCCCTTATCCTTTCCTGCGATAACAACCACAAGGTCACCTTTCTTTATATCAAGATATTTAACCTTATTCATAATTTCTCCTCCTACAGCACTTCAGGAGCAAGGGACGCAATTTTTACATAACCTTTCTTTCTTATTTCCCTTGCAACTGGTCCAAATACACGTGTTCCTTTTGGATTTCCTTCGTTATCAAGAATAACACATGCATTATCATCAAACCTTATAATGCTTCCATCTTCTCTTTTGATAGGATATTTTGTCCTCACAATAACTGCTTTCACAACAGTTCCCTTTGGAATAGGACTATTCGGAACAGCCTTTTTAACTGTTGCAACAATTCTATCGCCAACAGTGCCTGTAGGTCTATGTCCAACATCAAGAACTGTTATGATGGAAACTTCCTTAACTCCTGTATTATCTGCACAAACCAAACGTGAATACTGTCTAACCATTATTCACCTCCACCCAAAATCTCAACAATTCTCCATCTTTTAAGTTTACTCAATGGTCGAGTTTGTCTTATCTTTACTACATCTCCCACTTTTGCCTGATTATTTTCATCATGTGCATAGTATTTAGTAAAGGTCTTCATCTGCTTTAAATAGAGGGGATGATGGGTAATACGTTCAACTTTAACAACGGCAGTTTTCATATAGGTACTTACAACTACACCGACAAGTTCTTTCTTTCCCATTTTACACCTCTTCCTTCTTTAACTCACGTTCCCTTTTAACGGTAAGAAGTCTTGCTATGTCCTTCTTCACTATTCTAATTCGTGCAGGATTGTGAAGTTGGTGCGTAGCAAGTTGGAATCTCAAATTAAAAAGTTCTTTCCTTAGGGTTTTCAAAGTATTTTCGATTTCTTGATCAGTCATATCTCGAATTTGCTGAATCTTCATAATTATTCCTCCTCTAAGGTAAGCATTCTTACCTTAACTGGAAGTTTATGTCCGACTTGTTTTGTAAGTTCTTCTGCAGTTTCTTTATTTACTCCCGAAAACTCAAACATAACTCTTCCAGGTTTTACAACTGCAACCCAGTGATCAACATCACCTTTTCCACCGCCCATTCTTGTTTCTGCTGGTTTCTTGGTAACTGACTTATCTGGGAAAATTCTTATCCAAAGTTTTCCGCTTTTTCTTACAGCAGAGATTAATATCAACCTGCATGCTTCAATCTGTCTTGAGGAAACCCATCCTGGCTCAAGTGCCTGGATTCCATATTCCCCGAAATGCACAGATGTAGCACCTTTTGATCTACCTTTAGTTCTTCCTCTGTGCATCTTTCTATATTTAACTCTTTCTGGCATTAACATAGTTTCACCTCCAATTATGAAGCAAAGAACAAAGGTTCTTTTGCCTCTCCCTTATATACCCACACCTTTACTCCGATTACCCCAAACTTTGTTTTTGCAATTTGCTCGGAATAATCGATATCTGCATCGAGCGTCTGTAATGGGACTCTTCCTTCTCTAAACCACTCAGTTCTCGCAATCTCTGCGCCTTCAAGTCTACCGGAAACTTGAATCTTTATACCCTGTGCTCCTGATCTCATTGCTCGTGTTATCGCTTGTTTTATTGCTCTTTTGTGAGGTGTTTTTTGTTCTATTCTCTGAGCAACGTTTTGTGCAATGAGTTCTGCATCAATTTCAGGATGCTTTACTTCTCTAATATCAACCTTCAAATTGTCGTATTTATGGTCGATTACCTTTTTCACCATATCCTCGAGTTTACTTACTTCAGAACCCTTCTTACCAAGAAGCATTCCCGGGCGAGCTGTATGAACTACAACTCTCAACTCTGAAGCGCCTTTTCTTATAATCTCAATTTTTGAAATTGCCGCATTGAACCCAAGAGATTTAAATTCTTTTCTAATTCTAAAGTCTTCAAGAAGATATGAGGAATAATCCTTTTTCGGAGAGTACCACTTACTCCACCAATCTTTTGTTATTCCTAATCTAAAACCATAAGGATGAGTTTTCTGTCCCACATTAAACCTCCTCTTTCTCCTTAACAATTATCTTGATTTGGCTTATTGGCCTTCTTATTATGTCTGCTCTACCAAATCCTCTTGGAAGAACTCTCTTAAGGGGTCCCTCTGCATCAATAAAAATATCAGAAACATACATAAGGTCTTCGTCCATCTTAAAATTGTTAACTCCATTTGCAATTGCAGAATTTAGCGCCTTCTCAAGATAACGTGCAGCCTTATGTGGAAGGGCTCTAAGTATTGCCCTTGCTTCGGTTACAGATTTACCCTTTATAAGTTCTGCAACGAGTCTTGCTTTACTTGCAGATAATCTGAGGTGTCTCTCAATAGCATATGCTTCCATTTAGTGCCTCCTTATGTCTTCGTGATCACACGTGCAGTAGGTGCTCTATGTCCGTGGAATGTTCGGGTAGGCGCAAATTCACCCAACTTATGCCCAACCATATCAGGAACAATATAAACCGGAATGTGCGTTTTTCCATTATGGACTGCTATTGTGTGCCCAACCATCTCTTCGGTGATGGTTGAACGCCTGCACCATACTTTAATAACTTTCTTTTCGCCTTTTTCGTTCATCTTCCTAATTTTTTCAAGAAGTTTAGGATCAACCCATTTACCAGTTCTTCCCATAATTATTTCCTCCTCTTAATGATGTATTTGTCGGAAGGATTTTTCTTCTTTCTTGTCTTATAGCCAAGTGTTGGTTTGCCCCAAGGTGTAAGAGGACCAGGGTGGCCAATAGGTGCCTTACCTTCTCCACCACCATGCGGGTGATCAACAGGGTTCATAGCCGAACCTCTTACAGTTGGCCTTATGCCAAGATGTCTCTTGTGACCGGCCTTACCAAGGTTAACATTCTCGTGATCCAAATTCCCGACTTGCCCTATCGTAGCCTTACACTCAAGTCTTATCCTTCTAATTTCACCGGAGGGCATTCTCACCTGAGCATACTCACTCTCCTTTGCAATCAACTGGGCTGCTGCTCCAGCAGATCTTGCAATCTGCCCACCTTTACCAGGAATAAGTTCAATGTTATGGATAAACGTTCCAAGGGGGATATTTTTCAGAGGTAATGCATTACCAACTTTTATTTCTGCATCTGGCCCAGACATAACTGTATCACCTACTTTTAGACCAAGTGGTGCAATAATGTATCTTTTCTCGCCATCTGCATATGTAAGAAGAGCAATGTATGCGGAACGGTTTGGATCATATTCAATAGCAGTAACTTTGGCCGGAATTCCATCCTTATCTCTTTTGAAATCAATAATTCTATAGAGACGTTTATTTCCACCACCTCTATGTCTTACGGTAATTTTTCCAGTATTGTTCCTTCCGCCTTCTTTCCTTAAACCTTCCACAAGAGATTTTTCAGGTTCAGTTTTGGTAATAACCTCTTTGTGGTTCAAAACTGTTCTTCCACGAAGGCCTGGAGTCACTGGTTTATAAACTTTTAAACCCATATCTTACCTCCATTAAACGTTCTGGATAACATCTATCTTATAACCAGGATAGAGTGTTACAATTGCTTTTTTATAGGTAGGAGTTCTAACAAATGCATAACGAACTCTCTTCTTTTTGCCAAAAACTTTTCCAATGTTTACGTCTTTTACTTTTACATTAAATGCCTCTTCCACCGCTTTTTTAATCATCTGCACGTTTGCATCTTCGTGGACAATAAAGGTGTACTTTCCTTGAGCCATCTGCTTTGTTGTTTTTTCTGTAATTAAAGGTCTAATCAAAATTTCATATGTTTCCATTATTTCCACCACCCTTCAATACCTTCAACTGCTTCTTTGCTCAATACAATTGAATCGAAAACCATAAGGTCGTAAGCATTAAGGAACTTGTAATTTAATGGTTTTACAGTCGGGACATTTCTCAATGCTCTCTCAACTTCTCCATTCTCTTCAGAGTAAACAAATAAAACATCACCAAGATTCTTTTTAATAGTTTCTTCGATTTTCTTTAAAACTTCAACACCTTCTTTTGTCTTCCCTGAGAGTTTTACATTGCTCACTATATGCACGTCGCCATCATTAAAACGAGCAGTTAAGGCAGAAAATATTGCAGCATCGATTTCTTTTTTGTTCATCTTCTTAGAAAAATCTCTTGGATGAGGCCCAAATACAACTGCGCCACCTTTCCAAATATTGGAAGTTCTTGCACCTTGCCTTGAACGACCGAGGCCTTTTTGGGGTCTTACTTTTTTAGTACTATAACTTACGTCTCCTCTTTCCTTGGTGTCCGCAGTACCTCTTCTTCTATTTGCAAGATATCTTTGAACTGCTTGGTAAATAAGGTGTTTTTTTACCTCTCTTGCAAAGTAATCATCGGGAAGTTCGAGTGATTCAACTGTATTATTTTTTACATCAATAACATTGCTCTTCATTTCAATCCTCCTATGCTCTGATAAGGAGCAAACCTTTGTCAGGTCCAGGAACGCTTCCTTTAACAAGAATAAGATTTTTCTCAGGGATTACTTTAACAATCTCGAGATTCCTTATTGTTACCGTCTCGTTTCCAAGATGACCTGCCATCTTCATTCCTTTGAAAACTCTACCAGGTGTTGCACGCTGACCAATAGAACCTGGACGTCTTTCTGCTTCATGACCGTGGGTCCTTGGCCATCCACCAAATCCCCAACGTTTAACTACACCTTGGAAGCCTTTACCCATTGATGTCCCTGTGACTTTCACATATTTGACATCTTTAAATGCTTCAACAGTTATTGTATCACCAACTTCTCCTTCCATGTCTCTTACTTCTCTCAAGAATCTGAAAGGCTTAAGTCCTTTCTTTTCAAAAACACCTCTCATAGGTTTGTTTAATTTCTCCGCTTTTACTTCCAAAAAACCGAGCGCTACCGCATCATAACCATGAGTATCCTTTGTTTTCTTGTCAACAATTGTGCAAGGACCTGCCTGTATTACTGTCACAGGAACAAGAGTATCCCCAAGGTAAACGGAAGTCATCCCAATTTTAAGTCCTAAAATTCCCTTTGCCATAACAACCTCCACTAAATCTTAATCTCAACTTCCACACCCTGAGGTATATCCATGTTCGCCAATTTTTGTGTAATTTCGGGTGTAGCATCAATAATTTCAATCAATCTTTTATGCACACAAATTTCGAATGCTTCCTGAGAATCCTTGTCGATATTAGGTGCCCTCAAAACGTTAAACACTGTTCTTTTTGTTGGAAGCGGTATAGGGCCTGAAACTGTTGCTCCGCTTGATTTTGCAACCTCAACAATTTTTGCAGCCCAGAGGTCAAGAATCTTGTTGTCAAAAGCCTTTAGTCTAATTCTTAAACGATCTTTTTTCATTTCATCACACTCCTTTACTCAATAACCTTTGTAATAACTCCAGCACCTACAGTTTTACCACCTTCACGGATAGCAAATCTCTGAGTTTCTTCAAGAGCAACAGGATAGATGAGTTCAACAGTCATATCAACGTTATCACCTGGCATTGCCATCTGAACGCCTTCAGGAAGGGCAATTGTACCTGTTACGTCTGCAGTTCTTAAGAAGAACTGAGGTTTGTAACCTGTAAGGAAGGGTTTGTGTCTTCCACCTTCTTCTTTACTCAAGATATAGACACGTGCCTGGAATTTTCTGTAGGGTTTAATGGAACCAGGTGCTGCAAGTACCATACCTTTTTCAACTTCTTCGTGGTCAATACCTCTAAGGAGGACTCCGATGTTATCACCTGCTTGTCCTTCATCGAGGATTTTTCTGAACATCTCGATGCTTGTTGCAACAGTCTTCTTTGTCTCAAAGGAAAGACCAACGATTTCTACTGGATCACCAGTTCTAATGATTCCTCTTTCAACTCTTCCTGTTACAACTGTACCTCTTCCAGTGATGGTGAAGACATCTTCAATGGGCATAAGGAAGGGCTTATCAATTGCTCTTTCTGGGGTTGGGATGTATTCATCTACTGCATCCATAAGTTCCCAGATTTTATCTGTCCATGGATTCTTTCCACGGGAGATATCACCCTCTGCCTCAAGTGCTTTGAGGGCTGAACCTCTAACTACTGGTACTTCATCTCCTGGGAATCCATACTTGGAGAGAAGTTCTCTTGTTTCCATTTCAACAAGGTCAATGAGTTCTGGATCATCAACCATGTCTACTTTGTTGATGAAAACAACAATTCTTGGTACGTTGACCTGACGAGCAAGAAGGATGTGCTCTCTTGTTTGAGGCATTGGTCCATCTGTTGCTGCAACAACGAGAATTGCACCATCCATCTGTGCTGCACCGGTGATCATGTTCTTGATGTAGTCAACATGACCGGGGCAGTCAATGTGAGCATAGTGCCTCTTCTCGGTTTCATACTCAGTGTGGTGGACGTTGATGGTAACGCCTCTTGCCTTTTCCTCAGGTGCGTTGTCAATTTCATCGTACCTCTTGGGTTGAGTTTTACCAAGAGTTGCTAATACTTTTGTAATTGCTGCTGTAAGGGTAGTCTTACCATGATCAATATGACCAATGGTACCGATGTTTACGTGCGGCTTTACCCTTTCAAATTTTTCTTTCGTTGCCATGTTGTACCTCCTAAATTTCTCCTTTTGCTTTCTTCAAAATTTCTTCCTGTACAGCGGCAGGTACTCTCTCATATTTATGGAAAACCATTGAGAAAGATCCTCTACCTTGTGTAAGTGTTCTTAAAACCGTTGTATAACCAAACATACTTTCAAGAGGAATAAGTGCATGAACAATAACCGTATTACCTCTTTCAATCATCCCCTTTACACTTCCACGTCTTGCATTAACACTATTTATTACTTCACCTAAGAATGTCATCGGAACAATTATCTCAACACTCATAATCGGCTCAAGAAGATAAGGGTTTGCCATTGACACAGCATCCTTAAATGCCTTAGATGCAGCTATTTTAAATGCAAGTTCAGATGAGTCTACTGGATGATATGAGCCATCAATAAGCTCTACATGCACTCCATAAACGGGAAAGCCAAGAAGAGGCCCGTTTTCAGAGGCAATTTTAACACCCTCTTCAATTGCAGGAATAAAATCTTTCGGTATTATTCCACCTTTTGTTTTATCTTCAAATACAACACCCTTATCGGTCTCAATTGGAGATACTTGAATTATAACGTGTCCATATTGACCATGCCCACCAGTTTGCCTTATGTATTTCCCTTCTGCTTTTGCAGAACTTGAAATTGCCTCTTTATAAGCAACCTGTGGTTTACCAACACGTGCTTCAATGTTGTATTCCCTAAACAACCTATCGACAATAATCTCAAGATGTAACTCACCCATACCAGAAATAATTGTTTCAGATGTATCTTCGTCGTATTTAATTTTGAAAGTAGGATCCTCAATTGCAAACTTTGCAAGTGCCTGTGAAAGCTTTTCCTGGTCTGCTCTTGTCTTGGGTTCAATTGCAACGGAAACAACTGGCTCGGGGAATTTAATATCTTCAAGTACCAAAGGCATACTTACATCTGATATTGTGTGTCCCGTTATGGCATTTTTCACGCCAACAATTGCTCCTAAATCACCTGCTTTGAGATAATCAACATCCTCACGCTTATTTGCATGAAGTCTTAATAATCTTGCGACTCTTTGCTTTTCATTTGTGGTTGCATTTAAAACATAACTTCCTTTCTCAAGGGTGCCAGAATAAACTCTCACAAAACTTAAAATTCCGGAATAAGGATCTGCCATAACCTTAAACACAAGTGCCGCAAGTGGTCCAGATGGATCTGGTTGTAATTTAATGACATTTCCATCCTTAGTTGTTGCAACAATTTCACCTCTATCAATAGGAGATGGTAAATATTCGCAAATACCATCAAGGAGCATTTGAATACCTTTATTTCTAAACGATGAGCCAACAAAAACAGGAAAAGCAACTCCACTTACTGTTGCCCGTCTTATCGCTTGCTTTAAAACATCCTTTGGTATTGTGCCTGTTTCAAGGTAAAGTTCAAGTGCATCTTCATCAACATCTGCAACGTTCTCAAGCATAATTTCTCTATACTTTTCGAATTTATCCTTATATTCTTCTGGGACTCCGGTTTCTTTAAACTCTTCGCCTGTTTCAGAGGTATATACATAGGCTTTTCCCTCTATGAGATCAATTACACCAACAAACTCATCCTCTTCACCCAATGGAATCTGGGTAGGTATTATTTTTACATTAAGTCTTTCGTCAATACTTTTAAGCGTATCTTCAAAAGATGCACCAAGTCTGTCCATTTTATTAATGTAAATAATCCTTGGCACTTTGTGCATCGTTGCCTGTCTCCAAACCGCTTCTGATTGAGCTTCAACGCCCTCCACGGCGGAGAATATCACAACGGCTCCGTCAAGCACTCGAAGTGACCTTTCAACTTCAGCCGTAAAGTCAACATGGCCGGGCGTATCAATAATGTTAATCTGGTGTCCTTTCCAGAAACAGGTCGTAACAGCAGATGTGATAGTAATACCCCTCTCTCTTTCTTGTACCATCCAATCCATAACAGTATTTCCATCGTCAACATTACCCATCTTGTAAGTTGTGCCGGTATAATACAAAATTCTTTCAGTTGTTGTTGTTTTACCCGCATCAATATGGGCAATGATTCCAATATTTCGTATTTTTTCGAGAGGGGTATCAATATACGGCATAAATATTCACCTACCAACGTAAATGTGCATAAGATCTGTTTGCTTCTGCCATCTTATGCAAATCAATCTTCTTCTTGTATGCTGCACCAGTTTCATTAGATGCATTGATAATTTCATCTGCCAACTTTTCTTCCATTCTCTTGCCTTTAACACTTCGCGCAGCCTGTATAATCCACTTAATAGCAAGTTTTTGTCCTCTTTCCTTTTCAATTTCAATGGGAATTTGATAGGTTGCACCACCAACTCTTCTGGGCTTAACCTCTACAAGTGGTCTAACCTTCTCTAAAGCAAGTTCAAAGACCTCGAGTGGGTCTTTTCCTGTTTTCTCTCGCAAAATATCGAATGCAGCATAAACAATTTTTTCTGCAAGGCTTTTCTTTCCGTCTTTCATAACATTGTTTATAAGTTTTGCAACCATTACATCATTATAAACTGGATCACCTTCAATTTCTCTTTTCGGAGCAGGTCCTCTACGGGGCATTATGCACCTCCCTTTTTGGGTTTCTTTGCACCATACTTAGATCTTCCACGCATTCTTCCTTCAACACCTGCTGCATCTAATGCACCACGAATGATGTGATATCTTACACCTGGAAGGTCTTTTACCCTTCCACCACGCACTAAAACCATGGAGTGCTCCTGGAGATTATGTCCAATTCCAGGAATATAGGCAATGACTTCCTCCCCATTGGTAAGTCTCACCTTTGCAATTTTACGCAAAGCAGAGTTTGGCTTTTTAGGGGTCATTGTTCTTACTTGAATGCAAACACCCCTCTTCTGTGGACACCCTTGCAATGCAGGTGTTTTACTCTTTTCCTTTGTCCTTTCTCTCGGACTTCTTACTAATTGGTTAAAAGTCGGCATATCAATTTCCTCCTAATTAAATTCTTTCACACAGTTTAAAATTATAGCAAAATTATTTTAAATGTCAATAACATCATTTATTCTTCAAAATCCATATTTGTACCTGCCGGGATCTTTTTACCCACGATGATAGATTCTTTCATTCCACGCAACAAATCAATCTTTCCTTTTATCGCTGCCTCTGCAAGAACTCTTGGCGTCTCCTGGAAGGATGCAGCAGACAAGAAACTATCAGAAGAAAGGGCTGATTTTGTTATACCCTGGACAAGAAGTCTAAATTTAGCAATCTTCTTACCTTCCGCTTTCATTTTTCTATTTTCTTTAAGTACATCGTCTTTATTTACAACTTCACCTTCGTAAAAGTTGGTATCTCCAGAATCAACAATCTCAACCTTATCAAACATTCTCTTCAATATTATTTCAATATGTTTTATGTTAATATCAACGCCTTGAGATTTGTAAACCTTCTCAATCTCATGCAAAAGATACCTGGAAGTAAAATTCATACCCTTAATGTCAAGAATCTCTCTTGGATCAAGAGGGCCATCGCTTAGAATATCACCAACATTAACATAGTCTCCAGTCTTCACATTCAATTTCTTATCACGAGGGGCAGGAATCTTTATCTTTTCTCCCTTTTCTCCAGTTATCGTAATGAGTTGTCTCAATTTATCAGAAGTTACTTCAACTTTACCCTTTGCGGGAGAAACAATTGCCTTTCCCTTGGGGCTTCTTGCAGAGAAGAGTTCTTCAACTCTTGGGAGACCCTGAGTAATATCTTGGCTTGCAACACCACCAGTATGGAATGTTCTCAAGGTTAACTGTGTTCCTGGTTCTCCAATTGATTCTGCTGCAACAACTCCGACTGCTTCACCAACTTTTACAATATCTCTATTAGAAAGATCGACTCCATAACATTTTGCACAAACACCGTGTTCTACATTACAAGTAATTGGTGATCGAACTTTTACCTTTCTTATACCAAGACTTTCAATGAGTTTTGCCTTTTCTTTTGTTATAAGTTCATTCTTTCTAATTATTGGCTCTATATTTTCATCAAACACTTCTATTTCCTTAATTTTCGCTTTTTCAAGTATCTCAATAACACCTTCAGTAATCTTTCTTCCTTTTTCAAGCAGCAATTCTCCGTTGTCAAAAACTGAATCTGCAAGAACATATCCAATTGCTTTCTTGTTAACTTTGATTTTCTTAAGAGTAATTGGCGGATAAATTGTTTCAGCAGCGTATCTTCCCCAAATTTGTTCGGCAAGAGTTATTACTGGTTTATCGTAATTATCGCCTTCGACGACTGGTTGAACATCAACACCGTTTACAAAATCCTCTATAAGAATAGAAGTTATTCCAAGTTTATCGAGAAGAGCTGCCTGTTCTGAAGAGATTGTATCCCCTTTTCTAATAAACGCCATTCCTGTATTGGGATCAACAACATCTTCGGCTGCAACTTTCAAGATAACCTTTGAAGATAGTGGTTCAATAAGTTCATCTCCAACCATCGTGGCCTTAACTCTTCTTATTGCACAATCATCTTCCTTAACGATAATACCATGAGCAACATCAACAAGCCTTCTTGTAAGGTATCCTGAATCAGCAGTTCTCAATGCAGTATCTGCTTGTCCCTTTCTTGCACCGTGCGTAGAGAGGAAGTATTCAAGAACAGTAAGTCCTTCCCTTAAGTTTGAAAGAATTGGGAACTCAATAATCTTACCAGTTGGACCCGCCATAAGTCCACGGATTCCTGCCATCTGTGTTATCTGCGTAGGGCTTCCTCTTGCACCTGATATTGCCATCATGTAAACAGGATCAAAATTATCGAAATTGTTGAAAACAAGTTTCTGTATTTCTTCAGATGCCTTTCTCCAAATTTCTACAACCGCTTCATACCTCTGCGGCTCCGATAATAGTCCCTCATTATATTGTTCTTCTATGTGTTCAACTCTTTTCTGTGCTTCTTTTATAATCTTTTCTCTCTCCTTAGGCATTTTTATATCATCAAGACCGATACTAATTCCACTGAAGGTTGCAAATTTAAAGCCTATTTCCTTGAGATTGTCAAGAAGTATATCAGTTTTTACAAGCCCATATCTGTCGTAAAATTCTGAAATAATTCTTTCCAACTGTTTCTTACCAACCACTTCGTTAATGAAAGGATAATCGTCTTCACCGTCAAAAATGCCTTCACGAATCTTCATATTAAAAATAACCCTACCAACTGTGGTAGTGAAGGTTGCTCCTCTAAAGTTAAATCTTATGCTATCATGTAGTTTTAAAAGCCCTTTTTCGTAAAGGAGTTCTACCAAATACGAATCATCGTAAATACGTTTATTTTTCGGCTCTGAATCTCTTGATAGAGTAAGGTAGTAAATTCCAATAACCATATCCTGAACAGGTGTATCAAGCGGACCGCCGTGAGCAGGAGAAAGGATATTGTGAGAAGAAAGCATGAGCATCTTTGCTTCCATCTGCGACTGCAAAGAAAGTGGCAAATGTATCGCCATTTGGTCACCATCGAAGTCTGCATTGAATGGAGTGCATACAAGAGGTGAAATTTGAATTGCCTTACCTTCAATCAATACTGGTTTGAATGCTTGAATACTAAGTCTATGAAGCGTTGGGGCACGGTTCAGTAGCACTACATAGTTCTTAGAAAGATCCTCAACAGCTTTCCAAACTTCTGGTGTTGGATTTTCTATGAGTTCCTTCGCCTTCTTCTTGTTGTAACCAAGTTTTGAGAGTTCAAACGTGACAAAAGGTTTAAAGAGCTCAAGTGCCATTTCCTTTGGCACACCGCATTCATCAATTTTTAATTCGGGCCCTACAACGATAACTGCTCTTCCTGAATAGTCAACTCTTTTTCCAAGTAGATTTTCTCTGAATCTTCCTTCTTTTCCTTTGAGGATATCAGTTAATGACCTTAAAGGTCGTTTGTTTGCATTTACTACAGGATATGGCTTCCTTCCATTATCAAATAGAGCGTCAACCGCTTCTTGAAGCATTCTTTTTTCATTTTCAAGCATTATGTCAGGAGCGTTTACTTCGTATAGTTTCTTTAAACGATTGTTCCTATTTATCACTCTTCGATAAAGTTCATTAAGATCGTCCGATGCGTATTTACCTCCTTCAAGAGGAACTAAAGGCCTTAAATCAGGAGGAATGACAGGTATAACAGTTAAAACCATATCTTCTGGCTTTCTATTGTTGTTTAATAATCCTTCAACAACACTCAAAAGCCTTACTGCGTTGCTTTTTTCCTGCGAAGAGCCACTCTTTAGTTTTGTTAATGCTTCTTCCCTCAATTTATTTAAATCAACTTTTTCAAGTAACTCTTTTATTGCCTCTCCACCCTTCTTAGCCACGAAATCGAGGTTTTCTTCGAATCTATACATGTAGTACTCTTCTTCCGAAAGGACTTGTTTATATCTCAGTTTTGTTTTCTTTGGATCTATTACAACATACGCAACAAAGTAGATTATCTTTTCTACATCCTGAGATTTCATATCAAGAAGGAGTGCAATGTAGTTTATATTATTTTTAAAATACCAGATATGAGCAACAGGTGTAGCAAGTTGAATGTGTCCAAAACGTTCTCTTCTTACACTCGAGGGAAGTATCTCAACACCACAATTTGGACATTTCAGACCTTCATACTGCTTCCCTTTTAATTTTCCACAATGGCACTGATATGAGTGCACCGGTCCAAATATCTTTTCGCAAAAAAGCCCATCAGGCTCCGGCATGTAATTTCTATAGCTGTAAGTATCGCCTCTTTTGACTTCACCATGAGACCAGGAGAGGATCTCTTCGGTTGAGGCAAGTAAAATTTTTAACGCTTTTATATCTGTTTTATTCAAAAGGTTCACCCCCTGTTTTACTCTTCTGTTTCTTTCTTATTGTGCTGTGCTTCTTGTATTATCTTTTCGGCAATCTTTGGAGGAACAGGCTCATAGTGAGAGTGCTCCATTTTAAACTCGCCCGTTCCTTGGGTAATAGAATTAAGGTCATTTGCATAGTTTAACATTTCTGCAAGTGGCACATATGCTTCAATGATTTGTTTTCCTCCTTCGCTTTTCATTCCTAAAACTCTTCCTCTCTTAGCGTTGAGGTCTCCAATGACATCACCCATGTACTGTTCATCAACTATAACAACGACTTTTTCAATGGGTTCAAGAAGAATTGAATTACCCTGTTCAAGTGCCTTTTTAAGAGCCATTGAACCTGCAATTTTAAACGCAAGTTCAGAAGAGTCAACTGGGTGATAAGATCCATCAACAACTGCAACACCGATGTCTGTTACAGGATAACCTGCAAGAATCCCTTCTTCCATTGCTTCTTTTACGCCTTTTTCAACTGCAGGAATATACTGTTTTGGAATAGCGCCACCAAAAATTCTACTTTCAAAACTATACTCCTTACCTCTTTCAAGAGGTTCAACTTCAAGGAAGCAATGCCCATATTGACCATGTCCGCCTGTTTGTTTCTTGTATTTACCTTCGACTTTAACCTTTGTTGTAATTGTTTCACGGTATGGAACTTTTGGTACAGTTAATTCAATATTGACGCCATATCGCCCGCTCAATTTTTCCATAATAACGGAAAGGTGAGTTTCGCCAATACCTGAAATAAGTTGCTCTTTTGTTTCCAAATTCTTTGAAATTTTTACAGTTGGGTCTTCTTCGGTTATCTTTGAAAGTCCAATACTCATTCTATCTTCGTCCGTTTTTGTTTTTGGCCTCATTGCCCTTGTGAGCATCGGTTCTGGGAACTCAATTTTCGGAAATTCAATAGGACTATCTTTATCACAAAGAGTATCGTTTGTCTGAGTTGCAGTAAGTTTAGTAATAACCGCAATATCGCCTGCAATAACTTCATCAACAGGTTCTTGTGTTGCACCCATCATAAAGACAATTTGTCCTGTTTTTTCTAAAATACCTTTCGATGAGTTATATACAGTCGAATTTGATTTTAAAATGCCTGAATAGACTTTTGCAAAGGACAATTTACCAACATACGGATCCGATAATGTTTTAAACACAAATGCTGAAAGGGATTCGTTTACCGAAATTTTTCTTGTTTCTTGTTCTTTTGTATTTGGATTTATGCCTGTTACTTCTCCTAACTCTTCTGGATTCATCATCACATCTGTTACAAAATTGAGAAGTTCGTCAAGACCTATAAGTGTTGTTGCAGAACCAAAAAGAATAGGGAATAAAGTGCCCTTAGTATAAGCGCTTTTTAATCCATTATTTATTTCTTCTTGAGTTAGTTCTTCTCCTCCAAGATATTTTTCAAGGAGTACATCATCTGACTCTGCTGCAATTTCCATTAATTCGTGTTTAAAGTTTTCGAGTTTTGCATTACTAAAAACGGAATCAACCTTTACAAATTTACCTCCTTCAAAAATAGGATAATTTATTGGAATTGCTTTTGGTCCAAAGTATTCTCTTAAAACGTTTACAATATGATCTATATCAACTCCTTCTATATCAACTTTGTTTACGAAAATCACTCGTGGCTTATTTTCATTTTCCAAAAATTTCCAATACTTTTTTGTTTGAATTTCAATACCGCTTGTCGCATTAATAAGCATAATTGCGTTCTCGGCAGCCCTAATGCCACTAAGCACTTCACCAACAAAATCGGCATAACCCGGTGTATCTAAGAAATTTATTTTAACTCCATTATGCTCAACAGGAATAATAGATAAACTTACACTAAATTTTCTATTCTTCTCTTCTGGCTGGTAATCGGAGACGGTATTTCCGTCTTCCACTCTTCCCATTCTTGAAATAATTTTTTTCTTAAATAGAATTGCCTCTAACAAAGTTGTTTTTCCTGCGTTTCCATGGGAAACAAGAACTACATTTCTAATTTTGTTAGTTGCTTGAGCCTTCATCTAACTCCTCCTTAACAATTTTTCCAAGATTTATTTTTGTTGTTATTTTTGGTAAGAAAGGTTCTTTAACCTTCTTTTCCTCTTTCTTAGTAGGTAATACTTTCAAATCTATCGCAAGACCTCTTAAGGTTCTCTGCAATACATTAAATGACTCAGGAATACCGGTCTCAAATATCGTTACACCCTTTGAAATTGCTTCATAGGCACGTTTTCTACCTTCAAGGTCATCTGATTTAATTGTAAGCATTTCATGAAGAAGGTTTGCTGCACCATAAGCTTCCAATGCCCAAACTTCCATTTCTCCCAATCTCTGGCCGCCGAATTGTGCCTTACCGCCTACTGGTTGTTGAGTTATAAGCGTATATTTACCAACCGCTCTTGCGTGGATTTTGTCCTCTGCAAGGTGATTAAGTTTGAGGAAATACGCTTCACCAACTGTAACTTTATATTCAAACGGTTTCCCAGTTCTTCCATCATAGACTGTCATCTGTCCAGATTCATCAAGGTTTGCTTTCTTAAGAAGAGATCTAACATCTTTTTCAGACGCACCAATGAATGATGGTGTTACAACCCTAACATTTAAGTTTCTTGCAGCAATTCCAAGATTTGCTTCGAGAATCTGACCTATATTCATTCTCGAAGGAACACCGAGAGGGCTCACAATAACATCAATAGTTGTGCCATCTTCAAGGTATGGTAAATCTTCCTCGGGTACAATTTTACTTACAACACCTTTGTTTCCATGCCTTCCTGCAAGTTTATCACCAACGATAATTTTCCTCTTCTTAGCTACAAAAATCTTTATTAGCTTCAAAGCATTCTTTGTAAGTTCATATCCCTCTTCTCTTGAGAACACCTGAACATCGATAACAACACCACCCTCTCCTGGTGGAACAACAAATGAACTATTTTTTAGATTGCTATTCCTATTACTCCATAGACTTCTCCAAATTTTTGCCTCGTTTGATTCCTCTTCTTCTGGGAACGGGGTAACCTTACCAACGAGGACGTCTCCAGGTTTAACCTTCGAACCAACTTTAACTATTCCTCTCTCATCAAGGAAACGCAAAGCCTCTTTTCGAACATCTCTTATATCAGGTGTAAGTTCCTCAGGTCCCTGCTCTGTCTCGTGCACCTCTACTGTATATTCCTTAATGTGAATGGAAGTTAACCTATCTTCGCTTACAAGTTTTCTACTAATGACAATAGCATCCTGATAGTTGTAGCCATACCATGAAAGATATGCTATAAGAACATTTATACCAAGTGCCATTTCACCATTTTTGGTTGCGTATCCATCAGCAAGAGGCATACCTTTTTTGACGATATCACCTTTTTTAACGATAGGCCTTTCGTTTCTACAGGTATCCTGGTTTGTTCTCTCAAATTTCCTTAATTTATAGACAACTTCTTCTCTTACTTTGACTTTATTTATACCTGCTTCAGCAAGTTTTCTAAGTTTATCAAGAGTTATAAGTTCGCCTGCTTTTATAACAACTTCGCCCTTGTCATTTGTATAATCTTTTGCTACAACTCTATCAACAATGTCCTCGTTAATTTTTCCAAGATTAAAGGTTTCAACTTCCTGAGGAGAATACACAAGAAGGTCGGTTATACCTTTTCCGTAAAGGTCATTGAGAAGTTCTTCTGTAATTTCCTTCTCAAATCTAAGAGTTCTTTTAGTGTTTGTTAAAGTTCCAAAAAGACTCTTTCCAGTGATATTTTTCCCCAAAGCAGTTAAAGACAAAACAAATACAGGTTTTGTAACAATCTCTCCATTCTCTTCAACTTTAATTTCCTTAACTCCACTCTGCTCATAGAGTCTGTTCAATTTTGTATCTGAAATCTTTTGTCCTTCCTCAATTAATGGCTTCCCTTTTTTGTTTACAATGGTTTCCCTTGCAATAAGACCAATGATTTCGTCGTTACGCTCTTTTTCAAAGCAATTTGTAATTGAAAATTTTTGGATTTTATCTGCATCAATAATAGAAATTTGTTCAATTCCGTGTGTTATGAGCTTATCCACAATTTGAGGAGTTATCTTCTCGCCAACAAGTTTATAATAGTCTTCTATTTCTGGCTTAATATCAAGAAGAACTATTTCTTTTTGCTTTGCTCTATTTAATAAACTCTGCTTAAGATCAGAAGCTTCCCTATACACGGAAACATCAATGGTTTTTGCGTCATCTGGCACAATGTGGATTTCGCTTCCATCTACATATGAAACGATTCCGTCATGTTTTGAAAGAGGTAAATTAAGGTCATCAATAGCAACTTTTGGTTCGTAACCCGTTGAAACCCTTGGAAGGTCTGGATCTAATAGTGGAACCGCCTGTCGTTGCATGTTGCAACCCATTAATGCTCGGTTTGCATCATCGTGTTCAAGGAATGGAATAAGAGATGCAGATGGACTTATGACTTGCTGAGGAGAGACGTCCATAAGTTGAACTAACTCTCTTGAAACAAGTTGAGGAAGAATTTCTCCTGATTCAGTCCTCTTTCTTGCAATGACCATTTCTTCGGTAATTTTGCCTTTCTCATCAACTGGTGTATTTGCCTGTGCAATAATATATTTTTCTTCTTCATCTGCTGTTAAATATACAATTTCGTCTGTAACAATGCCGTCCTTTACGATTCTATAAGGAGTTGTAATAAAACCGTATTCATTTACACTTGCAAACATTGTAGGTGAATTAATGAGTCCAATATTCTGACCTTCTGGTGTTTCAATAGGACAGATTCTTCCGTAATGTGATGAGTGAACATCTCTTACTTCAATTCCTGCTCTCTTCCTATGCAAACCACCAGCACCCAATGAGGTTAACCTTCTTTTATGAGTCAACGATGCAAGTGGGTTAATCTCTTCCATAAATTGCGACAACTGGCTTACACCAAAAAATTGTCTCAGTTGACCCGTGATTGCCTTATTACTGAAAATGGAAGGAATCGTAATTTCTTCTGGTTTTTTGATTGCAATCGCCTCTTTTGCACTCCTCTGAACTTTTAATGCACCTTTCTCAAACTCTTCGGAAATAAGTTCACCTACTGTCCTTACACGTCTATTTGCAAGGCTATCAATGTCGTCCTCTTTTTCGATACCTTCTCTTACTTTTATTAGATGTTCAATAATATCTACAAAATCATCCTTTGTAAGGATGTGATCATCTCTTTGGACATTAAATTTCTTATTAATCTTATATCTTGAAACAGGATAATACTCATTTCTCCGAGGATCCATTAGAATATTGTGGACAAGTTCATCTGCCGCTTCCAATGTGACTCTTTCCTTTGGATGGAAAATTTTATAAATCTCGACTTTTGCCTCATCAGAATTATTGGTTTTGTCCTTTTTCAAAGTTTGTTCTACCCAATAGTCATAACCTTCCACTTTTATATTCGTTCGCAGAATATTTGCTTCACGGAGTTTCTCAAATGACTCCTCACTTAATATTGTCCCTTTTTTGAGAATGACTTTACCTTCAGAACTTTTAATATCTTCAACGAGTTTCTTACCAATGACAACATCATACGAGAAAGGTGATGTTGTCAATACATCAACAGTCATAGTTTGATAAAACTTCTCAAGGATTTCTTCGTTATTCTTAAACCCAATTGCCTTTAAAACTACCGTAACAGGAAGTTTTTTCATCCCTTTTTTAAGCCTGATGTACATTACGTTATCTTTACCGACTTCCATTTCCATCCAGTTTCCTCTGTCGGGTATAATAGTAACAATATAATTAGTAAAACCACTTTCGACATCTTTTTCAGTTTGGAAATAAATTCCAGGCGATCTTATTAACTGCTGGACAACAACTCTCTTCTTTCCATTAATGATAAATGTACCATCAGGTAGCATCCTTGGAACGTCTGCAAGAAGTGCTTCCTGCTCTTTTATTTCTCCCGTATTTTTATAAATCAATCTGAACTTACCCTTTATTGAAACTTCGTAAGTAGTTCCAACCCTAATGCAATCTTCGGGAGTACGAAGCGGTTCTCCTACTGAATATGAAACAAATTCAACACGTATATTCTTTGTATCTATAGGGAAGACCCTTTTCAGAATTTCCCCTATCCCCTCATTTAAAAACTTTTCATAGGATGAGATTTGAACACTCAGTAAATTAGGTAAAGGTATACTTAACTTTGTTTTCCTAAGGTCTAAAATTTTATCCATCATACCTCCTTAAGCAAATACGCAATTTGATATTATACAAAATTTTTGAGTTTAGTCAAGTTTCTTTTCTCTTCTAAAATTTCCAGATTTCCCCCCTGTCTTTTCTAAAAGATAGATTTCTCGTATTTCGATATTCTTGTCAATCGATTTGCACATATCGTAAATTGTAAGTGCAGCAATAGAAACACTTGTAAGTGCCTCCATCTCGGCTCCTGTTTTTCCTTTTAATTCAACAAAACTTTCAATTTCAATCGATGGAGGTTCATCAATTAATCTAAAAGTCAAATCGGAAAAAGTTAAATTGAGAGGATGGCACAAAGGAATTAACTCTGAAGTCTTCTTAGAAGACATAATACCTGCAATTTTCGCAACAGTTAAGACCTCTCCCTTGTGAATTTCTCCTTGTTTTATTTTTTCAAGCGTTTCTTTTGAAAGCACAACCTTTGCGAAGGCCCTCGCAGTTCTTAGAGTGTCCTCTTTATCTGTTACATCTACCATGTATGCCTTGCCATTTTCATCAAATTGACTCATATTTATCCTCCCAATTCTCTCATATTTTCAATAAACTCCTTGGACCCAAGCCTAATTTCGCCATGAGCCTCAGGTTTAACAAAAACAGCCTCTTCAAATCTCCTCTTCAAAAGTTCAAAATCCCTCTCTTTAACTGCATCTTTTATATCAACATTTATACCTGAAAAAAGGCACGGATAAATTTTATATGTTGAAGTTAATCTCAATCTGTTGCAAGACGTGCAAAAGTGTTGGCTTACCGACGTAATAAAGCCAATCCTTCCTTTGAATCCATCAATTCGGTAGTAGAAAGCAACCTCGTGACTTACATCTTCAATCTTTGTAAGGGTGTATTCCTTCTCAAGAATTTTGAGTGCTTCTTTGTAGCCCATAAAATGCCTTTCGAAAAATGAATTCCCTTTCACTGGCATAAGTTCAATAAATCTTACAATAATATCGTTATCCTTTGCAAGGTTGGAAATTGGTATTAGATCTTCCTCGTTAATTCCCTTTAAGAGTACCGTATTAATTTTTAGAGGCGTTAAACCAACATTTATTGCTTCCTTAATGCCAAGAATAACGTCGTCAAGTTTGTTAACGGTGGTAATTTTTAAAAATACATCATTTCTTAATGAATCAAGACTTATATTTACTCTTGTCAAATTTGCTTTCTTTAAATCATACGCAATATCTTTGAGTCTATATGCATTAGTTGTGAGAACCACCTCATCAAAGCCTATCAGTTTTGAAGTTCTTACTATATCAACAATATCATTACGTAATAGCGGTTCGCCACCTGTAATTCTCACTTTTCTGAAACCTAAGGAATATACACCCTTCAAAATAAATTCAATATCTGAAAGACTGGGCTCCTTTGCAATTTCATCATCTTTATAGGAAGTGCAATAGGCACACCTAAAATTACACCTCTCAGTTACGGAAAATCTAAGATAAGTAATCTCCCTTCCAAACCTATCCCTAAGCAACCTTCACCTCCCAATCACCATATACACCATCATAGCCATATTCAAAATTTAATAAACCATTTCTAATGTGCTCTAAATATCGCAAGGTCTTATCATTAACGAAGAGTGCAACATCATTAAGATCTGAAAAAAGTACAACATTTAACTCATTCCCAAATTCGGATATAAGTGTAAGATAAATTTTTCCCTGTTCGCTTTTCTTATACGTCCTGTTTAAGATTTCCTCAAGCGGAATAAAATAAAAATACTTCAAAGTGGATACATTGTTTTGGGGAGTTTTTCCTAATTCTTCAACCCTATGAAGAACACCTTTTGTAAGGTATTTGCCGCATACAGGACAAATCGAAACCGAAAAGTCATTTGTCTTGTATTTGCACTTTCTGTGCCCATCGAGATAATATTTCCCAAGTTGAGGAAAATTTTCTATGGTAAAATTATTCGAAACATCTTTCAAATTTTCAAATAATTCGTAAAATCCGCTTGCCTTTTTTGTCGCAGTTGCCTCTCTTCCAATATGTGTAGGCGAATGTGAATCTGAACTTGATAAGATAGGATACATCCTGAGTTCGGAAACAGAATAAACCATCTTTGGATCAGCACTTAATCCTGTTTCAATAAATAAGTTATCTATAAAATCTGTCTCGAAAATTTCCTTTAAACTTTCGAAATTGTTAGAAGAGCCCAAAGCACCATAATGAGGTGTAAAAATATGTGCCAAAATAATTGGAACAGATGGATTTATGTTCTTAAGGATCCTTACAAATTCTTTTGGTGTAACTTTTATGTTGGGACGTGCAATAATTTCAAAGTTCGAAAATTTTTTAAATGCTTTTTCAAATTCTTCAACGTCCTTTATTGTAGGAAAGGCAAGTACAACATGAAAACTCTTCTTTCTATCTCTTTCAAAAGTAAGATTTACTTCTCCTGTAAGAATAAAAGGAAAATCTCCAAAATAATAGAAACCATTTTCAAAGGAAAGATTCTTACTAATTTGTTCCTTCCATTTTGGAAGAAAAATATCTCCCGTCCCTAAAATTGTAACCCCCTTAACTTTTGCATACTCAACCATATGCGGAATATCCATAAAACGGCTTGAAGGAATACTAAAAAAAGAATGCAAATGGTAATCCAAAATATCTATTTCTTGCATCTATAAAAAACAAGCCTTAAGGTAACAAATAAAAATTTTAAAGGGTCAATAATCTGATTAATCTTACTTTTTGCTCTTTCCGTATATATTGTATTAATTTCAACAAAGCCAATTTTAAACCCGCACTTCGCTGCCTTTATTAGCATTTCTGTGTCAAGTTGGTATCTCTTAGTCTCGAAGGTAATCTTTTTAACGACGTCTGTCCTAAGAACTCTATAACCTGACTGGCTATCAAGAATTTTAGTATGGCAAATAAGACTTACAAGAAACGAAGAAAAACTATTTGCAAAAATTCTTAAAGGAGGCATAACTAAAGGAGAAAATTTTCTTGCACCAACAACAATATCGTATCCCTCGCTAAGCTTATTCATGAGTTTCGGAAGTTCGTTAGGGTCATGCTGACCATCTGCATCAAGAAGAGCAATCGTGTCAAAACCGTTATCGATCGCGTATTTAAACCCTATTTTTAAGGCATCTGCCTTCCCAAGATTCACCTCATTTCTTATAACAAATGCCCCTGCGCTTTCTGCAACAGATTTTGTATCATCAACTGATCCATCGTCAATAACCAGAACAAAATCAACGTATTGTTTTGTTTTGATTATTACATCCTTTATATTATGTGCTTCATCTTTTGCTGGAATTATTGCAATTAACATGAATACTCCTTAAAGTAGTCAAAGAAATGAAACCACTGAGTAGGAAATTTTTTTACAAATTCTTCAAGTGTACTTGCAAACTTTGAAACATACTGTTTTGAAAATTCAGTCTCGGAAATGTCAAAAGGAATATCAAATTCTTTGGAAAAATATACTCTATAACCACCTTTTTCACGAATAAGAGTAGCGAAAACACTTTTAGCTTTTGTTCTATATGCAAGAACCGAAGCACCTTTGGGAAACGTTACATGCCTCCCAAAAAACTCCATACAGATTCCGTCCTTATTAATATCTCTATCACTTACAATTGTTGCAATGTCTCCTGATTTTACTCCCTTATATGCACCTAAAAATCCACCCTGAAAAGGATGCACTATTACGTTAAACCTCTTGCGCAATTCTTCGTAAAATTTTTCAACATCACTTTCTTGCTGCGGAAGGCCAATACCATGAGCTTTAAAACCAAGAGAACCTACAAGAACCCCTGCAACTTCCCAATTTCCGAGATGTGCTGTAGGGATTACAAGTCCATTACTACCTTTGAGTTCTTTCAATTTGTTATAAACACTTTCCTCTGGTGTGAGTATTTTTATTTTATCAAAGCCCTTCACAACCACGACAAAATAATCTGCAATGTTAAGTGCAAAGTTCACATAAAAGCCAATACCGAGTGAGTATAATGCAAAACCGCTTTTATTCGTTATTATCCTAAGATTATTTAAGACATAGGTTCTCTTTTTATCAAACCAAGATGAAAAAAAGCCTAAAAGTCGTGCGGTAAAATAAACGCATGGTAAAGGCATAATTTTAACATAATATTTCCCAAGCTTATACCAGAATGAAAGCATAACTTTATTCCCCAAACTTATTTCTAAACCAAAGCAACCCTACGATTGTTTTGCCGTCAATTATTTTTCCTTTATCAAGCAAATTAAACGTTTCACTTTTGGGAACCAGCAAATAATTAACTTCCTCTCCTTCATCTAAATTTATAAGTCCAATTTCAAAACTATCGGCATAAAAAAGATACAGTTTTTCATCAACAAATCCGGGAGAAGGATAAAATTCGTAAACAAATGTAAGATTTTTTGGAATAAATCCAGTTTCTTCTTCAAGTTCTCTTCTTGCACACTCAATAGGTGATTCCTTATCTTCAATCCTTCCTGCAGGAAACTCAAGAATAAAATCTTCTAATGTTGGTCTAAACTGTTTAACAAATATAAAATTACCTTCATAAAAAGGGACAACGACAGAAGCATTTCCTCCATAAGTTACGACTTCTCTTACCCACGTGCTTCCATCTGTATTTTCAACTTCTTTCTCGACAATAGAAAGCAATTTTCCCTTAAATACAGTTTTTCTCCTTAAAACCTTCATTATTCGGTTAATGTCCTCGGATGATATCTTTAATCTTCAGAAGCCTTGAAATGTTCTCCCGATCCATCTCCTCCAATTTGCCCTCAATAAACTTTATTGTTTCCTCAAGATTTGGGATCATTACGTACTCAAGGGCATTTACTCTTCTTCTTACCTTTGCAACCTCAAGTGCAATGGAATATAGTTCCTGTTCAATAGAAGCAAGTTCAATAATTCTTTCTATGAGTTTGAGAATTTCAAGAAACGTATAATCAAGCATCACTGGTGTTAAAGAATAAGGATACGCAATAGGCGAACCACTTGTTTTTTCTAAAAATGTTGGATATTTAACATTCATTACATTCACAAGTTTATAGGATAAATCAATCTTAAAATTACTCCCTTCTAAAAGGGAGTCGAGGACTTCTTCGTTTATATCCTGGGTAGAAATTTCAAACTTTTTTAATGCAAGAACAAATTTTTCGTCGAAATCTTTCCTCAATTCAACATATCTTTTGGACACATCGAGGAAATTTTTCATCAAACCTTCAAGTTTGTCTTTTAAAAGTTTATGTCCTCTTTTAGCAAGAACAAGCCTCTCCTTTAAACGGAGAAGCTCCATTCTTGTTGGATTTACATTAAGAAGCATTGCTCTCTACCTCTTTTTTAAGGTACTTCGAAAGATACTTTTCAATGAATTGAGGTTTAACTCTCTTAAGTTCTTCAACAGGAAGCATTGAAAGGAGTTTCCAACCAATTTCAAGAGTTTCCTCTATAGACCTATTTTCATATTCGCCTTGTTTTACGAAGTTTCTTTCAAACTCATCTGCGAATTTTACGTGCATTAAGTCAACGGGAGTTAATGCGCTTTCACCCAATACTGTTAGGAGTTCACGTGCTTCTCTTCCTCTTGCATAACTTGCAAAGAGCTGGTTCATAATACTTGCGTGATCTTCTCTTGTTTTCCCAGGACCAATTCCTTTATCTTTTAGCCTCGACAAACTTGGCAAAACATCTATTGGTGGATAAATGCCTTGCTGATACAAACTTCTACTCAAGAAAATCTGCCCTTCGGTAATATAACCGGTTAAGTCTGGAATTGGGTGGGTTTTATCATCTTCTGGCATTGTTAAAACTGGTATTTGAGTAATTGATCCTTTTTTACCTTTAATTCTTCCTGCTCTTTCATAAATTGTTGCAAGATCGGTATACATATATCCAGGATATCCTCTACGCCCAGGCACTTCCTTTCTTGCAGCAGAAATCTCACGGAGCGCTTCACAATAGTTAGTCATGTCAGTCATTATTACAAGGACATGCATTCCAAGTTCAAATGCAAGGTACTCTGCAGCAGTTAATCCAAACCTTGGAGTTGCAATTCTTTCAATTACAGGATCATTTCCTAAATTGATAAACATGACTGCTCTTTCCAATGCACCAGATTCCCTAAAACTCTTTATGAAAAAGTTTGCCTCTTCAAAGGTAATACCCATTGCCACAAAAACTACAGCAAATTTTTCCTCTTTACCTAAAACCTTTGCTTGCCTTGCTATTTGTGCGGCAAGTTGAGCATGTGGCAACCCAGATCCAGAAAATATTGGAAGTTTCTGACCTCGCACAAGAGTATTTAATCCATCAATTGCAGAAATACCTGTTTGTATGAATTCAGATGGATAGTCTCTTGCATATGGATTGATAGGACTTCCATTAATGTCAAATTTCTTGTCTGGAATTAAAGGTGGTGCTCCATCAATAGGCTTTCCAGAACCATCAAAAATTCTTCCTAAAATATCAGGCGAAACACCCAATTCAACACCGTGTCCCAAAAATTTTACTTTAACTTCTCCAAGGCTCAAGCCCGAAGTTCCTTCAAAAACCTGAATGAGAGCCATATTTCCATTAACTTCAAGGACTTGCCCTCTTTTTATTGTTCCGTCAGCGGTCTTTATTTCAACAATTTCATTGTAAGTTGCCTTTTCTACATTATCAACTAAAAGTAATGGACCTGCAATTTCTTTAGCAGTTGTATATTCCTTAGGCATGTTCCACCTCACTTAAAAGAGACTCAAAGGATTGCTTAATTTTTTCCTCAAGTTCGTCAAATTTTTCAAGATTCTTTTCGGGGATAAATTTCGCCCTTGATATTTCAACTCGTACGGGGAGGGTTATAATTTGTTCAAGTTCAACACTTTTCTTTAATGCATCTTCTGCAAGTTCCGCAAAGGCAAAAATTAACCTTATCATCCTATATTGCTTCTTTAAAGAAGTGTATGTATCTTCTGGGTCAAATGCATCTTGCTGTAGGAAGTCCTCTCTTATGGAGCGGGCAATTTCAAGTGTAAGTCTATCATGCGGGGAGAGTGCATCAATACCAACAAGCCTTACCATCTCTTGTAATTCTGCCTCTTTTCTTAAGATGGAAAGTGCTCTTGCCCTGTAATTAGTCCATCCAACTCCCGCGTTCTTATCATAAAATTCCTTTAACTGATCTGCATACAATGAATAACTTCTAAGCCAATGGATTGCAGGGAAGTGTCTTGCATACGCTAAAGATGCGTCAAGAGACCAGAAAACCCTTACAGTTCGAAGCGTCGCTTGAACTACTGGATCCGACAAATCTCCACCTGGTGGTGATACGGCACCAATAACACTCAAGCTTGAAACTGCCTCATTTTTACCAAGGATATAAACCTTTCCTGCTCTTTCATAGAAAGAAGAAATACGTGATGCAAGATACGCTGGATATCCTTCTTCACCAGGCATTTCCTCAAGTCTTCCAGACATTTCTCTCATCGCCTCTGCCCAACGAGATGTTGAATCCGCCATTAGAGCAACATTATAACCCATATCTCTATAATACTCAGCAATAGTAATACCAGTGAATACTGACGCTTCTCTTGCTGCAACTGGCATATTTGAGGTATTTGCAACAAGGACAGTCCTTTCCATAAGAGGTCTACCAGATTTTGGGTCTTTGAGTTCGGGGAATTCAATGAGAACATCTGTCATTTCATTTCCTCTTTCTCCGCATCCAATAAACACAATAACGTCTGCGTCAGCCCATTTAGATAACTGATGCTGAACTACGGTTTTTCCGCTTCCAAAAGGCCCAGGGACACAAGCAGTTCCGCCTTTTGCAATGGGAAAGAACATATCGATTGTTCTTTGACCAGTTACAAGTGGTTCATCTGGTGGAATACGAGTTTTAACAGGTCTTGCAAATCTTACAGGCCATTTATGATACATTTTTAATTCAATTTCCTTATCGCCATCTTTAAGGACTGCAACAACTGTTTCAATATTGTAATCACCCTCGCCTATAATTTTTATAACAGTGCCTTTTGTGTTTGGTGGTACAAGGATTTTATGCTTTATAATTGGAGTTTCCTGAACTTCACCTAAAACATCGTTTGAGGAAACTTCTTCACCAACCTTTGCAACAGGAACAAAGTGAAAGAGTTTTTCCCGATTAAGTGGTGTTGCGAAAATTCCTCTTTGGACAAACTCACCATACTTTGCCATTAGTTCATCAAGTGGTCTTTGAACACCGTCATATATTGAGCCGATAAGTCCAGGTCCAAGTTCAACACTAAGAGGCATACCTGTTGAATATACAGGCTCCCCTGGCCCGATACCTGATGTATCTTCATAGACCTGAATTGAAGACAAATTACCCCTTACTTCAATTATTTCACCAAAGAGCCTCTTTTCCCCAACATACACCATTTCATACATTTTTGCGTTGGGTATATCACTTGCAACTACAAGAGGCCCAGCGACTTTTACAATCTTACCAATTCTTTCCTCCATATCTATTTTCCTCCAACAGTTTTTCCCAAAATATTAATGCCAACTGCTTTCTCAACCACTTCGCCTATCATTTTTACAGTTTCTCCACTTTTTTCAATTGTTGGTAGCATCATGATTGTAGGAAGTGGTGCAGTCTTTTTACTCACAATGTCTTTAACCACGTCTACATATATCTCTTCTGTCAGGATAATAGCATAATCGCCACTTTTTAAAATTTCTTTTAGCTTGCTTGCAAGTTCAGTGCTATTTTCGGCATAGTACATATCGATTCCAAAACTCTTCAAAAGTATTCCAAGTCTCTTTCTTCCTACAAAAGCAATTTTATTCATATGCAAACTCCAACTCTGGAATTTCTTTAGGATCTACTCCATAGTAAAGAGCATAAGCAAGTTTCTGAAGAAGGCTTGCTTCATTGCTCAACTTTAGAAGGTAAACGAAAATCGGCTCAATTCCCTCATTTAAATATTTTCCTTTAGAAAATGTCTCTCTCAAAGTATCTAATACAAGTGTTTCATATGATTCTACAAGATATTCCTCTGAATACAACCCTTTCGATTCATTAAGAAACAATTCAAATTCCAAAAAGTCTTTAAATTTTGAAACAATTTCTGGGTATTTCAAACGTTCTTTTATGTAGGCTAATATTTTATTAAAATTCATCTCCGATATGAAATTGTTTTTTACGAAGTTGTAATTTCTCATAAGCGTAGAGAGAATAACATTTTTTGTATATGACTTATAAAAGTTTAATAAAAACTCACTTTTGGTTTGCTCGGCGTTTCTCAGAAGAAAATTGAGGTAATATACATCGACTACCAAAGGTTTTAAATAAGAAGGATAGTCTCTCTTAAGTTCTTCAAAACATTCTGTAAATTCCGTAGGGAGACTTTGAGGTGATTCAAAAAGTAAATGGGTAAAATCATTTTCAATTACATTACCCAATGATATTTTCTTTAATAGTAAGAAGTATTCTTGCGTTTTAAAGAAAACATTTATGAAACTTTCAAGACCAAATTTGGAAAATTCTTCAAATTCTGTTTCCTTCCTTTTATCGATTGCATTTCTAACAGATTCAAAATCATCTGAAGTTAGAAAATTTTTGTAAGGATAATTTTGTAGCACCTCAATAAAACCCTTAAAATCCTTCCTTACAAGTTCTTTAAATAAACTTTCGCTTATGAGGTTTGTTTCAAGAACCTTTACTCTACCGCAAAGGAAATCATAAAAACTTTTTGGCTCTATTTTAAATGAAAAGTTAACCATTTATCCAAAAATCTCCTTTGCAATCTCTATTTCTTTTTCTTCCCTAAAACTCTCAATCAAAGAATCAAGCGAATCATCAATTTCAAAATTTTCGGTTTTGATAACTAAACCACCGCTAATCGAAATAGGGACATCAGATACTTTAACATCCTTCAATTTTAGTTCATGAGTTATTATTTTTTCTACATCCTTCTTGAATTTTTTAAGATCGTTTTCATTCAAGAAAATTGTAGATCCGTTAACTGCATCCTTCCTTTCAAGCGAAAACAACAAATTCTTGTAAGTATTCTCATCACTTAAAATTGTGGCTTTCAATTGTCTAAAAAATTCATCAAGAATTTTTTTCTTAAGTAAAAGTTTTTCTTTTTCTATTTTCGCAACTTCAATTGCTTTTGTACGTGCTATTTCCTCCTCAATTTCTTTTTTGAACTTTTCAATCTTTAAAATATATTCCTCTTCGAGTTTCTTTTTAAAATTCTCGAACTCTTTTTCTAATTCATTTTTCTCTGCCTCAATCATCTCATCTGCCTTTTTCTTTGCAGAATCGATAATGAGGTCTTTAACTTTTTCAAGTCCCATAATCAATTAGAACACTGCCTTTGAAACCCAAAGTGAAAGTAAAACACCAGAAAGTAATCCAAGAATAGCGTATGTTTCAACAAGTGCTGGAAGAAGAATTGCACGCCCACTTTCTTCTGGTCTTTTCGCGGTGAGGTCTAATGCACCCAATGCAGAGTGTGCTTGGTCAAGTGCCGTTTTAAATTCTACAAAACCAATGAGAATTCCTACAAGAAGCATTGCAATACCCTGTGGAAGGCTTGCCTTAGGAGTTCCTGCAATAAAACCGAAGAATTGAAGCATTAAAAACATGACGACAAGCGCATAAAAACCTTGTGTTCCAGGTAGCGCCATAAGGACAAGCATCTTACCAAAGAGTTCTGGTTTTTCAGAAAGTATTCCACCTGCATGTGCGGTCGTTCTTCCAATTCCGATACCTGAGCCAATTGCTCCCATAGCAGCAACAAAAGCAGCACCAATTGCAACGAACATTGCACCATTAATTACATTCATCTTACCTAACCTCCTTAATGTTTTTTGTTTAATCTAATATTTTTAAATTCAAACCCTAAGGGCTTGAATTCATAACCACCTAAATCATAAAATCTTCCAAAGAATTCGAGGAAATTCAAACGCATTGAGTGAATAAATGCACCTAACACATTCATAAATAATGCAAGCGCATGGAGTGCAAAAAGTACTAACAAAGTTACAAGTATTCCAACGGGTCCAAGCATTTCGCCGATGACTTTGGCCATAAGGTTAAAGGAAGAAGCAAGAATTCCAGAACTTAATCCCAAAGCAAACAATCTGAGATATGAAAGTGTATCTCCAAGGAAGCCAGAAATACCATAAGAACTTCTAATACCATAGAGGTTTACAAGAGCAGCGATAGGCTTAAATAGAGGCGTTCTTATTGACATCCAACCTCCAATTAATATGAGCATAAGACCTACCGAAAGAAGGATATTATCAAGCAATTTAAGTGCCGGATTTAAACCAACAATTACAAGGAGAACAAGGCCAGGCAAAAATAAAAGCCAACCCAATCCATTGAAGATTGCATCGAGATAACTTCTATTTTTAATTTTCACAATAATACTTATAAGAACACCAACCATTTGCGATGTAAAACCAATGATTAGAGACAATACCATAAATTGAACAGATCCATTTGGAGAGGTTGGATCAATAACCTGTATCTTAGACATTAACTTTGAAAGAATAAAATTTGGGAAATATGTAGCAAAGAGATTCCCAAAAAACGAGTTTGTCAACAGCCCAATAATAATAGACGAAACTCCACCATAAAAGAGAATCATAAAGAATTTCCATGCACCAATATTTCTCTTGTATTTCATTGCAAATAAAATTCCGAATAGGGCAACAATTAATCCGTATCCCGCATCGCCAAGTGCAAACCCAAAGAACGTTGTAAATAGAATTGCAACAACCATTGTTGGGTCAATATTTGAATAAGAAGGAAGGCCAAATAGCCTGATGAGAAATTCAAATGGTCTAAATATAGGAGAGTTCCTCAGACTTACCGGAACTAAATCGTTTGAATCTGTTTCAAGCTCAAAAGAAATGAAGTTTAGTTTACTTATAACTGATACAAAACGTGTATATTGTTCTTCTTTTACATAACCTCTTACAACAAGAACTGTTTTCCCCTCAAGAAAATGAAGCATGGAACTTTCTTTCAAGTTAAGAGATCTAAAGTAATCCTCAAGAATTAAAAGTTTTCTTTTCTCGCTGTAAAATTCAGTTAGTTTAGATACAATTACATTCTGCTCTCCAGAAAGTTCCTGAAGTTTTTTTTCGATTCTCTGTGCTTCTTCTTCAAAATATCCCGAAAAACTCTCCAAAGGCATAAGAATTTCTATCGAGTAATCTTTAATAATTTGATCTACAAAATCTTTCTCATCTTTTACAAAAAGCACAAATACTTTGCTTTTATTTTTGTCACTTTCAAACACATGCACAAATAGATCTTGTGTCCTTACATCGCTTTGAAACTTTGTTAGGTTTTTTGTATTTACCAAACCAATGAAAGACGATGTCTGTTTTGTCCCTTTTAGAATTGAAAACTGAAACGGAAAGTTAGAAAATAATGCCAAATTCTTTTTTTCTTCAAGGAGTTTTGATATTTCGCCTTCAAGTTCGTGATATCTATTCCTTAAAAATGTTATTTCTTTGTAAAGTTTATCAAGATTATAATTGTTAACTACATCACTAAACTCTTCAATATCTACATCAAAGTCCTGGGGTAAGAAACCTTGAATAAAGCCCTGCTTTTCAAGATTAAATTCCTTAAAAATTGAGAATATTACAGAAATTTTGTAAAGTTCGTCATCAAAAGTATGTTCTGGTATTGCTGTCTTAAAATTGTTGTAATTTGAAATAATCTCTTCCGAAACGCTTTCAAGATGAAAAGTATTGAGGTCAAAAAGCGTATCTAAAAGTTCCTTTTTACGATCACTGGATCCTACTATTGCAATTTTCTTAACTTTCTCTATTGCCATAGTTCAAAACCTCTTTAACGTATTTAGGAAGCAATTTGTCTAAGTTTTCTTTGGAAGTTTTTTCAAGATTTTTTAGTTCATTCTCAAAATTTGCTTTAAACGTCCCAATATCCTTCTTTAGAGTATTGAACTGCTCTTCCTTGAAACTTTCGAGTTCTCTTTCTAATTTCTTCTCAATTTCATCTTGAAGAGCAACCATTTCTTTTCTATACTGTTCTTTCATTTCCCTTATCTTTTCTTGAGCATCCTTTAAAATCTTTTCTCCCTCTTCTTCAAACTCTCTAACCGTGTTTAAAAGGTCTCTTTCAAGCATATTACTCTCCTTTCACTACCCTTATTGCAATTTCACTTCCATATCTTATTGATCCTTGAACAAGACCGCCTTTTTCAAAAACTTCCTGCGTAAATTCAATGCACTCTTCGTCTATAATCATACCAGGTGCAAGAACAGGAATTCCTGGTGGGTATGGGGCAACGATTCCCCAAGAAACTCTTCCTTTTGTCTCTCTTAGTGGAACAACCTCAAATTCTCTTTGGAATGCCTCAAATGGCAGCATTGCAAAAGAAGGTGCTTCGGGAAGTTTAGGCATTCTAACAGTACTTTTTTCCTTTCTTGGCTCAATTCTTTTAAGGACAGATACAAGGGTGTCAATATCCCTTTTTGATGTACCAATTGTTATAAACAAAAGCACATTTTGAAGATCTGCAAGTTCAATCTCAATTCCATTTTTATTTAATATGTGTTCAAATTCAAATCCTGAATATCCTAACTCTTGGACATTTATTGTAAGTTTAATAGGGTCAAATGCATAGACATCTTTTCCGTTTATTGTCTTATCCGTAATAACCTTGAATCCATCAAGTGCAGAAATTCTTTCTCTCGCGTATTCTGCAACTTCTATCGCCTTATCCCACATTTCTTTTCCATGGAGAGCCATTTCACGCCTTGCAACATCAAGAGCAGTCATAAAAATATAAGAAGGGCTTGAACTTTCAATGATACTTAAAATTTGCTCAATTCGATCAACATTCACATCCTTAGACGGTATATGCAAAAATGAAGTTTGCGTTAAGGTAGGTAATGTCTTATGAGCACTTTGCGTCACGAGATCTGCACCTAAATAGATAGCAGACTTTGGAAATTTGGAGTTAAATGGGAAATGTGCGCCATGCGCTTCATCAACAAGAGCACGCATTCCATTTTCATGGACAATATCAATTATATCTTTAATTCTTCCCTGAAGTCCGTAATAGTTTGGAGTTGTTACAAGAACTGCCTTTGCATCAGGATTTTCTGTTATTGCCTTCTTTATTGATTCGGGAGTCACGTTTGTAATGATTCCAAACTCTTCATTAAATTCTGGTTGGACAAAAACAGGTTTAGCCTTTGCAAGTAAAATACCACCAATAACAGACCTGTGAGAATTTCTTCCTATGATTATCTTCTCATTTTCTCTTACAGAATCGAGGATCATTGCATGAACGCCTGCAGTTGTGCCGTTCACGAGGAATATTGTTGCCTCGGTTCCATAGAGACTACTTGCAAGATTCTCTGCTTCTCTTATAACGCCTTGAGCATAGTGCAGATAATCAAGGCCTGAAACTTCGGTTAAGTCAAAATCGAAAAATTTATCGCCGAAAAGCCTTTTTAAAATTTTTGGAGCCCCTTTCCCTTGTGAATGTCCTGGCATATGAAAGGGGATCATTTTACGCTTTATATATTTCGAGACTGCCTCATACAAAGGTGCCCGTTCTTGTTCCACCTATACCTCCATTCTTATCCTCAAATGGTCGGGATGGTGGGATTCGAACCCACGACCTCTTGGTCCCGAACCAAGCGCTCTAACCAAACTGGGCCACATCCCGTAGTGGTCGGGGCGAGAAGATTCGAACTTCCGACCCCCTGCACCCCATGCAGGTGCGCTTACCAAACTGCGCCACGCCCCGACAATATACTTAATTGACCCGATAAATTATATGAAAACTTTCTAAATTTGCAACACTTTAAAGGCCTTAAGTAAGGAATAAGCCGGATTCTGTATCTCGAAGCCGAGATGGTAGTCATTTATCTAAGCGGCCAACCCGGTAGCATGAGGGGAGCACTCTTAAGCTACCCTATTTGGCCTTGCTCCGGGTGGGGTTTGCCATGCGTAGCCCTGTCACCAGGACTACCGGTGGTCTCTTACACCACCTTTTCACCCTTGCTAACTCAAAAGTTAGCGGTCTATTTTCTGTGGCACTTTCCCTGGGGTCACCCCCGCTTGGATTTCCCAAGCACCCTGCTCCCAGGAGTCCGGACTTTCCTCAGAAGGGTGTTGCCCTTCTGCGACTACCTTCCTTACTTAAGGCCTAAAACTACTCTATCTTTAAGTATAGTATTTTTCCACAAATTTCGCAACGTAAAATTTTATTACCTTTTGTTTCCTTAAGAAATTCAACGAATTCTATAGGAAGTTTTACGCCACAATTACCACAATGGCCATGATCAACTTCAGTTATTGCACCATCTGGAAAATCTTCCCTTATTGACAAATACTCTCTTGTAAATTCTAAAGGCAATGTTGATAGGACATTCTCAAACTCCTTATCTAACGTTCCTTTTTCTTCTTTAATTTCTTTTTCAAGTTTCTTGTATTCCTCTTGGATGCTCTCATATCTGTTTTTAAGTTTTATAATATTATCACTTATTTCCTTTATCTTTTTGTCTTTGTCTGATATTTCAGATTCCACAAAAGATAAACTCTTTTTAAGTTCTTCTAACCTTGAAGTTAAGTTTTCCTCACTTTTTTTTGCTGCTTTAAGTTCTTTCTGAGTCTTAAATTGGTTTGAATCAATTGCGTTTTGAATACTTCTTAGTTCTCTTTCGGTTTCTTCGATCTCACGTTCTATTTCATTTTTTCTTTTAACAAATCCAGATTTAGAAAGAGTTATTTCATCTATTTCACCACTTAAAGTTTTTATTTGATCTTCTATCTTTAGTTCTTCTTCGATTTCTTTGACACGTTTTTCTTTTTCGCGGGTTAATGTCAATTTGGTTTCTATTTCATAAAGTTTCTCAAGGTATGACATAATATTCCTCCATGGTGGGCCCGCTTGGATTCGAACCAAGAACCAATTGGTTATGAGCCAACCGCTCTGCCGTTGAGCTACGGGCCCAAATTCAGGTGCATAACTATTTTACACAAAAGCAATTTTTAGTCAAGAGCAAACCGAGGGGAAAAGTATCCCCTCGGTTATATAAATTCACAGAAAAATTTACTTTGAATATTCAACTACTTTACCTTCTTTTACAAAATGGCATGCAACATAATGACCTGAACCTACATCAATTAGCGGCGGCTCTTTCTCTGCGCAGATGTCCTTTGCAAACCTGCAACGAGTTCTAAATCTACATCCTGATGGTGGATTAATCGGTGAAGGAATATCTCCCTGAAGAAGAATTCTTTCTTTTTTAATTTCTGGATCTGGAATTGGTATTGCAGAAAGGAGCGCCTGTGTATAGGGATGAAGAGGCGTTGTAAATAACTCTTTTGTTTCGGCA
Source organism: Caldisericum exile AZM16c01 (assembly GCF_000284335.1). Taxonomy (NCBI): domain Bacteria; kingdom Pseudomonadati; phylum Caldisericota; class Caldisericia; order Caldisericales; family Caldisericaceae; genus Caldisericum; species Caldisericum exile. Next base: position 1,127,748 of record NC_017096.1, read on the forward strand.
ACTTCAACGAGTTTACCAAGATACATTACACCAATTCTATCTGAAACGTGTCTAACAACAGCGAGGTTATGTGCAACAAGCAAGTATGTAAGTGCTAATTTTTGCTGTAACTCAAGAAGAAGATTTAAAACCTGTGCTTGAATTGAAGCATCAAGAGCAGAAACAGGCTCGTCCGCCACAACAAATTTTGGATTCAAAACTATCGCACGTGCAATCCCAATTCTCTGTCTCTGTCCACCTGAGAATTCGTGAGGATATCTTCTAAGGTATTCAGGACGCAAGCCTACGAGTTTCATTATTTCAACCACTCTTTCTTCTTGCTCTTTTCTATCCCCAATGCCATGCACTAAAAGTGGCTCACGGATTATTTCTCCAATTGGCATTCTTGGGTTAAGCGATCCATACGGATCCTGGAAAATAATTTGCATTTCCCTTCTTATTGGTCTCAATTGGTTTTCGGGCAACTTAGTTATATCTTTCCCATCAAAAATAATTTTGCCTTTCGTTGGCTCGATTAACCTTATAATTGTTTTGCCAGCAGTTGTTTTACCGCTTCCACTTTCACCTACAAGCCCAAAAGTCTCACCTTCGAAGATGTGGAAACTCACATCATCAACTGCCTTTACCCATCCTACTGGTCGCGAAAAAACACCACCAAGAACAGGAAAGTATTTTACTAAATTTTGAACCTCAACAAGTTTTTTCATGATACAGCCTCCTTCTCAACAGCAACTGGGTGGAAACACCTCACAAGATGACCTGACTCAATCTCTGCAAGTTCTGGCATTTCTTTTCTACAACGTTCAGTTGCGAAAGGACATCTTGGGTTAAAGTGACATCCGTTAGGCATTCTATATGGATTTGGCACCATTCCTTCAATTGCAGGAAGAGGAGTTTTAGTTTTTTCCGTCTTCAAACTTGGCACAGAACTCAATAGACCGTAAGTGTAAGGATGTCTTGGTCTCTTGAAGATTTGATATACATCTCCGTATTCCACAATCTTTCCAGTGTAGGCAACCGCAACTGAATTAGCCATTTCAGCAACGAGTGCAAGATCGTGAGTTATGAATAAAATCGCCATACCAGTCCTCTTTTGTAGATCCTTCATAAGTTCAAGAATCTGCGCTTGAATCGTTACATCTAATGCAGTGGTTGCCTCATCCGAAATAAGAAGATCAGGGTTGCATGACATTGCCATTGCAATCATGACTCTTTGTCTCATTCCACCACTCAACTCATGTGGATATTGGTTAAACCTTCTTTCAGGCTCTGGAATTCCGACAAGCCTTAGAAGTTCTATTGTCCTCTTCTTTGCTTCTTCTTCACTTACATCCTGATGTATAAGGATTGCTTCCATTATTTGGTCGCCAACAGTATAAACCGGGTTTAAGGATGTCATTGGCTCTTGGAAGATCATTGCAATCTCTGCACCTCTAATTTTCCTCATTTGTTCAGGCGTCTTTTTAACAAGATCTTCTCCTTTAAAAATAATTTCCCCACCAACAATTTTTCCAGGGGCATCAATGAGTTGCATTATTGAAAGAGATGCAACTGACTTTCCGCATCCACTTTCCCCAACAAGTCCAAGTACTTCTCCTTTATGAATTGTGAAATTCATCCCGTCAACTGCTTTAACAACACCGTCATCAGTGAAAAAATACGTTTTTAAATCTCTTACATCAAGTAGTACTTCTTCCCTTTCCATTTCTCACCTACCTATAAAGTTTAGGATCCATTGCATCACGCAATCCATCACCAAGGTAATTAAATGCAAGAACAGTTATAAACATAGCCAAACCTGGAGACCAAACAAGCCATGGTGCAATTGCCATTGCATACTGTGCATTTTGGAGCATGTTTCCCCAAGATGGTGTTGGTGGCATAACCCCAAATCCAAGATAACTCAACGCCGCTTCGTATATGATATTTCCACCAACTCCTAATGTAGCAGATACGATAATTGGAGCAAGAGAATTTGGAAGTATATGTCGCCATATGATTCTATTGTTTGAAACACCAATTGCTCTTGCAGCTTCGACATATTCATTTTCTCTCAAGGAGAGGAACATACCTCTTACAATTCTTGCGTCGGTCATCCAACCAAAGATTGCAATTACTAAAATGATTTTCCAGACACCTGCACCTGGAATAACTGATGCTAACACTATTAAAAGAGGAAGGACTGGTATTGAAAACATAATGTCAGTAAATCTCATAAGAATTGTATCAAGCACTCCACCATAATATCCCGCGTATGCACCCACTATAATGCCAACAGCCAAAGCGGAAACAACCGATGCAAAACCAACCAAAAGCGAAATTCTTCCTCCGTAGAATAAACGCGTCAAAACGTCTCTTCCAAGTTCATCTGTCCCAAGTAAGTGCCTTAAATTTGGTGCCTGTAAGACTTCTTCAGTCGAGCCAAGTTCAGCAACCTTGTATGGAGAAAGATAAGGTCCTACGATACACGCAAGAATTATTAATATTAGAACGACAAGAGAAAGCATTGCAAGTTTATGCTTTCTTAGTCTTTTTCCGACAAGATACCAATAAGTTTCCACTCTACCTGTAACTATCTCTTCTATTTTTGTAACTTCAACCGCCATAGGTTACCTCCTAACTATACCTTATACGAGGGTCAACAACAGCGTATAGTAAATCTGCGATTAAATTCCCAATAATAAGAAGACTCGATTCCAAAAGAAGACACACCATTGCAACAGGATAATCATTTGAAAGCATTGCATCAACTGTTAGTCTTCCCATGCCGGGAATACTAAATACAGTTTCGGTAATTGTTGCGCCAGAAATTATGCCAGGAAGAGAAAGACCCAATAATGTGACTATAGGGATAAGGGCGTTTCTCAAAGCATGTTTAAATATAACTGTTCTTTCGGGAAGTCCTTTTGCTCTTGCAGTTCTAACGTAGTCCATTCTTATTACTTCAAGCATTGAACTTCTTGCATAACGCATCCACGAAGCCATACTGAACAAAGAAAGAACTATAACTGGCAAAATCATGTATTTTGCCTGGTCGAAGAATCTAACCACAAATGGCGCGGTTTCTATTCCCGGTGTCATTACGCCACCAATTGGAAGCCAACCAAGCCTAAGGCCAAAAATCATCATCAAAATAAAACCAAACCAGAACGTTGGCATTGACATTCCAAAAAATGCAAAGAATGTGAAGAAATAGTCAAAAAATGTATACTGGTGTAATGCAGAGTAAATTCCAATAGGAACACCAATGATAAATGCAAGAACAAGAGATGCAATAGAAAATCTCAAAGTGTAAGTTATCGCTCGTCCTACAAGTTCTGTTACAGGTTTTCCACCTGCAAAAATGGAAACACCCCAATTTCCTGTTATCATAGACCAGAACCACTTAAAGAACCTCAAGTACCATGGAAGGTCAAAACCCCATGCGTGTTTTAATCTTGCAATGTCTTCTGGTCTAATTCTTGGGTTTATTGCCATTTGTGCAAATGGATCGCCTACCAAACTCAAGACTCCAAATGTTACAAGAGCTACCCCTAAGAAAAGCGGGATCATCTGCAAAATTCTCCTAATTAAGTAGTTTCTCACTTTTTCCTAAGCCTCCTTACCTTAAAAATAGGGGGCCTCTTTGCGGAGGCCCCCGCAAAGTCAAATTAAATTTTTATCTATTTCTTCTCCCAATACCAGAGTTCGGAGTTATAAGTATATCCAATTGAAGATGACATTACATAATCAAATCCTGCCATTGCAAGGTTCTTCTTTGGAGTATAAACATCAGTCCAGAGGTTCAACCCAACTTGAGGGACAAGATCTACAATACGCTGTTCTGCAATATAGTAGTTCTTCTGACGAACCGCTGGGTCAACTTCGTGAGTTGCCTTATAAATTGCATCGTCAAGCGTTGGATCTGAAATACCAGTGTAGTTCTGACCCTGCCAACCATTTTCCTCGGTTGGGATTTGTGAGGAGTGGTAGAGTGTAAATCCACCTGGATCAAGTGGGTCACCGCCCCAAGCAAACATTGCAAGTTGGAACATCCTGTGAGTTGTATAGGTGCCAAAGAAATAACTTGCTGCTAAGAACTTTGTCTGGATATCAATTCCAATTTTCTTGAGTTGTGCTTGCAAAACAACTGCTTCATCCTTTCTATCCTGACGTGTTGTTGTTGAAAGTTCAAGTGTTAATTTCTTTCCATCTTTATACCTGTAACCATCTGAACCCATCTTCCAACCTGCTTCATCAAGGAGCTTATTAGCCATTGCTGGATCATATTTTGGCATTACAGCCTTTGGATTTCTGTAAAATTCGTTAAAGAGTGCGATGTATGGATAGTAGAGGTTCTTCCTAACACCAAGGTGAACACGCATGTTAAGGTCATCATAATCAATTCCATATGCAAGTGCTTTACGAACTCTTACATCTGATAGAATTGGATCAGTAACATTAATCTCAAAGTGTTCCCAGAATGTTGATGGAATCTTTTGGACTTTGATTGTTGGAATCTTTTCTGCCTGTTGTGCTTCTTTGGAACCAAGACCAATAAGTGTCAAATCAACTTTACCTGCAAGAACGTTCATAAGCATGGTGTTTGTATCAGGAATCCACTGATATACAAATTTCTGAATAAGTGGTTTTGCTCCTGCCCAACCAAACCAGTACGGATTGGGAACCAATGATATATAGGATCCTTCAACCCATTGATCAATCTTGTAAGGGCCAGCATGAATTGGCTTTTTTGCTAAATCTGAAGAAGTGATCTGTTCAAGTGGCACCTTACTATAGAAGTGCTTTGGATAAATTGGAAGCCCAAGGTTTGCATAAGGAGTTGTGTCTTTCCATGTGACAACCATCGTATATGGGTCAGGGAATTCAATTTTTTCAATCTTATCATATGGATCAGTTGTTGGAATTTGTTCAATCTTTCCTGAAAGATAAATATCAAAAACAGCAAAATTAATGTCATCTTTGTAGTTTACAGGAGTGCCATCGGACCACTTTACACCTTTCCTAAGGTAGTATGTAGTTTTCATCCAAGTTTTTCCATCTGGTCCTTTGTAAGTTGTCCAAGTGCCGTCCTTAAAGTTGGGGACATTAAGTGCCATACGAGGTACTACTGTTCCATTGGGGAATTCCATAATAAGACCATCTTCATACTGCATTGCAATATTACGCTGTGCCATCATTGATGTTGCAAACGACATCAATGCATCTGGCTCCTGTGTTTGTGCAACGACAACTTGTCCACCTACTTGTGGAGGAACCATGATCTTATAAATTGCATATGCGCATTCTGCCCTTGTTGCTGCCATTGTCGGATCAACGGTGCCTTCTTTTGTGTGGTATGTGAGAATTTGAATATCAGGCCTGTATGCAAGCGTTACTGCTCCAACTGCCCAAGATGCGATCTTTTTCCAGTCATTTGCCCAAACAATTGGCTCGCCTTTCCAAGCATTTGCCTCTGCTTCTTTCCCAACAACTCTTACGCCAAGAACTGCAAGTTCTTGCCTTGAAATGGAGTTTGCAGGCTTAAATGTACCATCAGCATACCCCTTGATATAACCTGCTTTTACTGCTGCTTCAACGTAACCATAAGACCAACGATCTGCTGGCACATCCTTGAATGTTGGCGTTGCAGGTTTGTACTCCTTCAAGCCTTTTGCAATGCAAATCATCTTTGCAAATTGCTCTCTTGTAACTGGATTCTCAGGCTTGAATGTGCCATCTGAAAAACCTGCGATAACACCCTTTGAAACGAGGTAATCAATCTGGTCTTTCGCCCAGTAGTCTGCAGAAACATCTTTAAACCCTGCAGCATTAACGCTCAATGGTCTTACTGCAAAAAGCGTTAAGACCATTGCCAATGCTACTACCACTACTAATACTTTCTTCATGCTCTTACCTCCTTCTTTTAGTTTTTTAAACGAAACTTTTCGAAAGTTTTTTGCCAACTTTCACCTCCTTTAATGTAAGGTTTCCAATCCTAACGGTGCTTGCAAACTCCATATATAATTATACAGAAATTGTCGAGATTGCAAATATGAATAAAACTTAATTTTATAGAATATCTTATCGCTACTTTTGTAAACCTCCCTAAGAGTCAAATGTTCGTTGTTATTAACAGGAGATACATCAAAAAGTAGTCCAAAAATATCAAACATAAACGAAAATAAACTCTGGTTTTGAGAAGAGGAAGCAACCGTCTCCCTAAAAAGATTCAAAGATTTTTCGAATATCTTTTCCTTGGATAAATTTGGATTTTCACGTTTTTCTTTCAAAAGAAGTGCAACTTCAAAAAGTTCGGCCTCTTCCTCTGATAATCCGTTAACGAACTTTTCTTCTTTTAGAAATTTTTCAAGTATACTATCAAATCTTTCTTCTATGTTATCCATTAATCATCTCCTCGATAATTTCTTTAAGCCTCTTTAAAGCCCTGAATTGCAAAACTTTCGTTGCAACTTCTGTTTTCCCTAAGATATCTGCAATTTCTTTTATTCCCTTGTTTTCATAAAATCTCATTTTTATTATTTCTTTATATTGCTCAGGCAATTTCTCAAGAGCCTCAATTATAGTTTTACTTATGAATTCATTTGCAAATGATTCGTATGGGTCCCTAAGAAGGGGTTCATATGCTCTATCAAACTTCTCTTCAAGATCCAATGTATCTTTGTGAAGATTCCTTCTGAACCAATCTCTTATCAGGTTTCGCTCAATTGCATAAAGCCATGTATCAATGTGGTAACCTTCCTTTAGTTCAAAGTTAGGAAGTGATTTTATGAACTTGTAAAATGTTTCCGAAGTAATATCTTCTGCTATTTCCTTCATCTTTATTCTTCTATAAGCATAATTAAAAATCCTATCGTAATAAAACTCAAAGAATTCTTTGAATACAATTTCATCACCACTTTTAAGTCTTTCTATTACCTTCCTTTCGTCCAAACCTTTCTCCTATATACGCAAAAATTCTAAAAAAGTTACACTAAAAATTTCCAACGATTTCCCCAATCTTAAAAATTTTTGGAGTAAGCACAACAATAAGAGAAGAGAAGTTGTTAAAATCAGGTTCTTCAACCTTTACCACTGCAAATTTAGAGTCAGAATCAAAAACTGTTACTTTTATTTCTTTAATCGAATTTCCATTAACAATATAAACAAAAGTTCCATCCGACTTTTTCACTAAAGCATCTTTTGGAATTCTGAGACCATAAACAATTTTTTCCAATATTTTAAACGAGCTCTTTGTTGAAAGAATTTCTGGAAAAAATTCAGAAACCTCATAGAATCCATAATCCTCATTGTAATAAATTAGATTTGCCTCTGTCTTAACAAATTCATTAATATAAATGCTAATGGTGTTTTCGCTTTCTCCACAAAGAGGGACGGAAATTATTAAATTAGATAAAATAATTGAGGCAAATGGGATATTCTTTGAAACTTTTGTACTCTTTATCCACGAAAATTCAAAGTCCTTTTGGCTTTTTAAAAGTTGAGAAATACTCTCGCATTCATTGTTTACAAATCCCTTAATGAAGTACCCGTTTGCTGGTGCAAAGACATTTTTAATTCCATCCTTTGTAGAAAGCAAACCTATGGTTTCGCCCTTACGAACAAAATCAAAATCATCTTTAAGAAATTGAATGTTACCCTCATCTTCAGCGGTGATATTTTTAGCGCAGAACAGGGTTTTTCCTTTTATATCCTTGTATATTTCATAGTATCCAAAATTTGCAGTATAGAATTTAGCAAGGCTTTTCCTAATAAATGCCCTTATATCATTAATAAGTCCCAAAATAAGAACAATAATAATGACTATAGAAATAACTACAATAATTTTCTTTTGCATTCACTATTGTTTTCTTTTCCTTAGGAATGCAGGTATTTCAAAATCCCCGGTATCGAAATTTTCATCAAATTTTATTACTTTTTCTTTAGGTTTTTCCTCGCTTATTTTGTCAAATCCTGCTGCTATAAGTGAAACCCTTACCTCATCTTCGAGGGTTTCTTCCAAAACTGTTCCAAATATAAGATTTGCATTTTCACCAACAGTATCTCTTACAAACGTTGAAGCTTCATTAACCTCATAAAGCGTTAAATTTTTACCACCTGTAATATTTAATAGAACTCTCGTTGCTCCAGTTATTGAATATTCAAGTAGTGGACTTGAAATTGCTTGTTTCGCAGCATCAACTGCACGATTTTCACCACGGCCTGCTCCAATTCCAAACCATGCATTGCCTGCACCAGTTAATGTTGTTCTTACATCAGCAAAATCAACGTTAATAAGTCCAGGTTTTGTTATAATTTCTGATATTCCTTTTACTGCATAAAAAAGAACGTTATCAGCAATTCTAAATGCTTCACTTATTGGCGTCTTCTTATCAATTATTCTAAGGAGTTTATCATTCGAGATAATAATAAGGGTATCAACAAATTGAAGTAATGCTTTTATTCCTTCCTCTGCCTGCTGCATCCTTTGCCTTCCCTCAAAGGTAAAAGGACGCGTCACTACCGCAACTGTAAGGATATTTAGTTCTTTTGCAATTGAAGCAATCACAGGAGATGCACCCGTCCCAGTTCCACCACCCATACCTGCGGTAATAAAAACTAAATCCGCACCTTCCATAACTTTTCTTAATTCGTCCTTACTTTCTTCAGCAGACTTCCGCCCAATTTCTGGATAGCTTCCGGCGCCAAGCCCACCTGTTGTTCTGGGGCCAATTTGAACCTTCTTTTCTGCTTTGTTGAGAGAAAGCACTTGAACATCAGTGTTTATAGCAATAAATTCAACGCCATCAATACCTTCATCTATCATTCTATTGATGGCATTTCCTCCGCCCCCTCCAACTCCTAACACTTTTATTCTTGCCTGTGCTACCTTCCACGGATCCATATCAAACATACATACCTCCTATTCGAATATATCCTTAAGCCAAGATAATCCCGAAAATGGGTTTCTTGACTTTGCGTGTTCGCTTCCTTCCGAAATAGCATAAAGAATTAAACCTATTGAGGTTGCATATTCAGGATCGCTTAAGATATCAGAGAATGTATATTCCCCTCGTGGAATACCCAATCTTGCAGGTATTTCTAAGATATCACTTGCTCTCCTTATAAAATTCTTAAGTTTAGCACAACCACCCGTAAAAACAACACCTGAATGTAATGCACCCCAGTAGCCAGACTTTATTAATTCAAGTTTTATAGATTGTAGAATTTCATCAACCCGTGCCGTTATAACATCAGATAGATACGAAGTATCTATTGTTATTTTTTCATCAGATCCAATTCGTGAAACTTCGATGGTTTCACCTGTAGGCACGCTATCACTCTGTGCGAATCCAAAATCCTTCTTAATTCTTTCTGCCTCTTCAATGGAAATTCTTAAAGCGTATGCAATATCTTTTGTTATATACTCTCCCCCTATTGGGAGAACTGATGTGTGCGCAATACTTCCATTTACAAAGATTGCAATGTCGCCAGTTCCTGCACCTATGTCAACAAGTGCAACGCCAAGTTCCTTTTCCTGCTCTTTTAAAGCTGATAAAGATGAGGCAAGTGACTGAAGAACAAAGGCCTCTTTTTTAAGATCAACCATCGAAATCACCTTTTCAATATTGTATAAAACAGTAGAAGAGCCCGTAACAATATGAACTTCTTCTTCAAGTTTAATGCCCGACATTCCAATAGGATTCCTTATTCCACCTTGTCCATCGATTATGTATTGCCTTGGAATGGAGTGAATTACTTTTTGGTTTGGCTGAAGTAATAGCACTCTTGCTGATTCTTCAACTCTTTTTATATCGTCTCTTGATATTTCTCTTCCCTCTTTTGAAACGATAATACTTCCTTTGTTATTTAGAGAAAATATATGAGTTCCCGAAACTGAAACATAAACGTTCTGTGCTTTTTTCCCGGCCATTGTTTCTGCAACTTTTTTTGCTTGAATTACTGCTTCAGAGGCCTTGTTTAAGTCAATTACAACTCCTTTACTTACACTCTTGGACGGAACAGTACCGACGCCAATGATAGAAGCATTACCATCACTTATTTCTCCAATGAGAAACTTTATCGTTTGGCTACCTAAGTCGAGCGCTGAAATTATTCTATCCATTTTCCCTCCAAGCTATTACTGCTTGCAAATTAAATCGCAAATCAATGGATTTTATATGCTTTACCCTTTTTGATAAAATCTCTAATGCCTTAATGTATTCATTCATTTTTAGCTCATAGTCCCCTTTACCTATTATAACTAAAATACCATTTTTATCTACGAATGCAACATCTCCACCAAAAATTTCTAAACTTTTTATTATATTTAGTAAATTGTTATCCTTGCAATATATAATTAAACTACCCATTAATTTATTGTAAGAGGAGGAAGAAAAATTTGCAAAAGTGAGAGGTAAATTTAAGTTCCCTTTTTCAATCAGAAACCCAGTTTTCGTTAAAGCAAAAATTCCATCCTTAAATTGAATATTTATAACTGGCTCTTCATAATAAGTTATTTCAAGTCTAAATAGTTTCCTTGTAATTTGAATCTCTCTTAGAGGCGCAACACCAAGATAAAAGGGGCCGACTTTTCTTAAAAGGTCGTCTACTTTTACAGGCACATTTGATACAATTTTAATATTTTCTGAAAATGCAAAAATAGGATAAAGAAACAAGAAAAAAATTGAACCTGCTATAATTAAAAATATAATTAATTTTTTCACCTTTTCCTTTGAAGTGCCTCTTGCACTATAAAATCAACCAAATCTTCAAAGGAAATATTTTCTGCTTTTGCTGCATCTGGCACAAGGCTTGTTTCCGTAAATCCTGGGATTGTATTAACTTCAAGGACATACACATCAGAAGAATTTGCAATCATATCAATTCGAGCAAAATCTCTTAATCCAAACTCTTTATAAATTCTTTTTGCATATTCCTCAGCAAGAGCCTTTTCATAGGTGCTTATTCTTGCAGGGATTATATGCTTAGACATTGAAGGCAAATATTTTGATTCAAAGTCGTAGAATTCGTGTGCTGGAACAATTTCAATTATAGGAAGAACATGTATGTCAGGATAGTTCCCAATAATTGCAACTGTTATTTCTGTTCCCTTGATGTAATCTTCAACAATCACTAAATCGCTTAATTCGAATGCTTTTGCAAGCCCATCATTATACGCTTCCTCATTTCTTGCAATTGTGACACCAATCGTAGATCCTTGGTCAACTGGTTTGATAACAAGAGTGCTATTGCCTAAAAGTTCCGAGACATAAGAATACGGGAGAGTATTATCTCTTCCAAAATACGCAAAAGAAGGTGTTTTTACATCAATCTCTCTAAACATAAATTTAGAAAACAACTTATTCATACAAAGAGCACTTGCAAAAACAGATGAGCCTGTGTAGGGAATATTCAAAAGTTCCAATGCACCTTGCACTGTTCCATCTTCACCGAATTTTCCATGAAGTGCAATAAACACAACATCTGGATTTGTTTCTTTTACTACATCTTCAATATGGTTTTGAAAATCATGTTCTATAACGTTATACCCCTTTTTTCTCAAAGCATCCGAAACTGCCTTACCACTTTTAATTGAAATTTCTCTCTCTGTGGATTTTCCACCATATAGAACAAGAACCTTAGTACTCATTTTTTCCTCTCAAGCAAATTCAAATTTCTAAATTTTCCAACAAGTTTTATTTCAAGTTCAAGTATGAGGTCCTTATGCTTATAAACCCTTAACTGCGCCTCTCTTATAAGATTTACAACATCCTGAGCAGTGGCATTGCCAAGATTAACAATAAAATTTGCGTGCTTTTCCGAAATCAAAGCATCACCAAAACGTAGGCCTTTACATCCAGATTCCTCAAGCACTTTCCCTGCATATGTTGTAGGTGGATTTTTGAAAACACTGCCTGCACACGGAAGGTCATAAGGCTGCTTTTCTAATCTTCCTTTTATACTTTTTTCCTTTTCTTTTAAAATTTCATCAAAAGGTTTCCGCTCAAAATTAAGGACTGCGTTAAGGAGTATAAGTGGTTCTTCCTGTAAAATGGAATATCTGTAATCAAAATAGAAATCATCGTGCTTAAACCGGTAAATTTTGCCATTATAATCAATCACCTCGGCATATTCAATTCTTGTACTTATATAATGAGAATTTGTGCCAGCGTTCATCGCTATTGCACCACCCAAGGCACCAGGTATTCCAAAGGCAAATTCAAATCCACCAAGATTTTTTTTAGAGGCCTCTTCTATGAGTCTTTGTAGGTGTACCCCTGCTTCTGCCAAAGCAAGATTGTTATCAAATTCTAATCTTGAAAATCCTTCAGCCATTTTAATAACAAGTCCTTCTATGCCGTCGTCGGAAACAAGTATATTTGTTCCATTTCCAATAACAGTTATGGGTAATTTTTCTCTTCTTGCAAATTCAAGAAGTTTTTTCAAATCATCGACATCTAATGGAATTGCTAAAATTTCTGCGGGTCCTCCTATTTTAAATGAGGTATGTTTTGTCATTGGTTCATTAAAATAAACACGCCCTTTTATAAGTTCCTTAATATTTTCTTGTATTTTCATTTTTCTCCTCTTAATTTTAGCATTATTGTGTCAATTGCCAAATATACATCACCTGGCCCAAGAGTTATAACAATATCTCCTGGTTTTGCAATTCTTGAAACAAGATCTGCGGCAGTCTCAAACTTTGAAGCGAAAAATACGTTTTTATTAGGATTTAAAGTTTTAATCCAATCAAAAACTTTTTCATTTGTAATCCCCTCGATGGGATTTTCAAACGCAGAATATATAGGTAGTACAATAACAAAGTCAGCAAGATAAAAAGGCTTTGCAATGGTTTCTTTAAGAGAAAACACACGTGTGTATCTATGAGGTTGAAAGATAGCAATAATCGAAGATCTGGGGAAATGAGTTCTTAACGCATTTAGAGTTGCTTCAACTTCGGTCGGATGGTCAGCATGGTCATCAAAAATATGAATACCTTTAACATTTCCTTTATACTCAAGCCTTCGTTTAGGTAGAGAAAAACTCATTAAAGATGCCTCTATTTCATCAAATGAAATGTTTAGCATTCGTCCCACAAGTATAGATGCAAGCGCATTCGAAAGGTTCTGCACTCCAAAAACATTTAACTTAAGAAGAGGCGAATTCTTTTCTAAAACTTTTGCTCTAAACGATATTCCGTCCTTATCAAACGAATAATCGATTATGGTTGCATGTGCTTTCGTGTCCTTTATGCTATAATAAAAAGGCGTTTTTGAAAGACGCTCTGAAACTTCAAAAGAGGGCTTATCATCTTTATTTACTACAACCATTTCTGAGTGTTCCATAAACTCGAAGAATGCATTTTTTAGATTTTCAAAATCCCAATCATAAGCATTTAAATGATCTTTGTCTATATTTGTAACTACACCTATATGCGGTTTAAAAAGCAAAAATGTTTTATCGCTTTCATCAGACTCAATAACAAAATATTCTGCAGATGGTAAAAAACGGCCGTTTTGCTTATGGTCACCACCGATATAGGCATTTACAGGTATTCTTTTGCTCAAAATTTCTGAAATAAGTGATGTAGTTGTAGTTTTCCCATGGGTGCCAGCAACAACTATACTTTTGTAATCTTTTGCAATATTAGCAAGCGCCTCACCACGCCTTTCAATCGGAATACCAAGTTCCTTTGCTTTTAATAAATAGAAATCGTCTTTTCGTATTGCTGAAGAGAAAATAACCTTATCAATTGATTTATCTACCTCAAATTCCTTTGGGTTTACATCAACACCAATCCCTTTAAGGTAATGTGTTGTTTCGTTTTCTTTCATGTCAATTCCCAATACTTTATACCCAAGCGCCATATAAATTTCTGCAAGTCGCTTCATCCCAACTCCTGCTACTCCAAGTAAAAGCACTTTTTTCATTTATCTTCCTCTAATAATTCTACAATTCTTTTTTCAGCATCTCTTGGATAAAATTTTGCGCATTCCAAATTTATTATATGAAAATCGTTTTTAAAATCCACTATTTTTTTAACTAATATGTCTTTGGTCAGGTCTTCTTCTTTTATAACACTTACACATCCGTAATTTTCAAAATATTTTGCATTATAAAATTGATGATTATCCCTTGCGTAAGGGAAAGGCACAACAATTGAATAAACATTATTGAGAATCAATTCAGATAAAGTCATTGCACCACCTCTTGTTACTGCAACGGTAGAAACTGCATATGCATATCCCATTTCATCAAGATACGGATAAATTCGTAGATTTTTATGATTGCTTAAACTTTTAAATTCATCAAAAAATTTGACACCAGTTATGAAAATTATCTGAATCTCATTCTCAATGAGCTCTGGTATTGCTTCGGCTATTATTTTATTTAACTTGTATGCGCCACCACTCCCGCCAAATGCAAGAAGTGTAAACTTATCCTCAAATTTAAAGAATTCAAGTGCTGTTTTTTTATCTTGATTTATAACTTCTTTACGCACAGGGTTCCCAACGAAAACTCCTTTTGAACCAAAATGGTTTTTTATATCCTCAAAACCCAAAAAAACCAACCTTGCAAATCTTGAGAATATAAGATTTGTCCTACCAGGTATTGTATTTTGTTCATATAGATATACAGGCACACCTTTTAGTATACCTGCAAGTAAAATCGGAAGTGACACATATCCTCCCCCACCAAGGATTTTATCAGGCTTTGTCTTTCCCACAATTTTTAAAGCATCAAAAAAACCATTTATAGAAAAAATTGCAAACTTTACAAACTTTAGAATGTTAAGATCAAAAAGTGATGCTCTAACATATTGAACGGTAAAGCCGTATTTTTTTGCAACTCTTTCTTCGATACTTTCGCGTCTTCCAATAAATATAACTTCATGTCCGTGCTTTCTTAATTCTTCTCCTACGGGTATTAAAGGGTAAATATGCCCCCCTGTGCCACCGCCTGCAATAAGTATTTTCATAAGTTTTCCTCTGTTCTTGAAATGTTTATTAAAATTCCAATTGATATAAAGTTTGCAAGCATGTTATTACCACCAAAACTAACAAAGGGAAGTGGAACTCCTGTTGTTGGCATCAAACCTAAATTCACTGCAATGTTGATAATTGCAAAATATGCAATGCCAAGCGTAAGACCAAGCGCAAGAATTCTTGAAAAAGTCGATCTTGCATCATTTGCAATCTTAAAGCCCGTATAGATTAATAACAGGTATGCAAGCATAAGAAGAATCACAAAAACTGCACCAAATTCTTCACCAATTACAGGAAGTATAAAATCGGATATCGATACAGGTAAAACGGAAGGATATTTAAAAATACCTTTCATAAATCCCACGCCCGTTATCCCCCCTCTAGCAAAGGCTCTAAGGGACTGAAGTGTTTGAAGTGCTTCATCGCTTGCATGTGCATATGGATTTAAAAATGCAACAACTCGTCTGTGCCATTCACTATTTAAAGGTATCATTAGGATAACTCCAAGAAAACTTAAAACACCAAATCCGACAAACTCAATTAAAGGCATTCCAATAATTCCAAGCAAAGTAAATCCTGTCAAAAACACCTGTGCTGCACTTCCCATATCGGGTTCAAAAGCAATGAGTATCGCAATAATGCCGACAAGAGCAAATGCCAATGCATAAACTTTTGGAATATACTCTTCATTTATTTTGTCCCTAAATATACGTGCGATAAGCAATGAAACTACTATATATGCAAACTGAGATGGCTGAAAAGAAAAGTGTCCGAAGTGTACAAAACGTGAAACACTTCTATTAACAAGCAGATACAAAAGTAAAGAAAATAAAAAAATATAACCAATCTTTGAAAGGGAAGCAAGTTTACTATGATTGAAAAACGCAAAAAATAACAAAAGCAAAATTCCTAAAATAAATGAGATTACCTGCTTCACAATGAGATTCGGATAAACAATGCTTAAACTACCGCTTACAAGTATTCCAAATAAACTGAGCGAAAGTGAAACAAAGAGAAGCGAAATAGAATACGGATTTATTAATTTTTTCATAGTTCACTTACTATTTCCTTAAATTGCTCTCCCCTGTCTTCAAAGTCTCTGAACATATCAAAACTTGCACATGCAGGAGAAAGAAGCACTATATCGCCTGCTTTCGCAATATTTCGTGCAAAAGTTATCGCCTCTTTGAGACTTCCCACAATTGCAAAGTCATGAAAGTCTGCTTTTGTTGATGCCTCCTTCAATTGATGTGCAGTTTGCCCCAAAAGGATCAAAAATTTCACCTTATCTCTAAACATCTTCGCAAGTTGCGTAAAATCGTTATTTTTACTGCTACCGCCTGCAATGAGAATGACCTTTTGGTTGAAGGATTCAAGTGCTTTTATTGTCGAGTCAGGTGTGGTAGATTTTGAATCGTTTATGAAAATTACACCATTAACTTCTCGAACAAATTCAAGTCTATGCGGTAAACCTTTAAAGGTCCTAATTCCATCCCTTATAACTTCTACTGGCACCCCCATTACGATAGAACACAAAATACTTGCAAGAGTATTTTGAACATTGTGAAGTCCCAAAAGTGGTATCTCTTCTTTTTCAATAATTTCCTTAGGTTTACTAAATTTGTCCTCCCTAAAGTAAATCTTATTATCTTTCAAAAAAGCACCGCTTTCAATACTTTCCTTTAAAGAAAAGTAATAAACTTGTGGCTTAATTTCCTTAGAAAGATTTTTTACAACCTCATCATCATAATTAAGAATTGCAAAATCAGATTCTGTCTGATTAATGAAGATTCGTTTCTTTGCTTTAAGGTAATCTTCCATTGAAGTGTACCTGTCGAGATGGTCTTCAGTAAAATTGAGAAAAACAGATACCTCTGGATGGTATTGCTCAATTGTCTCAAGTTGGAAACAACTTGTTTCAAGAACTGCATATTCAGGGTTAGGATTTTCAAGTAGTAATTCTGAATATGGCGTCCCTAAATTACCACCAACAACTGTATTTTGATTAAATAATTTGAAAATATGTCCTGTAAGAGCGGTTGTCGTGCTCTTACCGTTTGTCCCTGTAATTGCAATAATTTTTGTGTTTGGCGAAAACATGTTTGCAAATTCAAGTTCACCGATAATTTTTATCCCTTTTGATTCAAGATCTTTTACAATAGGAGCACTCATTGGAATACCGGGAGAAAGTACTGCAAGATCAAAATTTGAAAATTTTTCAAAGGAGTGTTTTCCAATCTCGTAAGGAATGTTGTACTTTTTAAGAAGTGGCTCAAAAGACCTAACCTCACTATTTTCGGCCTTCTCCGTTAAAAATACTTCAAAGCCATGCAACTTTCCGAGGATGCTTGCAAATACTCCAGACCTTCTTGCACCAACAACAAGAATTTTCATTATATACCTCCGCTACAAACCTATAATTTTCAAAACAATTATTAGTATAACCATAAATGCCGTAATAATGCTAAATCTAAAATCAATCTTTGCTTCTGACCAACCTAAAATTTCAAAATGATGATGAATTGGGGTCATTTTAAAAACCCTCTTCCCATGAGTTGCTTTAAAATAAGCAATCTGTATGAAAATTGAAATCGCTTCAATTACTGGAATAATTGCGATAAAGGGAAGATATAACTCTGTCTTAAAAACTATCGATAAAGAGGCAATTGCACCACCGAGAGCTGATGCGCCTAAATCACCCATAAATATCGATGCCTTTGGACTGTTAAACCACAAAAACACAAGAATAGAAATAAGCAAAGACAAAGTAAAGAAAAGAAGAGGCAAATTTTTTGTGAGATACGAAAGCACTATAAAAGTTATAAGTATGATACTTCCAACACTTCCAAGTAGCCCATCAACTCCGTCTGTTAGGTTAAAGGCATTAACAGAACCAACCATGATCACAAAAAAAAGTATGAAGTAAAGGAACGGCCCGACGTTAAAATTTGATCCAAGAAACATTACATTAAAAGTCATGATATCTTTGAAAGTAGCAAAGAGAACAATAGTTGCAAGTGAGAAAAGAATGAGTTTACTTCTTATTGAGAGACCTTCAGAAGAAGATTTTCTCGATGTTAGAACATCATCAATAAGACCAATAAGTCCAAATAAAACTGTTGAAAAGAACACAAAAAAAAGTTGCCTCAAAACATGGTAAGGAATCTTTAAAGTAAAAATAAGAGGAAGTATAAAAATAGTCGAGATTAAAAATACGATACCACCACCACGAGGAGTTCCCTCTTTCTTTTTATGCGACTCAATTAACTCCTCTCGCACATGTTGGACAAGATTTTTTTCCTTAAGAAAATATATGAGAAACTTCTCAAAAAATAGCAAAATAAAAAATTCTACAAACAAATAGATAGGCAAAACAATTTCAGCTTTCATCTCCATACCTCTCTTTCAAAACTTGGACAAATTGTTCCATTTTCATACCACGGGAGCCCTTTACCAAAAAATATGTGCCTTCTTTAAAATTATAAGTCTTCAAAAATTGAGAAAGGAGATTGCTATCTTCAAAATGATATTTAATTGTTGCAGATCCTTTTTCGTTTATAAACTTTGAGAAATTTCCATAGGTAATAAGAGCGTAAGGATTAACTTTGGAAATACTTTCTCCAACTTTTTCATGGAGTGTTTTTGAATATTCGCCAAGTTCAAGCATATCTCCAAGGATTAAAACAACAGGGCCTTTTACTCCCTTTAACCTTTCGAGTGCAAGGTTCATTGAGATGGGATTTGAGTTATATGTATCGTCAATGATAGTCATGCTTCCCAGTTTTATTTTCTCTCCCCTTCCTTTGTATGGTTTGAATTCTCTCAGTGCTGAAACCACATAATCGGGATCAACTCCAACATAGACTGATGAAGCAAAAATTAATCCCACATTGTAGGCAAATCCATTATAGGGAACGGTAAATTCAAAAATCCTATCTTGAACATTAATTTTTAATTTCATTGAATCAAAACTTTCTTCAAGAATCGTAAGCCTAAAATCGTTTTCCTTATTAAACCCTACCTTAAATACACCTTTTAATCCGTTTGATGCAGAATACAAAAGTTCATCATCTCCATTTATAAAACACACACCGCCTAAATCTAAAACAAATCTTACGAGTTTAAATTTTTCGTTCAAGACACCTTTTCTATCTTTCAAATATTCAAGATGAGAATCTCCAACATTTGTTATAATGCCATAATGTGGCCTTACAATATCAAGTAAAATATTCATATCGTTTGGTTTTTGAACGCCCATCTCAACGACAACAAAGTCTTCAAGATTCGTAATTTCATTTGCAAAAAATAGAGGAAGAGAAACATCAGTATTAATATTTCCTTCAGTTTTGATCACATTAAAGCGTTTTGATAAAGCAAGATATAAACCCTCTTTTGTAGTTGTCTTTCCTGCACTTCCAGTTATTCCAAAAATTGCACTATTTACTTTTTTTCGTGCAAAATTCCCCAAATATTTCAAAAATTCGAAAGTTGAATTAACTTTAACAACACGCCCATCTACTTTCAAGTCATTCTCAACAACTGCAAAAATAGCACCTCTTTCAAGTGCATCGGATACAAAATTATGTCCGTCAGTTGTATTCCCCTTTAATGCAATGAAAATATCGCCTTTTACAACTTCACGAGAGTCAATTACGAATCTATTGTAGTCATGTGGTAAGGAAAAAGTTTTTTCATGATAAATATCTTTAAACAATTCTTGCAAGTCAATCTTCATGAAACACCTCTTTTACAATGTCTATATCCCTAAAGCGCAAAATTTCACCATTAGGCATATGCATTTTAGATTCAACCCCTCTTCCCAAGATTGCTATAACATCGTTTTCTTTCGCTTCATTCAGTGCATATTTTATCGCTTCAATTCTATCGGGTATAACCTTGTGCTTAATTGAAACAGAAGACGCAACATCCTTAATTATTGATTCAATATCGTGTCCACGTGGATCATCAGAAGTAACAACGCAAAAATCAGCAAACTTACTCACTGATGCTCCCATTGAAACTCTTTTTTCTTTTTCTGATGTTCCAACAGCACCAAAAACAACAATCAGTCGGTTGCCTATGTTCTTGATACTTTCAAGCACACTTTCAATCTCATCAGGATTGTGAGCATAGTCGATAACAACCTTTATTCCTTTAAATGTGTAAATTTCCATTCTTCCTGGAACTAAAGCATTTTTTGCAAAATCCTTTATGTCTGAAAAGTTAGCACCCTCTAACATTGCGCACGATAAAACTGCCAAAAAGTTATAGGCGTTGTATCTACCAAGAATAGGTAAATCTATAGCCCCAAGGGCAGTCCCTTTTTGATACACATCAAAATAAATTGAAGTCCCATGAGTTTTTAGGTTTTGAAAGGAATAGTCAAATATTTCATCACCACCATAAAAAATTGGGTCCTTTGATACCTCAATAAACCTATCTATATAAAGCGAATTTCCATTGAGTATAGGAGAAGTGAATCCATCAAAAAATGAAACTTTCGTTTTAATGTAATCTTCAAGCGATTTGTGGTATTCTATGTGATCTGTTCCCATAGTTCCAAGGATCTTTCTTTTAAAATTTATACCATATATTCTTTTGTCCTTAATTCCGTGGGAAGAAACCTCCATGAAAACGTACTTTACACCATCGTCCAACATTGTTTTTAGGTATCTGTGAAGATCGAAAGGAAATGGTGTTGTTGGAGGCTCAAGGTCAACCAAAGAGAAGTTGTCTTTAATGCCAATACCAATGGTACCGATAAATCCCGATGGCACCCCTAAGTAGTTGAAAAGCCTATAAAGAAGATAAGTTATAGTTGTTTTTCCCATTGTACCCGTAACGCCTATTAAAGTTAACCTGTCTGATGGATCTCCAAAAAAGAAGGAAGAAATTTTTGCAAATGCTTCTCTTGAGTTGTGAGTCTTAATAACAAGAATATCTTCGTTAATTTCTAAATCCTTTTCGATAATTACTCCAACTGCACCTCTTTTTACTGCATCAAATACAAAATCATGTCCGTCAAAATTTTCCCCCTTTAATGCAACAAACAAATCTCCATTCTCTATAACTCTTGAATCAGTTTTTATTCCAAAAAAAACTCTTTCCAGATTTCCGTAAATTTCAAAATCTTTAAATTTTTCTTTTAAAATTCGTCCATTCATTTTTCAATCCTTAGGTATTTTACAAGAAATGTCCCTATTTCAGAAAATAGCGGTGCAGATACAGTCGTAGAATATTGCGGGATAGAAGTTTCATTTATGGAAACTATAACGGAGACCCTTGGATCTGGATAGGGAATAGCACCAAAGAAACTGTATATTAGTTTAGTATGCGAATATCCCCCACCAGGGTTTGGCTTTTGAGCAGTACCAGTCTTGCCCATAACCTTGTAGCCTTCTATTTTTGCCTTTGGAGCACCAATTTCTACAACTTCTACCATTGCACTTTTAATAAGACCAAGATTTGTTTTACTTCCTATTGTTCTTCGAAGAATTGGCTCTGAAGAATAAACGACATTTCCATCTGGACTTTTAATCTCTTTAACGAGACGCGGTGTATAAAGTTTCCCGCCATTTACAATTGCATTTAGTGCCGACACCATCTGGATTTGCGTTACAGCGACACCCTGTCCAAAGCCCATATTTGCAACTTCTACATCTCCGATATTTTTAGGTGATGGAACAATTCCCCTTTCCTCGCCGTAAAGTTCAATTTGAGTTTTATCGCCAAAACCAAAAAGTTTAAAATATTTTAGAAGTGAATCCTTTTGAAGTCTTAGTGCAATTTGAGCAAATGCAACATCGCAAGAGTTAACAAGAATATCGGAAAGCCCATGTTCCTCTCCATGCTTTTTCCAACAAGAAATAACCGTATCCTTAACTTTTATTGAGCCACTACAGTAAAAGTTGTCATCTATCTTTAACTTTCCCTCTTCAAGTGCAGCAAGTGCAACAATTGGTTTCATTATTGAACCAGGCTCATAATTAAATGTTGTTGGAAGATTTTGCATAATTTTATTAAAGTTTGTTGGGTCAAACGAAGGATAGGTTACCATTGCAAGAACCTCGTTAGATTCTGGATCCGTTACTATCGCAAAACCATTTTTTGCATGAAATTCTTCAACATATTTTTTAACAAGTTCATAAACTTTTGCTTGAATATTAATATCGATAGTAAGTGTTATGTTATTTCCTTTGACGGGATTGAGCACATATGTTGGTGCACCTAACACATCGGGTTCTGCAAAATTATATGTTCTGAAAGATCTCCCATTTCTCCCCTTAAGATAATCGTCCAGAGATAATTCAAGTCCTGTAAGGCCTGTTCCTTCTGCACCAACAATTCCAATAAGAGGTGAAATTATTTCTCCATATGGATATACTCTTTTGTATGTCTTTGTAAAAACAACTCCATCTTTTAAATTAAGTGCATCAATCTTTTCTTTTGTATCTTTAGAAACCGATGTTGAAACAAGGACATATGATTTTGCGCTCAAAAGTTTATTAAGTTCTTCATTAGAAAACTTAAGGTCTCTTTTTAAAATGCTTCTTATTTTTGAGAGATTCGCACTATCGATAATATTTGGATTAATATCAAGTTCAAATGTTAGTTCGTTTGTTGCAAGTTTTACGCCGGATCTGTCAAGAATTTCGCCTCGCTCAGCCCTCAGGATATCATAACTTGGTACGACCTGAGGAGCAAATTCTGCAAGAAGTTTACCTCTATTAAAAACGCTTAAATCTATAACTCTGCCTATAAATGTAGCAAAGACAAACACGAAAAGTAAAAAAGTGACTAAAAGTCTTTTTTTAAAAATATCTTCGCTACTTTGCTCTGATTTCCACGACATAGAAATCTTTAACCTCAGTCATGTAAAGTTTTTTTCTTGCAATACTTTCAATGTATGCTGGATCTTGTAAATCAAGATATTGAGACTCAAGGTTTTGATTTTCGGTTTGAAGAATTTCGATTTTTACATCCAAATCTGCAATATTCTTTTTTATACGAACGGTCGAAAAGAATAATACACTATAAACTGCAATAAGAATTAAGAGGATAATTAATAAAGTTAATGTTTTTACTTTCATCCAACCTTCTCCGCAACTCTTAACTTTGCACTCCGAGCACGCCTGTTAGTTGCAATCTCTTCTTCTTTTGGTTTAATTACATGTTTATTAACCAACTTCAAGGTTGGATTATTCTTAAACGATTGCTTCACTAACCTATCTTCAAGTGAATGATATGTAATAATTGCAATGCGTCCCATAGATTCCAATACTGTTGGTGCATTTTCTAAAAAACCTTTTAGGTTATCCAATTCTCTATTTATGTAAATACGGAGTGCTTGAAATGTCCTTGTTGCAGGATGGATTCTGTAGTATCCTTTAGGATAAACGCTCTTTACAATCTCTGCAAGTTGGGTTGTTGTCTCAATTGGGTGTTTTTTTCTTTCTTCAGTGATACGTTTTGCGATTTTAGAAGCAAATGGATCTTCACCATAATATAGGATAATATCTCTAAGTTCACTTTCCTCAAAATTATTAATGATGTCGTATGCAGTGTATCTCGTGCATGGTCTACACATTCGCATATCAAGGGGGCCTTCCTTCATAAATGAAAAACCACGAGATTCATCTTCAAGTTGTAAACTTGATACTCCTAAATCTGCAAGAATATGGGTCACACTCTTTGCAAAAGGAAGAATAAGTGAATTAATTTCCTTAAAGTTTCCAGGAACTATAACAAAGTTATCTCTCACTTGAAGGAGTCTTTGTCGAGCTCTCTCAATAGTTTCATAGTCCATGTCAATTCCAATAAGAAGACCCTTAGGAATCCTTTTGAGAATCTCAACTGAATGCCCGCCTTCCCCAAGGGTTGCATCAACTACTATAGAGTTTTCTTTTAAATTCAACAGTTCAATTGTCTCATTTAATAATACTGGTATATGATGTATTTCCATCAATTGATATTATATTTGAATTTTACTTTTTTTGATTATTGCAAGATTCTTTCAGGATGAGTATAGATATTGAAACGGTTGCCCCTTAAAAATCCTACAAGAGTTATACCGAGAGAATCAGCACTTTTAATCGCAAGACTTGAAACTGCCGATTGTGATACAATTATTTTTGAATTAACTTTGGAAGCGATTTGAACAATGTTGTAATTAATTCTTCCTGATGTAAAAAGTATCGTTTCTTTATAAATTTCATTCTCAACTAAAAAACCTACAATTTTCAAAACGGCTGAGAGCCTTGATATGTCCTCAAAATAAGTAAGAAGACGCTCTACGGTTGCAACTGCTACAATATGAGTGCCCCCAGTTACTTGAAATGTATCTGAGTGTGTTAGCATTTCTTTCATTAATTTAAAAAATACGTCACCTTTAACTGGAGAAATTTTTCCATATTCACTACCGTTTAATGTTTCTTTCCTTTTTGAATCAATTTCGAAATATAAATTTGTAGAAAAATCGTTTTCCTTTTTTGAATAATTAATGATTTCGCTTTTTGAGGAAATAACGTCATTATAAAAAAGCACACCTATGCCAAGATAAAATTCGTTTCCATTAGAATAAAAAATAGATTGAACAAAATGGTTATTTGCATACACATTGAGAATCCTTTCTTCAACAACAAGATCATCTACTTTATGAACTTTCCCGTTTTCAAAACGCAAAATCGGTAACTTTTTCATTCTCCAATATTTTACAGATTTTATCAAAATCATTCTTTGTATTTATGTTGAGAAATGTTAGGAGTTCTGGGTCAATACTTTTTATTTCGTCTGAGTAAACATATTGAACATTTTCATCTAAAAGACTTCTCAACTTTAAATTGTTAACTTCAATATTTCTTTCAATCTTTGGTAGAAGTTTCTTACTATAAAAAGCAAAAAGTGGCTCTATATAGCCATTTTCAAGTTTAGGGACACATGCATAAGTATTTCTGTCTAAATTTTCCATCATGAATTTCAGGACTTCTCTATTTATAAAAGGCATATCGCACGCTGTTAGAAAGACAAAATCGGTGTTGAAATAATTAAAGGCAGTATATAGACCACCAATAGGGCCTAAATTAGGAATCAAATCTTCTATAAATTCGTAATTTTTTATGGGAGCCTGCCTCCCAACGAAGACAGGCTCCTTTTGAAAAACATCTTTAAGGATTCTATATGTTCTTTCGAAAATTAAGTTACCATTTATGGTTAGAAAGAACTTATCGCTTCCAAAACGTCTACTTTTACCGCCAACAAGGATTACAGGTTTAGTATTCATTATTTATTTCTTAGTATTCATTAAATAAACAACCCAATAGATAAATCCAACAAAGAATGCACCACCAACAAGGTTTCCAAGAGTAACAGGTATGAGGTTAACAGTGAAAAGTGTTCCCCAATTAAGATTTGCAACATCTGCAATTGTTTTCCCTGCTGCTTCAAGGACTTTGGGATTGCTCTTCAAAAAGATTCCATATGGAATAAAGAACATGTTTGCAACTGAGTGTTCAAAACCAGATGCCACAAATGCCATAATCGGAAAATAGATTGCAAATAACTTTCCAATTACATCCTTTGACGCCATAGCCATCCAAACTGCCATGCAAACAAGCCAGTTACAAAGAATGCCCCTGAAGAATGCTTGCGCAAATGTAAGTGAAGTCTTAGATAAGGCAACTTTCAAGGCATTTGCTCCAACAAGAGTGTTATTGAAAGACCAAGTTCCACCCCACAAAAGGAATGCAGCAATGAGAATTGAACCAACAAAATTCCCAATGTACACGACAACCCAGTTTTTGAGAAGTTCTACCCAAGCAACCTTTTTGTCAAGGGCTGCGATAAGCACAAGGTTATTCCCTGTAAAAAGTTCCGCACCACCCACCACAACCATCATGAGACCAACGGTAAAGACAGAAGCAGAAAGAAACCTTGCAAAACCAAAACCGAGAGTAGAATCAGAACCTACTAATAAAAATAGTTGAGCACCAAAAGCAATGTAAACACCTGCAAGAATTGCAAGTAAAAACATCTTGAGGAGTGGAAGTTTGCATTTCCCAACCCCTGCCTCACACATCTTGGCAGCAACATCTTTCGGTGGAAAGAAGTTTACGTCGTTCATAAATGCCTCCTTTTATCTTAAATTTTTTCTATTGCACACGCACATGCCTTGTATTCTGGAATTCTTGCAACTGGATCAAGTGCATTAATCGTTAAAATATTTGCATTTGCCTCTGAGAAGTGGAAACTCACAAAAACTACACCTTTCTTAGGCTTTTGTGAAATTTTTGCCTTAACAACAATCTCTCCCCTTCTCGTTTTAACTTTCACATTGTCTCCATCCTTAATATTGAGGGCCTCAGCATCTTCTGGATTTATCTCAACAAAGTTTTCAGGAACAAAACTTTCAAGCACTTTAACCCTTCTTGTTTCATTTCTTGAATGATAATGGAAAAGAATTCTCCCTGTTGTAAGGACAAATGGATACTCATTATCGGGTATTTCAACAGGTGGCTCAAACTCAACACCTGTAATTAGAGCCTTAGAGTTTGGACGCTTAAAGTTTCCGCCGTAGTGAAGGATCTTTGTTCCAGGGTGAGTTATATCTGGGCATGGCCATTGCAAAGAATTTTCTTTTAACCTCTTGTATGTAATACCCTTGAAAGATGGGGTAACTTCTCTTATTTCTTCCCATATTTCTTCCGCATCTTTATAATGCATCGGATAGCCCATTTTAGTTGCTACTTCACAAACAATTTCCCAATCATCTTTAACGTTTGGGTGAGGCGTTCTTGCAGGTTTTAAAAGTTGCACTCTTCTTTCAGTGTTTGTAAATGTTCCAAATTTTTCGTAGGCTGCCTTTGCTGGAAATACAACATCTGCAATTTGTGCTGTTTCTGAAAGGAAAATATCCTGTACTGCAAGGAACTCTAATTTTTCAAAACCCTCTTTAACATGTCTTACATCTGCTTCAGTTACAAGAGGATTTTCGCCCATTGCATAAACAGCCTTCAGTTTTCCATCGAGAGCAAGGTCGCCAAACTGAGAAACCGCATAACCAACCTTGTCTGGGAGTTTAACCTTCCAGAATTCTTCGAATTTCTTTCTAACTGTTTCGTCAGTTACCTTTTGGTATCCCGTGTAAACATCAGGCAGTGCTCCCACATCGCATGCACCTTGTACATTTGCTTGACCTCTTAAAGGATCAATACCATTACCAACTTTTCCTATGTGTCCTGTAATTAAAGCAAGATTTGCAATGCTCAAAACGTTATCAACTCCAACGTGGTGTTGTGTAATTCCCATTGTGTAGAAAATCATCGAATTCGGGCCTTTTGCATAGGTAATTGCAGCACTTTCAATGAGCTTCTTGTCAACACCTGTTATTTTTGAAACCTTATCAAGATCGTAGTTTTTGAGAACTTTCAAAAGATCCTCAAAACCTTCTGTATGATTTTCAATAAATTCCTTATCGATAAGACCGTTATCAACAATAACCTTCATCATGCCGTTTAGGAGGGCAACATCAGTTCCTGGATAGTGTTGAATAAAGATGTCTGCGTATTGTGCAAGATCAATGTTTCTTGGATCACAAACAATAAGTTTCGCTCCTCTTTTCTTTTTGTTTTCTTTTATGAACTGCGCAATAACTGGGTGAGTTTCAGTTGTATTTGAACCAATAACAAACATTACATCTGCGTTCTTTATGTCATCTATTGGATTTGTTGCCGCACCTGCTCCAAGCGCCTTACCCAGTCCTGCAACAGTTGAAGCATGGCATAACCTTGCACAGTGGTCTATGTTGTTTGTCCCAATTACGGCACGAGCAAATTTTTGAACAATATAATTATCTTCGTTGGTACAACGTGCAGACCCAAGAACACCAATTGCATCAGGCCCGTACTTTTCCTTAATTTCAAGTAATCTTTTTGCAGTATAATCGATAGCCTCTTCCCACGTTGCCTCTCTAAAAACGCCATTTTCCTTTATAAGAGGTGTGGTAAGTCTTTCATTAGAATTTACATATTCATATCCGTATCTTCCTTTTACACAGAGCCTTCCATTATTTGGTTCTTTATCTATACCCCTTGCCATAACAAGGTTATTATTTTTATCTTTATATAACTCCACATTACACCCAACACCACAATAAGCACATATAGTATCAGTGCTTTCAAAGTTGAAAATTTTTCCTTTGCCTATACGAGGCTTTTCAATCAGCGCACCTGTTGGGCACGCCTGAACACATTCAGCACAAAATTGGCAATTAGTTTGTTCCAAAGGCAAATTAAACGGCGTTGATACAACCGACTTATAACCTCGCATTGCAATACCAATTGCTTCAACTATTGCTTGGTTTTCGCAGGCATCAACACAACGCCTGCAGAGAATACATTTTTGCGGGTCAAACTGAATGAACGGATTTGTATCCCAAGGAGTTTCCTTCGGATAAACAAATACATCACTCTCATCGAGGAATTGACTTTTCTTAATCCCAAATTGATACGCAAGATCCTGAAGAACGCAATCTCCATCTTTATCACATGTCATACAGTCGAGAGGGTGGTGTGCAAGTGCAAGTTCAAGATTTGTTTTTCTTGCTTCATTTACTAATTCCGAATTTGTTGTTATTTCCATTCCCTCTGTAACTTCCGTGATACATGCTCTTTGAAGCGTGCGTGAGCCTTTTACCTCAACGACACACATACCACATGAACCTTCCTCTGCAATACCTTCAAGATAGCAAAGAGTTGGAATTTCTATACCAATCGACTTACATGCCTTTAAAATCGTGGTGCCTTTTTCAAATTGATAAGGCTTACCATCGATTTTCACATTCACTAACTCACTCATTTGATACCTCCTCCGTTATTTCTTCAAATTCACAAACATTTGCCTTACATTTTCTTTCTTTTATATGTTCAAGCCACTCGTCCCTGTATTTCACAAGCGATTGAGCAATGATATTAGGAGCAGTTTGTCCTAAACCACAAAAAGAAGTTAGTTTCATCGATGTAGAAAGTTTTTCAAGCCTTGTAAGGTCGCTTTCTTCACCAAGACCTCGTGAAATATAATCAATTATCTTGTACATCTCTTCTGTACCAACTCTACAAGGTGTGCACTTTCCACAGGATTCGTGTCTAAAGAAATAGGCTATATTTTTTGCAATATCAACAATACATCGATCCTCACTGAGAACAACAATTGAGCCTGATCCGGGTCCTGCTTCAATTTTAGCAAGCGAGTTAAAATCAACAGGAGTATCTAACTCAGCAGGCGTTATAAGGCTTCCTGAAACTCCACCAAGGATTACCCCCTTAAGTTTCTTGCCACCTTTTACACCAAAACCAACATCATTTATTATTGACGAAAGTTTTTCCCCAAAGGGAATTTCAATTACACCTTTGTAATTTACATCTCCCATCAAACTGAAAAGTTTCGTCCCGTACGAACCAGGAACGCCAAATTTCTTAAACCACTCAGCACCGTTAACAACAATTGGCGGAATATTTGCAAGCGTTTCAACGTTGTTAATAACAGTGGGTTTCCCCCAAAGGCCATAAGTGGGTGGATATGGTGGTTTCTTCCTTGGTTCGCCACGCTTTCCCTCTATTGATTCGATGAGGGCAGTTTCCTCGCCACAAATATAAGCACCTGCACCTTTTTTTATTTCTATATCAAAATTAAAACCTGACCCTAAAATATTTTCTCCAAGGAATCCATATGATCTTGCTTGTTCTATAGCCTTTTGAAGTCGCTTGATTGAAAGATCATATTCTCCTCGAATGTATATATAACCATAATTTGCACCTGTTGCATACCCTGCAAGGACCATTCCCTCGATAAGAAGATTAGGGTCTCCTTCCATTATTACCCTGTCTTTAAATGTTCCAGGTTCTCCTTCATCTGCATTACAAATTACGTATTTTAAGTCACTTTTTGCTCTTGCAGTAAATTCCCATTTCTTACCTGTAGGGAATCCTGCACCACCCCTTCCTCTTAACTCAGATGCTTTAACTTCTTCCAAAACCCACTCTGGTCCATTTTCTATTGCTTTTTCAAGAGCCATATAGCCATCTTCTGCAATATATTCTTCAATCGATTCAGGATTTATAACACCAACTCTTTTAAGTAAAACCCTTTCTTGAATCGAAAGGACACGCTCTGCGCGAGTCTCTTTAAGAGTTACGTCTCTTTTTCCAATTTCATGTGCAAGTTCTTTAACAACTCGCCCTTTTAATAGGTGCTCTTTTACAATATAAGGAATATCGCTTGGTTTAACGGGTGCATATATCACACCATCAGGATATACTGCAATTGCAACGCCTAAGTCTTCAAAGCCAAGGCTTCCGGTTGGGGCAACGAGTACTTCATTTTCCAAACCCAAGTTTCTTATCTCCTTTGTCAATAGTTCTTCTATTTCCTTTGCACCTTTTGAAAGACTCTTTGAATCCTCTGCAACCAGTATATGGCTTCTATAGAGTTTCATAGAGCACCCTCCCTGACTTTTTTAAGGATAAGCGGTATGTCTTCTTCCTTTAAGTTTCCAAAAGGCACGTCATCAATCATCATTGAAGGCGCAACTGAGCACATTCCAAGGCAACTTGACTCTTCGAGTGTAAATTCTTTATCTTCGGTTGTTTCTCCAAAATCTATACCCAACTCTTCTTTCAATTTCTTTATAATCTTTTCTCCATCTGCAAGATGGCACGACAAACTCCTGCAAACTCTTATGATGTGTTTACCTCTTGGTATTGAAGAGAACATCGTATAAAAGGTAAGCACTCCATAGACCTTTGCAGGTGTTGTTTTAAAAGTCTGTGAAACTTTAATTGCCAAATTTTCTGGAATGTAATTCTCAGGATTAGTCTCCTGAACATCATGCAGGACGTCTATTAAGGACTTTCCTTTCATGTCTCTCCCCCTTCATTGTGCAAACATTTGCAGGACATTTCTTGCCCTTTATATGCGCTATATACTCATCTTTGAAATATCTAAGCGTTGATAAAACAGGATTTGGTGCTGTTTGTCCCAGTCCGCATAGTGAAGTTAGTTTTATTACATTGCCAAGCCTTTCAAGTCTATCAAGGTCCTCCATTGTGCCATTCCCTGAAGTAATTTTTTCCAAAATATTAAGCATTTGGCGTGTTCCCTCTCTACATGGAGTGCATTTCCCGCATGATTCATCAACGGTAAATTTCAAAAAGAATTTTGCAACATCAACCATACAACTTGTTTCATCCATAATAATAAGCCCACCAGAACCCATTATTGTTCCAAGTTGCGGAAGATTTTCATAGTCCATTGGAACATCAAGATGCTCTGCAGGGATTACCCCACCCGAAGGACCTCCAGTTTGCGCGGCCTTAAATGTATGACCTTCAGGAATACCACCACCAATATCAAAGACTATGGTCCTAAGAGGAGTCCCAAGGGGCACTTCAACCAAACCTGTAATGTTCACCTTTCCTGCAAGTGCAAATACTTTTGTACCAGGGCTTTTTTCAGTACCAAATTTTCGGAAGAAAGATGCTCCTTTTCCAACAATAACCGGAATGTTTGCAAGTGTCTCCACATTATTAATAACTGTTGGTTTTCCAAAAACACCTCTTTCAACCGGGAAGGGAGGCTTCTTCCTCGGTTCACCACGTTTTCCTTCAATAGAGTTTATCAAGGCTGTTTCCTCTCCACAAACAAATGCCCCTGCACCCATTCTTAATTCAATATCAAAGGAAAAGTTCGTGCCTAGAATATTTTTTCCAAGTAAACCTGATGCTCTTGCCTGTTTAATTGCTATTTCAAGTCTTTTTATTGCAAGAGGATACTCGGCCCTAATGTAAATATAACCCTTTTGAGCCTGAACTGCATATCCTGCAATAGCCATTCCCTCAAGAACAGAGTGCGGGTCTCCTTCCAAAATTGACCTGTCCATATAGGCGCCAGGATCTCCTTCGTCTGCATTACATATTATGTATTTAGTGTCGGATTTTTGCTTATAAGCAAGTTCCCATTTGAGTCCCGTGGGAAATCCTGCTCCGCCACGTCCTCGCAGTCCAGAATCCTTAACTACCTTAATAACCTCTTCTCTTGTCATTTCTGTTATCGCTTTTGCAAGGGCTTCATATCCGCCTTGAGCAATATATTCGGTAATATCTTCTGGATTAATAATCCCGCAATTTCTCAAGACAATTTTTGTTTGTTTTGCAAAAAACGGCACTTCGCTTAATGTTGGAAATTGTTTCTCTTCTTGTCTCCAAAGAAGCCTTTTAACAGGACGACCTTTGAGGAAGTGTTCTTCAACAATTTCCTTTGCATCTTCTGGTTTTACTTTTGTATAAATTACTCCTTCCGGATACACAACCATCAGAGGACCCAATTGGCAAGAGCCCATACAACCTGTTTCAACAATATTTACCTCCTCAGTTAGGTCGTGTTTTTTAAGTTCTTCTTTAAGTGCATCCTCAAAACCGTTACCACCCGCAGCAAGACACTGTGCTCCAGCGCAAATAAGTGCATGAATTCTGTAAATTTTCATACACTACTCCTTTGCGATAACCCAGTCGCTAACGATTTGCCCATTAATAACGTGTGAAGCAACTATTTCTCTTGCCATTTCGGGGGTAACGTGCCCATAATACACTTTCACACCGTCTCTTTCAACTGCAACAACTGGCTCTTCAATATCAAGCCCCATTGAGCCTCTCTCAATAATTTGCACATCTGTGAAATTTCTCTTTTGAAGTTCATCAAGAATTGCAAGGAGAACATCTCTTGCACCTGCTGCTATGCCAACTGTTCCCATACTGATGTAGATCTTTACTTTTGCTTCTCCTTGTCTTGCTTTAAGGAATGATTGTGCAGTTTCTCTTAGCTTTCGCAACTCTTCGATTGACTTGATTTTGTCCATCTAAGCACCTCCATGCAGATCTTTTATTTGTTCATTTAAAAACCCTCTAATTCCATTTAACACTAAAGGTGTACAAATTGTTTCACTGCAAATTTTTCTCAAATCTTCAGTTGAGATTTCAAATACCTTTTGGTTGACTTCGTGCCTGTAGTGGAGGTTAACCTCTGGATGCGTTGCAAGAACTGAAACAATTGTACTTGCGATATCACCAAGGGGAGGTGTATCCACATGAGACTTTCTAAAACAAATCTTAACCGTTGTGCCCTTCCCCTTTTCGCTTTCAATAAAAATTCCACCATCGCACGATTCTGCTTCAAGTTTTAGGAGTGGCAAACCTAATCCAACTTTCTTATTTGCAGAAGTAGTTGTAAAAGGATCAAACACCCTCTTTAACAAATCTTCATCCATTCCAACGCCATCGTCCTTTATTTCGATTAATAGCAAATCTTTATTATCATCTTCAATAATATTAACTTCAATATTTTTCGCGTTGGCTTTCAACGAATTTTCAATAATATCAAGAATATTTAGGGAAAGTTCTTCCACTAACTATACCTCTCGAGTATTTCAAGAGCCTTTTCCGGGGTTAATTTCCCATAGATATCTTTTCCATCAATTGCTATGGCAGGGGCAAGACCACAACAACCTAAACAGCGTACAATTCTAACTGCAAATTTTCCGTCAGAGGTTATTTGATTCGGCTTAACTCCCAACTTTTCGCATAAGGCGTTCAATACTGCTTCCCCTCCTTTTACATAGCAAGCAGTCCCCATACAAGTCATAATAACATGTTCAGCATCCTTTGAAAGTTTAAAGAAGTTATAAAAAGTTACAACACCATAAACTTTTGAAAGCGGTACTTTTAACTTTTCTGAAATGTATGCAAGCACTTCTTTCGGTAAATAACCCAATGCTTCTTGGGTGCCATGCAAAACTTGAATGAGAGATTCAGGATTTGCTCCCCATTTTCTAATCTCCATGTCTACTGCAGGAAAATTTTTATTCTCCATTTTTCCTCCTTTCGGAAATTATATACTCACTTTCTTTTCTTTTGATACATAAAGGTCACTTATCTGTTCTATTATTTCTTTATATTTTTCACTTTTGAGTCTATAATATACATTTCTTCTAACTTTCCTGCGTGTAACCCATCCTGCTCTATAAAGCCTATATAAGTTAAGTGATACAGTTGGCTCTTTCATATTTAACTTTTCTACAATTTCCTTTACGGTTTTTTCGCCTGTTGTTAAATAACACACAATCGCAACTCTTATAGGATTCCCAATTGCTGAAAGAAATTCGGATGCCTTTATGCATTTACTATAACTGTCGCAAAGTAATTTCCTTTTTTTCTTCCATCACCTATTATTTTATACAAAAATGAAAATATTGCAATAGTTTGTTATATTATTTCACAACATAATACCATATCTATAGTTCTATTTATCTTTATTTAATGTGTTTATCATATGAATTATATAATGTGAACATCTTAACTATTAAACTTTGCATAAATTTTAGAATGTGATAAAATATTGTGATGAAAGTTGAAGAAATTATTAAAATAGCAAATGCTGAAGTCCTGCAAGATGTTGGAAATTGGGACGCAAATATAAAGTATGGCTTTGCCGCAGATCTACTATCAGACACACTATTCGTAATAAGTAGAGAAGAGGAAGCAATTCTTCTAATTACTGGCGTTACTAATCCATCGGTTATTAAAACTGCGAAAATACTGGACATTCCTGTAGTTCTTATTGTTAGAGGAAAGCCTGTAGAACAGGTAACTATTGACCTTGCAAGAAAAGAAAAAATAATACTTTTAAAAACGAAACATATAATGTTTGTTACATGTGGGCTTCTCTATAAAGAAGGTCTTGAAGGAGCACCTTGGAAACTACAATATTAATTTCTGAATTTTTTGTATTTGGAGACGATTTTGAACACTTAGGAGATGGCACTCTGAAGACAAGGGAAACACTTGAAAAAGCGCTTGATGGATTCGAATTTTTTAAAAGGCATCAATCTCTTAAAAAAGAAAATCTGAGGAAGCTTGGTGTTTGCTCATATGAAGCAGAATCAAACATAGTAATACACGCAAAATTCGGTATTATAAAAACTTACGCAAATGAGAACAAAATAAAGACCATAGCAAAAGATATAGGACCAGGGATCCCGAAATTACTTCTTGCACTAACCCCAGGATTTTCTACCGCATCCGATAAAGCAAGAAAATTAGGGTTTGGTGCAGGAATGGGTTTAAAAAATATCCAAAAGATTTCAGATTTTTTTGTTATAACTTCAAAATTTGGAAAAGGAACATACCTAACATTCGAGATATGGAATGAAGAAATAAACAAGGAGGGAACAAAAATGAAAATAAAACACCTTATAAAAGAACTGCAATTAGAAGTCCTTACCAAATATAACGAAGAAATCCTTGAGAAAATAATCAAAGATGCCTATGCATGCGATCTTTTGAGTAGAGTTCTTGCAAAAGCAAACGAAGATAGTGCTTGGATTACGATTCAAACAAATGTAAATGTCGTAGGCGTTGCAGTAATAAAGAGGGTACCAATCATAATTATAACAGAAGGAGAATTTGTTCCTGAAGAAACAATAAAAAAAGCAGAAGAAAATTCAATAATAATAGCAAGAACTACACATACAACATTTGAATTGTCAGGCAAGTTATACACACTTCTCGAACCTGAAACTAAATAATTTCGTCTAAAGAATAGATGTTAATTCCTTGATAGTTTTTGAGTTTTGGCTTATCATCTACTACTATATCTGTAAGTCTTAACTTTTTTGCAATGAGAATTGCTTCGCCTGTGGTATATTTTCCTGATACTCTCCTTGCTATATCCTCTGCAAGCCTTTCCTCAATTGTTGTAAGACCAATAACGGTTATACGGAACCGCCCTTCAACGATGTCTATAACTTCACTTTTTTGAGAAGCCGAAATACATGCTTTCGAAAGTAAGTCATTTCTGATTTCCTGGGGAAGGCCTGAACTTTCATAAATTTTTCTTAAAGAAGACGCATCAGAAACATACTTTGTCTTAAGTTCAATTTTTGTGAAATGTTTTGTTTCAGGAATTGCAGGCTTAGATTCAAGTTCGACATTCTCTTCATTTGTTGGGACTTTTTCAACTTTTTCTTCTCGCTTTTTCCGATTTTCCTCTTCAAGTTTTCTTAGAAGTTCTTCAAAAGTCGATTTAAATTCTTCCTTTTTACTCTTTTCTTCAATATGTTCTTCGCTTACAACTTTTTCTCTATATGGAGCTACTTTTTCCTTTTCACTTTTTTCTTCAATTTCTTGAATTTCTTCGAGATTTGGCTGTGCAAAATCCGCAAAGGAAACCTCATGCTCCTCTTCCTTTACTTCCTTACTAACCTCAACTGGTGGCTTATGGACAATTTCTTTGTTTTCGACTTTTTCAATTTCTTCCTTGGGAACAGTCTGTTCATATAAAGTTTTCTCTTCGGGCGGTTTCAAAACTTCCTCAGGTTTTCCTTCAATAATTTCCTCTGTTATTTTGCTACTTATAGTTTTTCTCTCAAACTCTTTTTTCTCAGTTTCTGGAATTTTTTCTTCGGGTTTCGTTACCTCTTCTTCCTTTACCAGCTTTTCTTCTACCTCAATTTCAGGTTTTTGTTCCTGAGGAACTTTTTCTTGGGGTGTTTCTATCTTTTGTTTTTCAATTGTTAATTTTTCAGTTCTTCTTGGAGGAGCTGGTCTAAAGACTCTATGAGTTAGTTCAATTTCTTCTTTTGGAGTTTCTTTTATGACATCCTCGGGTGGTCTAATAGGAATTGTTTTAACTTTTGGAATTTCTTCATGAATCTCCCCGGGCGTTGCCTTAATCTCCTCAACTTGCGTACCTTCTTTAACTTCAAGATCCTTAACATTAAATGCAATTGGCTTTTTCTTAACTTCTTCTACATTTACAACGGGGATTCTTTCTTTTTTGCCTTTCGGTACAAGGAGAATTATAATTAGTAAGATAAAAAGAGCAAATATGGCAGATGAAATTATATCAACTGTTAATCCCGGAATATAGTTAGAAATATATTGGTAAATTTTTTCAGAGATCGGTCTCAAGAAACCCAAAATATTAGTTGCAACTCCTTTAAAGAAAGTTTTTATAACATCAAGAATATTATTTACATTACTTTGTGTGAAAATTCCTGTAAAAAAAACTGAAACATTCTTTAAAATGCCTGAAAGATAATTCTTAACTTCGTCAAAAAAGTTATCTTTGTTTGTTGTTCCTTGGTTAGTGTTCACATTTGGAGTCGTTTGTCCAGTTCCATTTGTTTGGGTTCCACCGTTAGTAATAAGAGTTACATTTACAGTGTTCGGCGAGTCAAGAGGTAAAAGGGTCGTAAAAATCTCTTTATTTCCTTCGATTCCGAGATCAAAAACGGCAATAGGTTTACTTGAGGTAATATTTACTGAAGAAAAACTATCCTTAAAAAGAAAAGTCTTTGATTTATAACTATTTAACGAAAAGTTATTTCCGTTGAGGTTTATGTTGGTGTTCTCTTCGCTACCAACAATAACAACGCGCCTTTGTCTTTCTCCATATATTTTTGTTACAATACCTGTATGGAATTTAAAAATAGTTCCGTCATTAAATGAAGGTATCTGTTCACCGTCAACATTTCCATATTGAGAATACGTATATATTAGTACAGGCTTTGAAAAACTAAGAGAAACTTCTTTATATTCAGTAGTATTTGGTTTGAATTCGCTGGGACTTAAAACATCCAAGTATTTAAAATCATTTGCCTTTTCAAGAGTAAACGTGCTTGTCTTATCGTCAAGTTTGACAGAAACTGTCGTGTTATCAAAAATAGATGAAATCCCAAGACCACCAAATAAGATAACATTTGTAGAGTATATACCATAAAGCGTAGAAAACACATTATCATCTGCATAACCATACTCGACTAAAACAGGGTGATCTGCTGTAATCGTGTAGACACCTTCAGCTAATTTAGTATTAGCGTAAAAAGAATTAGCCTTTAGTAAAGTATCAAATACAGTATTTCCATTGCTATCAGTAATTTTTAGGTTGGTATCTGTTATTGATGTTACAAACAAAACTTTCGGAATATACAATTTGAAAAATGTTCCAAAAACTGCACTTACATCATCGGAAGAATTCTTATCAAAAGGTGGGGTAAGGGTAGAAAATTCCGCAAAACATTGTTTTGTTGAATTAAGTGCAAATATTGAATCATATGTTAAGTCAACAGATGTAAAGTTAAGGGCATCAAGATCCTTTTCGAAAATAACCTTATTTGACCTGGTATCTACAATTGAAATTTGGTTACCATCCTCATAAGAGACGATAAAAATTTTACCTTTTTGTGGAATAACAAAGTGCGTGCCAATGAAATTAGGTATATAGAAATCTTTCTTTGAAAAGTTACTGCCTTCTGGAACTAACTTTAAAACCTTTTTTTCTTTTGCTCCTAATGATAAGGCAGTCTTAAAAGTAACTTCATTATTATCTTCACTAAAATAGAGAGGAAGGGGAACCCCATTATTTAAAAGCGAAAAGCTTTGTGCATTAGGGAGAACGTCTTTTTTTACTTTAAACGTTATCACTCTGAAAATTGGAATATTTAAAGTATTTTCAAAAGAAACACTAATACCTTCTTCCCCCTTTAAGGGAGAGCTCAAAGTAAGCACCAAAGTTAGAACAACCACCAAAGTCAAAAACTTTTTCACTTCTTCCCCTTCCTATATAATACTACATATTGCTATTTTTTCAACTTATGCACTCTTTGCCTTCTCCATTATCTCTCTTACCTTTTGTTCAACTTCCTTTCCACCAACAGGGCATGCATCGTATCCTGCTCTACCCTCTGCAATGGCCTCAGCACATGGATGACATCCTGGAAAACCACACGCACCACATTCCCCATGCGGTAAAACCTCATATATTGCTTGAACTAAAGGATCTTCTTCCACCTTAAATTTCTCATTAAATACACCAAGTAATACACCAAAAAGAACTCCCAATACTCCCAAAGTAGAAACCGATATTAAAATATCCTTCATATCACACCTCTAATTATTTGATCATACCACTAAATCCAAGAAACGCTAAAGACAAAATACCTGAAATCATGAAAGCAATCGCCTTTCCTTTAAAGAAAGCAGGCACATCGGAATTTCTCAATCTTTCCCTAATGCCTGCAAGAAGAAGCATCGCTATTGCATATCCAAAGGCAATACCAAATCCAGAAACAATTGACTCAACAAAATCATACTTGTTCATTGAGTTTATAAATGTTGCTCCGAGAATAAGACAGTTTGTTGCAATCAAAGGAAGGTAAATGCCCATCGCCTTATATAGATTTGGCGATGCCTTTTTAATGTAAATTTCAACAAGTCCTACAAAAGAACCTATAACAAGGATAAATGATGTGATTTGAAGTGCAGGCTGTAAACCCGCTGGAATAAGAATCCAGTTATCAATCATCCACGCAAGAATTGAAGAGGAAACTGTTACAAAAATTACAGCAAAACTCATACCTATTGATGAAGAGAGACTATCAGTAAGCCCTATATATGAACAAAGCCCCAAAAACTGAATAAGGATAATATTATTTATTACAGACGACGATACAAAAATTTTAAGAAGATTTTCTAAGTAATTCATTTTTTACCCTCCTTACGCTTCAGGTAAGTTTCAAGCGCCCCAACAAGTATCCCAATCATAATAAAACCAGCAGGGGGTAGTATCATTAAAAGCATTGGTTGATAACTTTCAGGCATTATCTGGATTCCCGCAAGTGTCCCTTTACCAATCAATTCCCTTATAATTGCGATTGCTACAAGCACAATACCATAACCAATAGTATTACCAATTCCATCAAGGAACGAATCAAAAACACCATTTTGATAAGCAAATGCCTCAGCCCTTCCTATAATAATACAATTTACAACTACAAGAAGAATGTAAAGCTTAATGATTTGATATACTGAGTTAAAATATGCCTGTGAAAGAAGTGCTGCAATTGTGGTAAATGCCGCGATAACAGATACAAATATAGGAACTCTTATCTCATGAGGAATTATTTTTCTCATTGCAGAAACTATAATATTTGATGGTATCTGAACCATTGCAAAGGCAAAAGTCATAAGTAATGCACTCTGCACAGAATTTGAAACTGCAATTACAGAACACAAACCGATTGAAATTATAAGTACAGGGTTATTTGGTATTATTGCATTCCAGATTATTTTCAATTTGTTCATTGCCCTGCCTCCTTAAGATAAGCAACCATTGCCTCTCCTGCAACTTTCACTCCCTTTGAAACCGCCGAAGATGTAATTGTTGCACCCGTCATTGCAATAACGTCTTGTTTAGGTATCAATTTATCTTTTATAACATTTTTATCAATAAACTGTCCCAGAAAAGTGATTTTATTTTTCTTATCAACATAATATTTAGGATTGTCCGCATTCGCACCGAGTCCTGCGGTTTCATTTAATTTAAGAATTTTTACCCCGGAAACTGATCCGTCACTTTTAACTCCTACAAGCATTTCAATCGGCGCTTGAGATCCAGGTACAGTTACCCTTGAAACCATTCCAACTGGCTTGCCACTTGCCTTATCTTTAACAAGATAGCACTCTGTAATTTGAACAGATGGATCCTGGGCTGTGATTGGTTTATCTAATTTCAAAAACTCATAGTCTCCTGGAAATATTTCTGATAAACCCTGTTCCAATGCTTTTGCATCTTGTGCTGCGATGATTGGCTTAGTGATCTTGTAAACAATTGCAAGTGCAAATCCAGTTATTGCGGCAATAAGACCCAAAGTAATTGCAAATTTAACAATACTTTTCATTTTGCCACCTCTTTTTTAGGCAAAACGCCATAGACTTTTGGCATAATTTTATCAAAATATGGGACGAAGGCATTTCCTAAAAGAATCGAAAACATAACACCTTCGGGGTAGGATCCAAATTGACGTATAAGAACCGTGAGAAAACCAATAAAAAGCGCATAATAAACCTTTCCCATCGGCGTAATAGGCGATGAACTATAATCAGTTGCCATAAAAAACGCACCTAAAAATAGCCCACCTGCAAGTATTGAAAAAATTGGATCTCTTCCAAAAAGAGGTGAAAGAACAAAAACTGTTGCAATGTAAATAACAGGTATTTTCCAGTCGATAACCTTTCTTGCCATAAGATACAAGCCACCAATTAAAAGAAGTAATGCAGAAGTTTCACCTAAACTACCCCCTACCGTGCCAAGGAAAAGTGCTTTGTATAAATTCGCTTTTGATCCAAAATCAGAAATAAGTTGAGAATAACTTTGTAATTTAACTATGTTTAATGGTGTTGCAGTTGTAATTGAATCAACTGGACTTGCTTGAGAAATATTTTGTAATCCAATCATTATCTGTGGCTTTATCCACGTTGTCATATATGTAGGCCACGAAACCATCAACACTGCTCTCCCCACAAGAGCAGGGTTAAATGGGTTTGAACCGATTCCACCGAAAATCATCTTTCCTAAGAGGATACCCGAAAATGCTCCAACTACAACCATCCACCAAGGAGATGATGGAGGCAAAGTCATTGCAAGAAGCAATCCTGTAACGGAAGCAGAAAGATCATTTAAAGAAGGTTTTTTATGGAAAAGAACATTACCTAACATCTCTGCTAAAATTGATGAGATAACAGATACCACTATTACCAAAAGAGATTTTAAACCAAATATAAAAATGCTTCCAATAAGTGCAGGAGTAATCGCAATTATAACATCACGCATAATAAAAGCGGTAGTAACTTTATCTCTTATATGTGGTGCAGAAGTAACCACAAGATCAATGTCGTAGTTAGCCATTTTTCGCCTCCTTTTGGGAGTTTTCCTTTTCTTTTGCTCGCTGTGCTTTTAGTTTTTCAAACGCTGCTTGTTTTGCTGCTTCTATCTTCTTTTGTTTTATAATTGCCTGTTTAACTTTCTTTATATTCTCAGTTA
This sequence comes from Caldisericum exile AZM16c01, assembly GCF_000284335.1. Classification (NCBI taxonomy): domain Bacteria; kingdom Pseudomonadati; phylum Caldisericota; class Caldisericia; order Caldisericales; family Caldisericaceae; genus Caldisericum; species Caldisericum exile. The sequence goes on from NC_017096.1 coordinate 1,169,642, forward strand.
AGTGTCTTTTTGCTGGACACACATAGGAACATACACCACACTCAATGCAGTCAAGCGCACGGAGGGTCTCTGCCGTTTTAAGGTCGTTCTTTCTTGATGCATGGTCAATTAAAACCGGCATAAGCCCCATTGGGCACGAATCAACACAACTTGCACATCTTATGCAAGGAGACTCATCCTGAGGTGCCATTTCCAATGCTTCTTCACCAAACATAAGTATCCCAGAAGTGCCTTTTATTACTGGAACTTCAATTGTGGACTGTGCAATACCAGTCATAGGTCCGCCAAAAATAAGTTTTCTTAATTTACGATTGAGTCCAAGTGTATCAATAATAAATGATGCTGGAGTTCCAATTCTTATAATGTAATTTCCTGGTTTAGAGATAGCATTCCCAGAAACTGTGACTCCTCTCTCAATTAATGGTTTATCTTCAAGGATTGCCTCGGTAATCGCTTTTAAGGTGCCAACATTCTGTACTACAACACCAACATCAAGTGGTAATCCACCTGATGGAACTTCTCTTTTAAGAACAGCTTTTATAAGTTGCTTTTCTCCACCTTGAGGGTATTTTGTTTTTACCAATACAACCTCAACATTATCTACACCCATATCTTTTATTTTTTGTTCAAGGAGATTTGCTGCATCAATCTTGTTTTCTTCTACTGCAATTATTCCCCTCTTTGCACCGGTTATCTTCATTTCAATAAGAATGCCTGTAATAATCTTCTCGGGATACTCAAGCATATTTCTATGGTCTACAGTAAGATATGGTTCACATTCTGCTCCATTTCCAATAATTGTGTCTATAACTTTGCCTTTTGGTGGAGTTAATTTTACCGCTGTTGGAAATGCCGCTCCACCTAAACCTACAATACCATGCTCTCTTATAATTTTCACAAGTTCCTCAGGTGTTAGATCTTCAAAAGACTTTCTTGGAGAGAGTTCCACCCACTCATCATTGTAATCGTTTTCAATAACTACACTTTGAATTTTTGCGCCTGTTGGACACAATCTCTCTTCAATTGCAATTACTTTTCCAGAAACAGTTGCATGAACTGGTGCAGAAACAGTCTGCGTGGAATCACCAATTTTCTGTCCAACCTTTACATAGTCGCCAACTTGTACCAAGGGTGTATTTGGAGCGCCTGTATGTTGCTGGAGAGGAATAACTGCAATTGGAGGAGACTTAAACACTTCAAAGGGCAAGTTTTTTGTTAACTTGCTTTCATCTGGATGAATGCCACCAGGTGAGTAAGTAAAGACCTTCATATTTCACTCCTTTCGTTCTTCAAAAATAAATCCACAATAAGGACAAATTTTTGCATCTTTCTCAATTACGCTACCACAGTTTGGACATTTCTTTTTAAGTTGTGTAAAGCAGTGAGGACAAAAAAGATATTCATTTTTAACTTCTTCACCACAAACAGGACACTGGTGAATCTCTTTTTTTATCTGTAATTCATAGTATCTTCTCTGTAGTTCTAACACCTCCTTTCGCTCTTTCTCTTCCTTAATTTCTTCGAGGGTATAAGGACTTCTTATCATAAGGTAGAAAACAAAGGGAAGAATACCGCCAAATACGATTGTTGCAATTAACCAGCCTAAAGCATTTCCACCTCTTAATTTACTGTCGTTATATACATAGATTGCTATGATTAATATAAGTGCGACAAGTGAAGCAAATATGACTAAAATATCAGTTGTTGAAAGACTTGGCAAAATTGTTTTAATAAAATCAATAATTTTTCCCATTCCTAATAATTATATTAATTTCTTGAAAAAGTAAAAATATTTTCAAGAGTTCTTACAAAGCCAACAAGGTAAAGTGATCCCGTTACTAAAAGTGGAAACTTATTTAAAGAAAATTCCTTTGCTCTAAAATATGCCCTTCTTGGATCTTTCTCTATGAAAATTTGATCTTTTGAAAAAAACTCCCTTGCAAAAGCATAGAGCATCTCAACATTCATCGCGCGTGAGTATGAATTAGGCGTAGTTGTAATAAACAAGTATGAAGTAATTTCCCTAATGTTTGAAAGAAAAGTCCTTACATCCTTATCAGAAAGCATTGAGAAAAGAACTACAAATTTTGTATCAAAACTTCCCTGAAGCGATTCCTTCAAAACCTTTGAAGAAGCATCATTATGCGCTCCATCAAGTATAACAAGTGGAGATTTTAAAATAACCTCTAAGCGCCCTGGCCAAAATGCCTTTAAAACACCATCTTTAATTGCATTTACATTGTAATTAATCCCACTTACAAGAAGAGCCTGAATTGATAATGCTGCATCAATAATTTGGTAATCTCCTATACCTCTTATTTTTATCCCCTCAAAAATTGCTTTCGGGTTTTTGGATATAAAATCAAATTCGCTAAAACTTCCAAATTTCCTTACGTTAGATACATAAAAGTCTTTACCAAATTCGTAAAAAGGTGAGTTATTACTTTTTGCTTCTTCTACGATAACTTTATATGCTTCACCACTCCTTACATTAAAAACAACTGGGGAACCGCTTTTTATTATTTTAGATTTCTCAAAGGCGATATCCTTTAGGGTACTTCCAAGGTATTTTTGATGGTCAAAACTTATGTCTGTAATAACAGAAACAACTGGTTTTTCAATTACGTTTGTTGCATCAAGCCTTCCACCTAAACCAACTTCCAATACTCCATAATCAACATTCTCATCAAAAAAATACTGGAAAGCCATTATAGTAAAAGTTTCAAAAGTAGAAGGAAGTTCGTTTTCTTTTAGATCCTCATAAAGGGTTTTTAACATTTTCCAATACCGTACAAATTCTTTAGGACTTATTAAATTTCCGTCAATACTTATTCTTTCAAGAGTTGATATAAGAGAGGGAGATATATAAAGGCCGGTCTTATACTTATGTTCCCTCAAAATTGATGTAATATAATTTGAAGTTGAACCTTTCCCCTTTGTTCCTGTAATATGAAAATAGGGCACTTTCCTTTCTGGGTTTTGAAGAATGGAAAGCACCCTTTTAATATTTGTTAGCCCATATTTGTCGGGCTGATTTATTCTTCCACCTAATGTAAAAATGTCGTCCAGACACTCTGAAAGTTTCACTAACCCTCAAGATCTTCGATATGGCTTAAAAGTGCAGCCTTTGTCTTCTCCAATTCTTTTTGTCTTTCTCTGTCCTTATTTATGACTTCAGCAGTTGCTTTTTCGAGAAATACAGGGTTCATAAGTCTCGAGTTTATAGATTTAAGTTCTGCATCGATTTCTTTTAACTTCTTAAGGAAACGCTCTTTTTCTTTTTGCAAATCAACATCGAAGGGAAGTTCCATATAGACCGTAGAACCTTGAACGACTGTTTTTAAAACTCTTTCCGGTTTCTTTTCCACATACTCAAGGCTTGTTAAATGGGCAAGTTTTAAAATTTTATCGTTTTCTTCTTTTACAAGACTAACTTCATTTTCGTCAATTGAATTAAAATAAGCATTAAGTGGAGTTCCGACAGGTATCCCCAATTCTGCTTTAAGGCTTCTTATACCCCTTATAATTCCGAAAACAAATTCAGCATCTTTTTCTATTTTATCGTTTATAAACGCCTCATTTACATTGGGAAAATCTGACTTAATTAAAGGCTTTTCGACAAATGGGATATGAGAATATATTTCTTCTGTTGCAAAAGGCATGTATGGATGTAGCATCTTAAGAATCGATACAAGAGATTTCCACAAGAGGTATTGCGCGGTCTTTTTCTTTTTATCATCATCGCCATATAACCTTACCTTTGAAAGTTCTATATACCAATCGCAAAATTCTCCCCAAACAAATTCGTAGATCTTCCTTGCTGCTTCACCAAGATCGTAATTTTTAAGATACTCAATCTCCATCTTCAAGTGTTTGTTAAGCCTGCTTAAAAACCATTTATCTTCAAGTTCCAACTCTAAGTTTGTTTCATCAATCTCCTCTGGGTTAAATCCTTCAAGGTTCATAAGCACAAAACGAGAAGCATTCCAGATTTTATTAACAAAATTTCTTGATGCTTTAAGTTTCTCCTTTGAAAGATTTATATCCTGCCCTCCAACTGTGGTAAGGGAAGCAAGAGTAAAGCGTAATGCATCTGCCCCATACTCTTCAATAAGATCCAAAGGATCAACGATATTCTTAAGGGACTTGCTCATCTTTCTGCCTTTTTCATCTCTTACAAGTCCATGAAGCATTACTGTATAGAACGGCTCCTTTTTCATGAAATGCATACCGCTCCAAATCATTCTTGCAACCCAGAAGAAAAGTATATCGTAACCTGTTATAAGAAGTGTTGTTGGATAGTAGTAGTTTAACTCGGCAGTGTCCTCTGGCCAACCGAGTGTTGCAAATGGCCATAGTGCTGATGAAAACCATGTGTCGAGGACATCATCATCTTGTTTTATATGAGTGCTTCCGCACTTGGGACATTTTACGACAGGCTCTTTTGAGACAATAATTTCGCCACAATCTTCACAATAATATGCAGGAATCCTATGTCCCCACCAAAGTTGTCTTGAAACACACCAATCTCTAATATTATTCAACCAATCATAATAGACCTTTACCCATTTTTCTGGTGTAATTTTAACTTTGCCTACTTTCACCGCCTCTTTTGCTTCTTCTGCAAGTGATTTCATGGACAGAAACCACTGCTTTGAAATAAGAGGTTCAACCACAGTGTGGCACCTTTGACAGTGCCCTACCGAATGAATATAATCCTCAACTTTAACAAGGTATCCTTGATTTTTTAAATCTTCCACAACACGGTCTCTTGCCTCAGCTGTTGTAAGCCCAAGGTATTGTTCAGGCACATTTATCATTCGTGCAACATCGTTAATAACATCCAAAAATTCAAGATTATGTCTTTTTGCAATCTCAAAATCATCTGGAGAGTGCGATGGTGTTACTTTTACTGCACCTGTTCCAAACTGAGGATCAACTGCATCATCTGCAATTATTGGAATTCTTCTTCCAACAAGAGGAAGAATTACATATTTTCCAATAAGATTTTTGTATCTTTCGTCTCTGGGATGCACTGCAACTGCCGTATCTCCAAGCATCGTTTCGGGACGCGTTGTTGCGACAGTAATAAATTCTTCGCTTCCTTCGAGAGGATATTTAATGTAATAAAGCTTGCCCTTTTCTTCCTCGTATTCAACCTCTATGTCCGAAAGTGCAGTATGACATCGGGGACACCAGTTTATTATTCTTTCACCTCGGTAGAGCAATCCCTCATTGTAATATCTAATAAATGCCTCTAACACTGAGTTTACATACTTTTCATCAAGGGTAAATCGGAGTCTTCTCCAGTCTGCTGAAACGCCAAGCTTTTTTGATTGCTCAATAATGGTATTACCATATTTTTCCTTCCACTTCCAAACTTCTTCGAGGAACTTTTCTCTTCCAAGATCGTCCTTCTTTATCCCTTTTGAGAGTAATTCCCTTTCAACGACAGACTGTGTTGCAATACCTGCATGGTCAATACCAGGGAGCCATAATGTCTCTTTTCCAAACATTCTATTGAATCTTACAAAGATATCCTGGAGGGTAAAGTTTAGTGCATGCCCTATGTGAAGTTTTCCAGTTACATTTGGTGGAGGCATAACAATAACAAAATTCTCCTTTTCGGGTCGAATTTCCGAGTCGAAATAATTGCCCTCCTCCCACATCTTATATATTTTGTCTTCTACGTCCTTGTGGTTATATTCCTTTGCAAGTTCCATATTTAAATCTCCTTATGCAGGATTTAGACCTTTTAGTCCTGTAGATTCGTCTTTTCGAAGAAGGGATATATTGTGGAGCCTCTCAATGAAAATTTCTCCGTTATACATAACAGCATTTACAAGATGCCCACCTACTACCGAGTAATCATGCAGTGCAATTGCAGTATGCACGTGTATTACAATGTCTCCTTCTTTCTCGGTTACACTTATATTACCTTGCAGGGATACGATTTCTGAAAGGCCATCAAAAACTCTTTTAACATACTCATGACCATTCCAGTACCCTATCTCAACACTTCTAAACATACCGATGCCTGAAAAAACTGCGCTTTCAATCTTATAGTTCTTACAGGCAGTTTTCAGAGACTCCATAAAGTCCTCTCCATCGTACATTCTTATTGCAATTGTGCTATTTCCTTCTTTTATCGTCATATCTTACCTCCTCTGTTATACAAGGTATATTATACTATATAGCGATAGTAAAAACAAAATTAATATTTCAAAAAGAGAACAATTTGTGTAAAATTGAGGTATGAAAAATGATAGGTATTTTTATATTATCGCACTTTCCGTGCTAATTATTGACCAACTCTCTAAAATTATTGTGAGAAAAACAATCCCCACAGGAAAAGAAATTCCACTAATTAAAGGGATTTTTTCTCTCACTCACATTACAAATTCGGGATCACTCTTTGGAATGTTTCAAAACGCAACATCAATTCTAATTGTTTCAAGTTTTTTCGTCACCTTCCTCATAATATATATCGAAAGAAAAATAAATCTTCCTTATAAGGAAGTTGCGTTTGGGCTAATTATGGGGGGAATTTTAGGAAACCTTATTGACAGAATTATTTTTAGGCAGGTAACTGATTTTTTGTTTTTAAAACATTGGCCAGTTTTTAATATTGCTGATGCTTCAATTGATATTGGTATAGCAATATTTATAATATCGTATTTAAAACATGGAAAATAAATTTGTTGTTGAAAGAACTGACAGGCTTGACAAAGTTATTGAAGATAAACTTCCTAATCTCAGTAGGAGCTATATACAGAAATTGATAAAGGAAGGTTATGTGCTTGTAAATGGTAGTATAGTTGAAAAGCCATCACACAAGGTAAAAGTAAACGATATTGTTGAAGTTAAGGAAAAGGAGGCAGAAGTACTTCAGGTTGAAAAAGAAGATAAACCAATAAAAATAGTTTACGAAGATGAATACCTTTTAATAATTGATAAAGAAGCAGGATTAACTGTGCATCCGGTTGGCAGTAAAACAACTAACACGCTTGTAAACAGGCTTCTATACCATATTGAGGATCTTTCGCAAATTGGTGGAATCATTAGACCAGGCATAGTACACAGGCTTGATAGAGATACATCTGGCCTTATGGTTGTTGCAAAAAATGATACGGCACACAGAGCATTAAGTGAAATGTTAAAAAGGCACGAAATTAAGAGAAAATATATTTGCCTTGTGAAGGGCAATTTTAAAGAAAAAGTTGGCATAATTAACTTGCCTCTAAAAAGAGAGCAGGGAACAACAAGAATGCGTGTGTCAGTCATGGGAAAAGAGGCAATAACCCATTTTAAAGTGCTTGAATCGATTGGTCCATATACACTTCTTCAAGTAGAACTTGAAACAGGACGAACTCACCAAATTAGAGTTCATATGGCACATATCGGACATCCTCTTGTTGGTGATACCATATATGGTAAAAGGGATAAAAATATAAATCTTGAAAGACAATTTCTGCATTCTTATGAAATTTCGTTTAAACATCCTATAATTGATAAGGAGTTGAGACTTGTTTCAGAATTACCATGTGATTTAAAGAAAGTGCTTTGGGAGTTAAGAGAAAAATGGAAGAAAAAGTAATATCGGTAAACAAAAAGGTTTTAAGAGACTTCGAGATACTCGACAAACTTGAGGTAGGTATTGAATTAAAAGGATTTGAAGTAAAGTCCATAAGGGAAGGAAAAGTTAGCCTTGATGGAGCATATGTAAAGGAATCAAACGGCGAATTCTATATATACAAAATGTTTGTTCAAATTCCGCCATCGATTCATACAAATATAAGCGAAAAAAGGAAAAGAAAACTACTCATGCATAAAAATGAAATCATAAGATGGAGCACAAGAGTAAAAGAAAGAGGTCTTACAATACTTCCAATTGATGTTCATACAGCGAATAACAGAATAAAATTAACGATTGCGCTTGTTAGAAAAAAGGTGCTTCACGGAAACAAAAAGAAATTAGAAGAGAAAATTGCAAAAAGGGAAATGAGGAAGTACTAATGAAAAAAATAATTATAATTTCGATGCTTATAATTTATTCGCTTGTAGTGGTTTTTGTAGCACAAGCAGTTTACTCGGAAACAAGGCAAGAGTTTTTGTCAATTAATGCTGATGGTACAAATGTAAGAAGTGCTCCTGGCACATACAATCCTGTCCTTTTTAAGTTAAACAAAGGTACTTATGTCCTTAATTTAGGAACAGGAAAGGACAAAAATGGTGGCTTGTGGTATAAGATTTACGATTTCAATTCTGGAAAAATTGGATTTGTTGCAAATTATCTTTGCAACAAAACGGGAATTTTAGTTACTGGAGAAGATAAAACCTTTACAGCAAAGGTTAATACAGATTACCTAAACGTAAGAGCTGGCCCTGGCACAGAATTTAACCTTGTTAAAAGGCTTAATTACGGAACGAAAATAAGCGTCACACGTTTAATAACAAGAAGCGACTCTCAGATTTGGTATAAGTATAAAGATGGAAATAACTTTTATTTTGTTGCAAGTTGGTTCACCGTGAAGGTGGAGGAAACAAAACCTAACAATCAGGACAATAACTCTTCCAATAATAACTCAAATCAAAATAATAGTGGAACACAAAATAATACACAACCAAAAGATAATCTTACAATTCCTGCAACTTCAACGGATTTTGTGAATTTAAGAGAAGGGCCATCAACTGATTACGGAAAAATTACTCTTATAAATAAAGGTGACCAAATTACAATAATAGGTTTTGCAAAAAACCACAACGGGGAATTGTGGCTCCAGTGCAGATACAACGACAAAATAGGATTTGTTATAAGCGACTATTTCAAGTTTGATGCAAATAAAATTGCTCTGGATATTTCGACAATAGGAAGTGATGCAAAGACAAACGACTCTACAAATCTAAGGGAAGGTCCTTCTACATCATACAATGTCCTCAAAGTAGTACCTACAAATACCACATTTAACATAGTTGGTGTTTGTCTAAATAAAGATAAAGAGATGTGGTTTGAGGTAAATTTAGATGGAACAAATTATTGGGTTAGAAGCGATACAATTACATTTGCTAAAAAAGAAAAGGGTATTCTTGAAAGCGCCTTGTGGAAAATAACAGAAGACGGCATTGACATCCAAATTGGCGGTAAAAACTTGCCAAAGCCAAATATTAATACATTGAGCGATCCAATAAGATTGGTTCTTACATACAATAACACCAATTTACTTGATACACCAAAACAAGCAGACCTCAACATCTATCCTTTTACAAGATATACTCTTCACGCTGACAACAACAATACAGTTGTTACGATTTATTTACTTTCGGAAATTCCATACCAATTTGAGGTAAAGGATAATCAACATTTAATTCATTTCAAACTTCCTAAGGTTAATCAAGAAATTGTGGAAATAGGAGGGAGCGTAACATTCATAAATATTGAGAAGACTAATAATATTACATATATAAGCCTCGATGACTTCTTGAACTTTTTCAACCTAAATATGGATAACTATGCTTTAAACTTCTTTGGCAAAACCATTAAAATAAACAATGAGGACATAATTAATTCTAAAGGTGAAAACTTTATCTCTTTAGAGAATTTGGCAAAGTATTTTAATGTTTCAATTATACAAACAAGCAACGAAATATATATAGATCCGCTTCTTCTTGATTTTAAGAAGGATGGCTCGTCAACAATACTTACCTTCAGTTTTCCATTCAAAGCGAAAAAGATTAATGAAAATAACAAAGATTTTCTTGTGATTTTTGCAGAAAATCCGCTAAATATACCTTACAAAAGTACAAAAAGAGAAACAACAACTGCTCCTCAAATTATTATTGAACTTGGAAATATTTCGTATAGTGCAAAAGACAATACGCTAACCTTGGCTCAAATAAAAACCGGAAATTCAAATTTACTTTCAAACAGAATTATAGTTATTGATCCAGGACATGGAAGCTATTCTGGTCAATACCTTGATGTAGGTGCAATTGGTTTCTCTGGAACAAAAGAAGCTTACATAGTGCTTGATATTGCACTACGCCTTAAAAAATTATTGGAGGATGCAGGTGCCAAAGTCATAATAACTCATAACACTGTAGATAATCCAAACAATCCAACACTAAAAGGAAGAGTAGATATTGCAAACTCATCTGGTGGAGATCTATTTATTTCAATACACCTAAATTCAAGTATAAATAGTGACGCTTCTGGCACAGAAACATACTACTGGTATGACTCTTCAAAACGTCTTGCAGATACAATACAATCATCACTTGTAAAGACTTTAGGCACTTATGATAGAGGAATAAAAAAGGATTATCTATATGTATTGAGAGGAGTGACAACAATGCCTGCAATTCTTACAGAAATTGGGTTTATTTCAAATCCAAAAGAAGAAGCACTTCTAAAAGATTCAAACTTCCTTGATAAGGTTGCAAAAGCACTCTTCGACGGCATTGTGAGGTATCTCAATGGCTAATCCAAAACCAATCGGTATTTTTGACTCAGGAGTTGGCGGGTTAAGTGTAGTAAGAAGTATAAGAAAAGTTCTTCCCAACGAGAATATCATATACGTTGGTGACTTAAAGCATTTTCCATATGGCACAAAGACAGAAGAAGAGGTTAAAACTTTTGCAAAGAACATAACTAAATTTCTCATTTCACAAGGCGTCAAACTCATAATTGTTGCATGCAATACAGTTTCGTCAATTGCAATGGACGATTTAAGAGTTTTAGCAAAACCTATTGAAGTAATTGGTATGATTCAATCAGGTGCAGAATATGCCGTAAAAACTACAAAGATTAAAAAGGTTGGTGTTATTTCAACACCACTTACCGCAAGAAAACACGCATATAAAAACGAAATTAAAAAACTTGATAGTTCTATTGAAGTATTTGAGGTTGGCTCTCAGGAACTTGTAAACCTCGTTGAAGACGGCGTAAGTTTTAACGATTATGCCTGCGCACTTGCAAGAGAAAAATTGGAAGAGCCGTTAAGTAATGGCATCGATACACTTGTGTTGGGGTGCACTCATTTCCCGTTTCTCTATAAGGTTGTTAAAAATGTTGTAGGTGAAAAAGTTGAAGTAATTGATCCCGCAGAATACATTGCAATAAGAACAGTAGAATATTTAAAGGAAATTGGCGAAAACAAGGATAGCCAAAAAACAGTTTTCTATACTACATACGATAAAGACTCTTTCAAAGAGAAACTATCACTTTTTTTAGACATTGAAAACCCTGAGGTTTACGAAGTAGATATTTAAGAAATTTTCAATACCGCCGCACCTTGAATTTTTCCGTGCTTAACCGAGAGAAGCGCTTCCTGTGCTTTCTCTAAGGGAAAAACTGTAACCTTTGGAACAATAGGAATAACTGAAGCAAGTTTTAGAGCATTTTCTACATCTTCTCTTGTAACATTTGCAACACTCTTAACGGACCTTTCTCCCCAAATAAGGGTAAAGTCAAACGCATCAATTGGGGTCTCTTTTCTTATTGCATTTACAACAACAAGGCCCCCTTTATTAAGGTATTTCAGGGCATAAGGAATCACACTTCCCGAAGGTGTTGTATCAATTGCTTTATCGTATCTTATGGGAATATCACTAAAGGTTTCGAAAATATAATCTGCTTTTAACTCCTCTGCTAACTTTGTTGCGTTATCACCAAGTTTTCGCACAAAAACTATAATTTTTGAAGACGGATTAAGATACCTAATATATCTATAAACGATATGATTTGATGCGCCAAAACCAAAAAGTGCAACTGTTTCTCCATCTTTAATTTCTGCAAGTTTATACGCCCTAAAGCCAACTGCACCTGCACATAAAATTGGGGCAGTTGTTTCGTCTTGCAAGTTTTCTTTCAATTTATAAGCAAAACTACTTTCAACAACCATATACTCTGCATAGCCACCGTCTTCATCTGCTCCAGTTGCAACAAATTCGTTACAAAGATTTTCCCTGCCACTCTTACAATATTCACACTTACCGCAGGCATGCTTTATCCAGGCAACACCAACTCTATCGCCAATTTCAAGATTTGTAACATTTTTCCCTTTTTCAACAACATAACCTACAACTTCGTGCCCTGGGATAACAGGAATTTTAGGCATCCTTCGCCCTTCAATTTCGTCAATCTCAGTATGGCACACACCACAATAAGAAACTTTTAACAAGACTTCATTATCCTTAGGTGTAGGGACTTCAACCTCTCTTAAAACAAGAGATGTTTCCTCTAATCTTCCAATTTTTTCAATAAACATTGCTTTCATTTTCATAGTTCTAATCTCGATATTGCATCAAGGGTAAGGTCTGAAGTTTCTCCCTTTATTGTGTAGTGTAAATACCCAGTAAGAGCAATCATTGCTGCGTTATCCGTGGAAAGTGCTTTTTGCGGAAAATACACATTAATAGGCGAAACATTTGCAAAAGTTTCTCTAAGCCTTTTATTTGCAGAAACACCACCTACAACCCCAATCCCTTTTACATTAAAATCTGTTGCGGCACGAACCGTGCGTTCAACAAGAATCCTTACAAGAGCGTTTTCGAAACTTGCCGCAAGGTTTGATAAATCATTTTGCACAACATCAGGGTGATTTTGAATAAAATAAACACCTGCCGTTTTAAGGCCACTAAAACTAAATTCATATGGACTTCCCTTAAAAGTTAAATTTGGAAATTCATACTTATTTGGATCGCCTTCAAGCCCCAATTTTTCAACTATTGGTCCACCTGGATAACCATATCCCAAAAACCTTGCAAATTTGTCAATTGCTTCACCTGCTGCATCATCGCGAGTTCGTCCCAAAACTTTGTATATCAAAAAATTTTCCATCAAAATAAGTTCAGTGTGCCCGCCTGAAACTATAAGAATTAACAATGGAAAGATATCCTTTTGCTTGTAGAGTGGTGCACCTTCAAGAAAAAGTGAATATATATGCCCTTCCAAGTGATTTACTCCAATTAATGGTTTATCAAGTGCAAAACTCAATGACTTCGCTGCTTCAAGCCCAACAAGAAGGGATCCAACAAGACCAGGACCTTTTGTAACAGAGATCAAATCTATATCGCGTAAAGAAATGTTAGCAAGTTTGAGTGCTTCAACAATCGTGTATCCTATAAGTTCTGCATGTTTTCTTGACGCAATCTCAGGAACTATACCACCAAAATCCCTGTGAAACACCTCTTGTGAAGTTAAAACGTTACTTAAAATTTTCCCATCGTTTTCAATGACTGAAACAGCGGTATCATCACAAGATGTTTCAATACCAAGCGTTATCATTAATTTCCTTCCTCCTTAGTGATTTTTAGTTCCATCCTTATACCATCTTCGCCATCTTGGTAATATCCTTTGAGCTCCTCCACCTCGATAAAACCCAACTTCTTATAAAGTTTTTGTGCAGAAATATTAGACTTTCTTGCTTCAAGGTAAACAACTTCATAACCAAGTTCTTTTGCAAGAGATATGGCAAACAAAAGTAGCGATGTGCCAATTCCTTTTCCACGCTCGTTTGGATGCACTGCAACATTAATAATGTGAAGCTTCTTACCTTCATACCAAACGCCAATAAATCCAATAACTTTTCCGTGAAGTTTTGCAACAAAGTAATCTGACGATGCATTAAAAAGATAATCAACCATAAAAATTTCACGTGGCCAAGGGTCATTATAAGATAGCTCCTCGATTTCAATTATTTTTTTTACGTCATTTATTTTTGCTTTTACTATTTCAATTTCACTTATCATCGCATCTTCTTGAAGAGTTTATCTTCAGCCCGCAAGTATATTGGCTTAAGAGACAGAGGATCAGAAATAGTTTCTTTTTTTGAAATCTTCTCAAGGGAAACTTTTTGGATAACCTCGGGACTTACAAAAACCTTCCTGAAATTCTTCAAATTCAAACTCGACAAATCCTCAAAAGAGATAATAAGATCATCAAAGTTCTTCAGTTCGGAAAGCGTTTTTAACTCATCTTCCGTCTTTCTAATGCCCTTTTCAAATTCCGAAACAAAAAATTCATTTCTTCCGGCGGAGAGCACTGCCTTTACTTTTCCATTTTCAACATGTCTTGCAAGGAGTTCCAGTGAGTTAACTGGGATAAGAGGTATGCTAAGTGCAAACGCAAGAATTTTTGCATCAACAACACCAATACGGGTTCCCGTAAAACTTCCTGGACCGTTAACAACAAGAATGTAGTTTAAATTGTGCTTATCAAATTTCAAAATATCAAACATATTCTTTGTAATGTGTAAGAGAGTATTCGGATTTTCATCACTTGGATACTGAATAACTGAATATACAACTTTTTCATTACTCCCAAGCAAACTTATCGTGGGGTAAAACGCCTGATTAAGAAATAGATAATTCATCTAAAACACTCTCCAAATTAAAGGTTTTAATTGATACTAAACGCTCAAATTCACTTACAATTGTAAAATATATCTCAATATCAAAGTCAAGCAACCCTTCGATTTTGTCCCCCCACTCAATAACATGTATACCCTTTTTTAAAACCAACTCAAAAATCCCAAGATCATCAAAATCTTTAGGGCTGTTTACTCTGTACAAATCGTAGTGGTATAGAGGGAGTTTACCTTTATAAATATTTAAAAACACAAACGTTGGACTTTCAACGTAATCATTAGCAGAGAGACCTTCTGAAATACCTTTTACAAGGGTTGTCTTCCCTGCACCAAGAGGACCAACAAGCCCAATAACACAATTCTCTGTTTCTTTTAAAAGTATCTCACCAAGTTTTCTCCCAAAAATTAGTGTGTCCTCAACACTTTTAAGCGAAAAATTTACCTCTCTCACGTAAATAAATATATCAAAAAAACGTATTTTTTAAAAGTTCTGATATAATATGCTGAACTTATAATAGGAGACTTAAATGGCAAAAAAATTTCTTTTGTTAGGCAATTTTACAAATGAAGAGATTGTAAAAATCATGCAAAAAGTAAAAGAAGTCATTAATATCGAAGATGTAATTTTTGCAACACTAACTGAAACAGTAAAGGAGTGGAAAGTAAAAGATTGGCTGAAAGAATTAGAAGAGGAAGACGCATATTTTAAGAAACAAAAGAGCAATAAATAGCCATTTTTAAAAATTTTTCAACACAAAAAAGATTAATTCTCCCTCTTGACATAAATTCTAAACCCTATATAATAAATTAGCAAACTTAATACAAATTTGCTAAAAATTCACAATAAAACAAGAAGGGAGGTTGGTTGTATGGCAGAAATTATACCCATTCACGACCACATTGTAGTAAAAATCGAAGAGGAAGAAGAAAAAACAAAAACAGGCATTGTGTTGCCTGACACAGCAAAGGAAAAACCTCAAAAAGGTAAAGTTGTTGCAGTAGGTTCAGGAAGAATCCTTGACAACGGAACCAAAGTCCCCCTTGAAGTAAAAGTTGGTGACACTGTTATTTTCTCAAAGTATGCAGGCACTGAGATTAAACTTGACGATGAGAAGTATCTCATCCTTTCAGAAAAAGAAGTACTTGCAATCCTTAAATAAGGAGGTGAAACTATGGACGCAAAGCAAATAATTTTTGGAATGGATGCAAGAAAAGCAATACAGGCAGGCGTTGATAAATTAGCAAACACTGTTAAAGTAACATTAGGTCCAAAAGGAAGACACGTTGCACTTGAAAGGAAATTTGGATCACCTATTCTTTCTGACGACGGTGTTTCAATTGCAAAGGAAATTGATTTACCAGATCCAAATGAAAATATTGGCGCTCAGTTAGTAAAAGAAGTTGCATCCAAAACAGAGGATGCAGCAGGTGATGGCACCACAACAGCAACAGTCTTAGCACAGGTTCTCGTTGATGAAGGGATTAAGAATGTTACCGCTGGCGCAGATCCATTACTTCTAAAGAAAGGCATCGATAGAGCAGTTGAAGCAGTAATCGAAGAAATGAAGAAGTTCAAAAAAGATATAACCACAAAAGAAGAAATTGCACAAGTTGGAACCGTCTCTTCAAAGATTAAAGAGGTCGGAGAAGCAATCGCAGATGCAGTTGATAAAGTTGGAAGAGAGGGTGTTATTACCGTTGAAGAATCCCAAGGTATCGGTTTGGAAGTAAAGACTGTCGAAGGAATGCAGTTTGATAGAGGATATATCTCACCTTACTTTGTAACCGACACTGAAAGAATGGAGGCAGAACTTAAAGATCCATTCATCGTAATTACTGATAAAAAGGTTTCATCTATTCAAGAATTCTTGCCTCTTCTTGAAAGAATTGTCCAAACAGGAAGGCCATTCCTTCTCATCGCAGATGATGTAACAGGTGAAGCACTTGCAACATTGGTTCTTAATAAGATCAAAGGAACATTCTCATGTGTAGCAGTTAAGGCACCTGGCTTTGGCGATAGAAGAAAAGCAATGCTTGAAGATATTGCAATTCTTACAGGCGGACAGGTTATCTCTGAAGACCTCGGTATCAAATTTGAAAGTGTCACCCTTGATATGCTCGGAAGAGCAGATTCAGTAAAGGTTGATAAAGATAATACAACAATCATTGGCGGTAAGGGAGACAAAGAAAAAATCCAAGCAAGAATTAAACAAATTAAAGAAGAAATTCAGAGAACAACTTCAAGTTACGATAAGGAAAAACTTCAGGAGCGTCTTGCAAAACTCTCAGGTGGAGTTGCAATCATCAAAGTTGGCGGTGCAACTGAGACTGCAATGAAAGAAATGAAACACAGAGTTGAAGACGCAGTTGCAGCAACAAAAGCAGCGCTTGCAGAAGGTATTGTTGCAGGTGGTGGAGTTGCATTTGTTAAGGCAATTCCTGTTCTTGATAAATTAGAAGCAGAAGGCGATGAAAAGACTGGCATTATGATTGTCAAGAAGGCACTTCAAGAGCCCCTCAAACTTATTGCAGAAAATGCAGGATACAACGGAATTATCGCTCTTAACAAAGTAATGGAAACAAAAGATAACGTTGGTTTCAACGCGGAAACAGGTAAATTTGAGGATATGTTTAAGGCTGGTGTTATTGATCCATTTAAGGTAGTAAGAACAGCGCTTCAGAACGCAGCAAGCATTGCAGGACTGTTGCTTTCTACTGAGGCAATTGTAACAACTATTCCGAAAGAGGAGAAACAAGCGCCAGCACCTCAATATCCTGAATACTAATCCAGAAATTAAGTAGTTATGCCCTCCATAAAGGAGGGCTTTTATTTATTGTATGAGTTCAGTACATCGTGAACATTTACACCTAAAAAATTATACAAGCTTTTATAACACTCCTCCAGAGTTGTTAACTCTTCTATCCCCATAAGCTACCTCTCCAGAAGTTCTGTAGTCTAAAGCACAATGAGGCCTTACAAAATTGTACTGTTGTTAAGATGGTCTATAGTATAATTTATTCCTTCTATAAACCATAATTCTTCTCCTATGGTTCTTATGACTCTTTCTACATTATCATTTGTTTTTGGTTTTCTTAGATAGTTATAGTAATACCCTATGCCAAGTTCATTCAAATACTTATCAAACTCTCCCATGAATTCAGTACCATTATCTGTCTGGACTTTAGCAACACTAAACCCAAAGTATTTGATATCCTCTTTAATAAAAAGTTTTGTATTTCTTGATGTTTTATTCTCATAGACCTTTGCAAAGACAAGTCCGCTGTGTTTGTCTATAGCTGTGAATTGGTAATAAGTAACACCCACTGCTTTAGGTCTATCTGAACTACTTCTTCCGGGGCTCTATCTTTTAGACCTGTCTTTGTTCTTTTTCTGCTTTGACTTTGTTTTCTCTTTTGTTTAAGACTTTTTGTTCTCTCTATAAGGCCAAAGGCTTTCAATACCCTATATACTGTAGAGGGGATACCTTTATATCCTTTTCCTTTTCAAGATATCTCGCTATTTTCTCTTTGCTTTAAGTAGGATTTTCGTTTCTTATTCTTATTACATCTAATTCATATTGTTTCCTTACAGTAGGAGCTCTTTTTCTCAAAGGAGTTTTAGGTCTGTCCAACAAAACTTGCAAGCCGTATTTTTCATATCTTTTTAGCCATTTGTAAAATGTAGTCCTTGATATACCAAAATGTCTACAAGTTTTAGAAATATTGTTTACCTTTTTATAGTACTCTATCCAGATAAGTTTTATCTTTGCCTTTTTTGTAAGCTTTACATCATTGACATACTTTAACTTTTTAACTAAACTTAAAGGATAGAGGGCAAATAAGACAGTCTGGGTACCTATCCTTCCCTTTACGGTACCTACCTCCTTTGCTAAGTTTATAGAAAATTTTAACAAAGGTAAGTGTTCATAATGTTTGTGAACTTGTACATTTAGGTGTAACATTTTTAGAAGGTGGAGCATATTATGGATGTGGAAGATAAGTTAAAGGAAATTGTTCCAAAAGTAAAACAGGGTGATTTAGAGGCTTTTGAAATGCTTTACAATTTAACTTATAAGTATGTTTATAAAATTGCTTATGCAATAACCCTCTCAAAAGAGGATGCAGAAGATATTGTACAAAATACGTATCTTAAAATTTACGAAAAACGAAAGATGCTTGATAATGGAGACACAGTTTTAGGTTACATTAAGCGCATTACAATAAACTATGCATTAAAAAACGGTAAAAAGCAACCTTTGAAATTCATTGAAAAAGAATCAAAGAATAATTCAGATGATATAAAGGAAATAGTTGAAGATGCGTTGAAACAACTTGATGCAAAGGATAGAAGCATAGTTACTCTTTTTTACATCGATAACATGACTACAAAAGAGATTGCATTTCTATTAAATGAATCAGAGGAAAATATAAGAGTAAGATTGCATAGAGCAAGAAACAAATTAAGGGAGGTGATAGAGAATGGAAAAGTTTGAAAAAATTGTTTCAAATTACTTAGAAGACAATATACCCGATTCTGAACTAAAAGGCAAAGTTATGAATAAGATTAAAAACGCAAAAAGGATGGAACATATAAGGCATAATGTTTTTCTGGGATTAGCGATTGCAATTGCCTTTACATTCCTTCTATCTTTTGTTGTACCTGTTTTCGGAAAATCTGGAACACTTCCGCAACTTATTAAAAGTATCAAAATAGAAACGCAAGCAAAGAGTTTCGAAGGAATAATTGAAATCGATTCAAGCGTTTCTGAGAAGATTACCGAAGCAAATCTTCCATTTGCAGATGCCGTTGTAATTTCTGCACTTTCAAAGGATAAAAATATCGATATTGATAAAGTTATTGAGTTACGAAAAGAAGGTTTTGGTTGGGGTAAAATTCTTGATACCCTAAATACCACTTTAAGCGAAAAAGACCTAACGGGTGAAAGTGCGTCTTCGGGTGTAAGTAAAGCGACAAATACTACAAATAATTTAAGTGTTTCGCAAAATGAAATAGAACAGAACACAAACAAAAATCAAAATAAGAATCAGGGTAGCACAACTTCCCCTCAAAATAAGGAAAAAGAAACTGAGACCGAACGAAATGAGAACGACCTTATTATAGTTGTAAAAGGAACTATCAAAGAAGTAAGTGAAAATACTCTCACTATAGATAACACAGCGATAACTCTTAACGAAAACACAAGTGCAAAATATCTTGGAAAGGTAATAGCGTTAACTGACCTTAAAGTAGGTGATACCGTTTTGGTGCATGCAGTGAAAGATGGAGATACACTTTTTGCACGAGATATAATTCTCTACAAGGATACAAAAGGAACTGAAAAAGAAGCCTCTCAAAATAAAAACACTCAAGAACAGAGCCAGGAACAAAATCAGGAACAGAACGAATCTCAAACTACGCAAAATGAAGAGAAAAATCAACAACAAAATTCTCAAAAAGAATACGAAATAAATACAAAGATTGTAAATATTTCAAACAATATGATTACTTTGGAAGACTTCGCAAATCCCGTTTACATAGATGATTCAACCAAGATAGAACAAAACGGAAAAGGCAGGGTCGATATAAGCGCATTAGAAGAGGGACAAAAGGTTCAAATTCACATAAGATTTGACGGAACAAACTATAAGGCAACACAAATAATAATTCAAACAAGACCCGAATCTAAAGATAATTCAGAAAACTCAAAGACAAACAAACCTAACGAAAACTCAAAAAATAGTAAAAAACCATAAATATACTCATTCATATATATATTTACTTACCCCGGGCAAAGCCGGGGTAATTTTATTTCGAAAATCTTACGATAACTATTGGGGTTCCTTCGTCTTCATTCCCTGCAGGGTTATCACTTAAAACTTTTTCTAATTCCTTTTTATTAATCCCTTCCGTTGCGCCTACAACCCATGCTCTTCCAAGTTCGTTTGCATCAACTATTGCAACTTCAGAGTTAATTTCCTTCTTAATTTTCCTTACAAGTCCATTAGAATCAATAGGACCAGGGATAATGTAATAGTCATAAGGAGGAATTGCACCAGGTGGATCGTCGATCAGGGCTGATTGTTCTCCTGCAACTCTGTAAAAAACTCCATCAAGCCCAAAAACTTTTCCTATCGCACCTGCCAAGAATCCTAAAATTATTCTAATAGGACCAACTTCCTCAATTGCAACTTGCATTGCATATGGATTTGCAAGAGGAGCGGCGCCACCAAAAGGTATACTTTCTTGATTCACAAAGTGGGAGACAAACCTTGCAAGTTTGCTTACCTTAATCGAATCAACGGGGAATAATCGCCCTTCTGCTATGGCTGCAACACATGAAGATATTGTAACTATATCACCAACTTTAAGGTATGGTAATGCATATTTTTTTATTATTTCAATAAGATCATCGTCTTCCTTCACAAGAGGAGTTCTTACAGGAATTTTCTCAATAAAAGTTTCAAGTGTATTATTTTCAAAAACATAGTTACCGCCCAAGTATTTATTTGCAAACTCTTTTAGTTCTTTTTTCTTTGGATGTGTTTTTATCCCTGTTTCAATCACTTTCCTTGCTTCATCAATTTTCCCTTCCTTAAAAAGTAATTCTCCGAATCTTACAAAATCCGTTGCATAAAAGTCAGATGGTTCAATTGCATAGAATAGTTCATAAAATCTTCTTGCTTCGTCAAGCTTACCTTTGTTGTAGGTAATTGTTGTAAGTCTTTTTAAAACATATCGATATGGAGAAAGGGTGCTTCTTTCAGGCTTAGAAAATTTTGTGAATATATTTCTATATATTTCTTCTGCTCTTTCAACATCCTCAAGGGTGAAAAAGTAAAAGTCACCCAATTCAAGTTGAAGCCATAAATTATTTGGATTTTTTTCGATACCGTATTTGAGTGTCTTTCCGGCGGAACTTAAATCACCTTTCAAAACATAAAGATGACTCAAATACCTGTAAGCCCCAATTCCATCTTCGGGATGCTTCTTGAGATATGATTCTAAAATACGAATCCTCTCATCCAAGTCTAATTTTCTAATTCTATCTATAAATCTCATAACCCAAGTTCATCGCTTATTCTTTTCATTGCCGTTAGGCCAAGATCAACGAAATCTTCTAAAGACATTCCAAAATCCTTACAACTTGCAATTTGTTCTCTATTCGCACCTTCTGCAAAGCGCTTTTCCTTAAATCTCTTTAAAACGAATTCTTTGTCCACATTTGAAAGTTTTCTTCCTTTAACAAGAGCACAGGCTGTGATAAGTCCCGTTAAGGGATCTGCTGCATAAAGAGTCTTCTCCAGTAAAGTTTCACGCTCTAATTTGTGTAAGGGGTTGTGCTTTTTAACTGCAAGAACAATTTCTTCGCTAAAACCAAGCGATTTTAGATATTCGCTTCCAACAATACTATGGAGGTGTGGTTTATCCTTTGTTGTATCAAGATCTATATCATGCACAAGCCCTGCAATGCCAAATTTCTCTTCATCCTCATTAAAGCGCTTTGCAATTTCTTTCATTACCGCTTCAACTGCAAGTGAATGCTTGTAGAGATTTTGGTCAAGTTTACTTTTCACAAGTTCCACAATTTGTTTTCTTTCCATACCGAGATATTATAATATACATTGGGAGTTTTAAAAAGAAAAAATGGCCATTTACTATTTAAGAGAAAGTAAAATCAAAAGGGATTTAATCTTTGTAGAGAACGACCTTCTCCACCACCTTCGAAATGTGCTTCGTATAAAAAGAGGAGAAGTCATTAAATTTTTTGACGAAGATTTCATTTATAAGGCCGAATGCACAGAAATAGAAAAAGATTTTCTTACCTTTAGAATTATTGAAAAATCTAAAAAAACTTCACCAAAAGTGCAATTACAAATTGTCCAAAGCATAATTGATAAAAGCGAACTTGAAGATGCAATAAGGTTTCTTGTAACTACAAAAGTTTTACAAATTATACTTGTAAAAACTGAGAGAAGCACAAATTCGCTTAAAGAAGCACAACTGAAAAGACTCAAAGAAATCATCTTGAATACCTCCGAGCAAAGCGAAATTTGTTTCATACCGGAACTGCAATACTTTGAAAATCTCAATAAGGCAATTTCAATGTTTAAAGAAAACGCATTTGTGCTTCATTTTGGTTCAAATTTATCCTTAAAAGATACTGTAAAAATTGCCAATCTATCAAAACCAATAACACTTTTTGTTGGTCCTGAAGGTGGATTTAGCGAAAAAGAAATTGAAATATTCAATCAAAATGAAATCCCAAGCATTACTCTAAAAAGTGGTGTATTTCGTTCTCAATTTGCAGGTGCCATAGCAGTGCTTACTCTTCTTGAATTGACTTACTTATTAAACTAATTGCTTCTTTTAATCTCTCTTTTATTTCATCCTTTCCAAGGATAAGGAAAATCTTCCATAATTCTGGCCCATTTCGAGAGTAGAAAAGAGAAATTCTCAATGGATGGTATATCTTTTTTCCAGAAATCTGAAGCACATCCTTGAGGCTATTGAGAAACTTTTCAATATCATCTTGAGTGAATTCTACACTATCAAGGTTATTTAACACGTACTTGAGAGCCTTCAAGGCGTGAGGGTCTTGAAGTGCTTTTAAATCAGTTTCTGAAATTGAATTAAGAGTCCTTTCAAAAAATGGCTTTGAAAGAGGAACAACATCTTTTGTAAAATTCATGTTTCCACGGACTGCATCAAGAATCAAAAGAGTTCTCTCGGAGCAATCTAAAACATTATACGCATCTTTCAAATAAGGAAGTGTTTCGCTACAAAGACTTTTTAAATCTTTATCGAGTATATACTTATGATTCATCCATTTTAGTTTTTCAAAGTCAAAGATAGCAGGTGCTTTATTGACATTTGATAGGTCAAAGAGTTCAATGAGTTCTTCTTTTGTAAAGAATTCTCTATTGTCTTTGGGAGACCAACCAAGGAGAGCAAGGAAGTTAAACATTGCTTCAGGAAGAATACCCATCTCCCTAAACTGTCCTAAGGATGTTGCACCATGTCTTTTGGAGAGTTTTGTTCTATCTGGTGCAAGGATAAGGGATATATGTGCAAATGTAGGAAGAGAGAAGTTGAGTGCTTCAAAGATGAGAATCTGTTTTGGAGTATTTGAGAGGTGTTCTTCTGCTCGTATCACATGGGTTATTTTCATGAGGGCATCATCAATTACTGTTGCATAGTTATATACGGGAAGGCCATTGGATCTTCTTATTACAAAGTCTTTGAATTCGTTTGAGTTAAAGACAACATCTCCTCTTACAAGGTCATGGACTACAATTTCTTTGTTTTCTTCTACCTTGAAGACTATGGCAGGGGTGAGTCCTTTTTCTTTGAAGGATTTTCTTCTTTCTTCTGTTTCATTTTCTTTTAATTTTCTATAGGAGAAGGTTTTAAGTGTTTTTTCGTACTCTTCACGGATTGAATCTACTTCTTCGTCTGTGTAGTAGAGTTCATAAGCAAAACCATTTTGAAGGAGGATATCGATGTAGTGGTTGTATATATCAAGGCGTTCTTTTTGCCTATAGGGACCAAAATCTCCCCCTTTTAGGTATCCTTCATCCCAATCAAGGCCAAGCCATGTTATGTCCCTTATCATGCTATCAATGGCTTCTTTGGTTGAACGTTTTTCATCTGTATCATCAAGCCTTAAAATGAATGTCCCTTTATTGTGACGAGCAAATAGATAATTGAATAATGCAGTTCTTGCATTACCTATGTGTATCTCTCCTGTTGGAGAGGGTGCATAACGAACTCTTACCACGTGTACCTCCGAAAAAGAAACTAACAAATTTTATCAGAAATTTCCATATTTTAAAATGCATACTATAATGTGAAAGTAGGAGGATACAAATGAAAAAATGCCCAAAGTGCGGCTTTGAAAATGAAGATGATGCAAAAATTTGTGTAAACTGCGGATATTATTTTGACCCAGTTGAAAAGAATTTTGAGTGGGTTTTGCTTAAAACATGCGAAAATCAATTTGAAGCAGAAGTGCTATCGAATTTATTGGAAATAAATGGCATAAAAACGATGATGAAGCGCCCAGGACCTATGAGACAAGGCGGAATTGTAATTGATAATATTGGAGCAAATCCGCTTCTTGGAGCAACAGGACAGTTTAATGTATTTGTTATGAGAGTCGATTTGAAGGAAGCAAAAGAATTAATGCAAGCATTTGAATCGGGGGATAGCGATGGAGCTCATGAAGATGACAATGCATGAAGTAAAAGAGTATCTTAAAACAAATCAAACTATTATTATTCCAATCGGTGCAACAGAAGAACATTCTAACGCACTTCCCTTAGGAACCGATACACTTACAGCAGAGGCACTTGCAAGAAAGTTGGGTGAAGTAAGTTTAAGAATTGTAGGACCAACGATCAATGTAGGCAATTGCCATTCTATAACATATAGTTTTCATGGGACGATTTCAATAAGCCCAACAACACTTATAAATTACCTAAAGGACTACATAACATCGCTTCATAAACATGGCTTTAGGAATTTCTTTTTTGTAAATGGACACGGTGGAAACATTGCACCTTTGAGATGTGCTTTTGATGAACTTGCAAACACACTTACAAACTCTAAATTTTTGGTTACATCCTGGTGGCTTATGGAAGAGCTGAAAGAGTTGTACAATAACGCAGGGCATGCAGGAAGAGGAGAAGTTTCAATGATCATGTATATTGATAAGTCCCTTGTGAAAACAGCATTTCTAACAGAAGAAAAAAGAGAAATCCCCAAATATTATGTTACAAACGATTTAGCACAAAAATACATAACTGAAACAGGAATTATTAACGACAGTCAAGAAGGCTCTTATGAATTGGGAGAAAAACTTTTCAATGCTTCGGTTGAAGCAATGCTAAAACTCCTTAAGCACCTTGAGGAATCTTAGGGACAATTTCCACAAATACTTCCCGTGTTCGAGGTCCATCAAATTCAACAAAGAAAATTCCCTGCCATGTTCCTAAGACAAGTCTTCCGTCTCTAATAATGATAGCTCTCGATTGACCCATAATAGATGCCTTTATATGTGCATCTGCATTTCCTTCAAGATGAGAATAATTAGCATTTTCTGGAATGAGTTTAGATAGGTAATTAATGATATCTTTCTTTACACTTGGGTCAGCATTCTCGTTAATTGTAATCGAGGCAGTCGTATGAGGAATATAAACAACACATATACCACTTTGGACTTTTGAATTTCTTACGATTTCTTGAACCCTGGAAGTTATTTCAATCATTTCTTCTCTTTTTGAAGTGCGCACAGTAAAAATTTCCATATTTTCACCTCTTTTGTATTTTAGCACAAAATTAAAAGCCCCCTAATAAATTAGGGGGCAAAAGACAAAAAATGTTTATAACTAACCCTGTCTTTGAGCAAGTTCTCTATCAAGCATGTAGAGTGCTTGCCCGTGTTCTCCTACAAGTTCCAATTTCTTTACAATTTCAAGCGTTTGCGCTTCTTCCTCAACCTGCTCGTCTAAGAACCAATTGAGAAGATTTTGTGTGGAAAAGTCATTCTCCTCAACTGCAATCTTCATTATGTCTTCAATTGAAGAAGTGATGAATTTTTCGTGGTTATATGCTTCATTAAACGCATCAAGTGCGCCGTTCCATTCAACTTTTGGTGCAGGAATACCATTGAGAATTACTCTCCCGCCCTTCTCGTTTAAGAAACTAATGAACTTCTCTGCATGTTTGAGTTCTTCTTTGTATTGCACATAAAACCAGTGCGCAATGCCTCTCAAAAATTTACTCTCAAAGTACTGACCCATTGAAAGATACAGATACGCTGAGAAAAACTCTTTATTAATTTGCTCATTTATTGCATCTTGAAGTCTTGTGCTAATCATTTTAGCCCCCTTTAAATCCTTTTTGCCCAAAGACCATGCTTGTTGCAGTATGCCCTTACCTCAACAATATTTTCAATTGACCAACCAATATGGGCTTCTGCCTTATCTCCTGGCTTTAATGGAACTTTGACAACTTTCCCATCCTTATTAAATGCTTCAATCCACTCAATATAGTGCTCCTCTTCCATTGGGTGAGGAACAGATCCGACTTTAATGAGAGTGCCATGTTCCATTTTTTCGAGAACTGGAATATGTTTTTCTTGTCCTGCTTCAGACTCGCTAATTTTTTCTCCAATAAGCGTCATTGGTTGTCCACAGCAAACAAGAGTTCCCTGCCCTTCGTGAACGACTTCAACAATGTTTCCACAAATTTCGCACTTATAAATTTGGAATTTCTGAGTCATTAAATACCTCCCTTAAATTTTTACTACTTCACTTTCCCAAAGCCCATGAATATTACAATAAGAAAGTGCAAAAAGTTCTCCATCAGTGCCAATCTTTGCAACAAATGTTACATCTGGCTCAGTATAAACCTGTGATGTGTTTGGACCATTTGTAGATGCACCGTGAGAGTCAAATGTAAATCTCGCAAGCAAATACGGGAATTTTCCATCTGCTGGTTTAAAGTAAACCTCGATCCACTCAATGTGATGTTCAGTTGTATTAGGATGCGGAATTTCTTTACCAACAGAAACCCTAATCTTTGTCTTATCTCCTTTTTCAAGAACTTCAATAACTGGGGTGTGCTTCTCTTTTGTAAAATCTGCCGTTTGAATTAAATCTTTTAGTGCCATTTCCTACCTCCTTATTTATAATTATTTTAAATCACTTAATTATACCATAAATTTCATAAAATTCCAATAGACTTATGTGCCTCTACAATACGCATTACAATTTCATTAACTTTTTCGATATCTTCCTTTTTTGGAAGGCCCTTAAATTCAAGTTCACCAAGCATTTCTACCTTTAGGTTTCCTATGTGTTCTTTTACCCATTTAATAGTCATTCCACCCCAGCCATAAGAGGTAATGAAAGATGCAAATTTTGTTTTCGGTTTAATGGCATTCACAAAATAAGTAATGCTTGCCCCAAGTGGATGCGGCCCTGTTAAAACTGTTGGAAAGGCAAAAATAATCGTTGCAGCATCAACAAGAGAAATTGCAATTTCCCCAAGATCCGCAGAGACAAGGTTAAATGGTGTAACTTTTATTCCATTTTCAACCAATCTATTATAGAGTTCATCTACAATTACTTTTGTGCTCCCATGCATCGATGTGTAAAGAACCACAACTTCATTTTTAACGACAGGAGAAATCCAGTCAAGGTAAGCATTTATTATAAACTTAGGGTCATTCCACATAGGACCATGACTTGGAGCAATAATTTCAAAGTCAAATTTTTCAATTTTGTTTATATTACTCTTTATAAAATTCCTAAATGGCATCATTATCTCAGCGTAGTATCTTTTTGCCCCTTCGAGAACAATTTCGCTATTCTTTGCGTACAATTCAGAAGTTGCATAATGGGATCCAAAGAAATCACATGTAAAAAGTATTTTATCTTCTTGAAGATATGTACTCATCGTTTCTGGCCAGTGAACCCAAGGAGTAAAAATAAAAGTGAGGGTTTTATTACCCAAGGAAAGCTTGTCGTAGTCTTTTATTACAATAAATTTTTCATCAGGAATTCCAAGATGCTCAATCAAAAGTTCTTTACACTTTTCATTTGTAACAACTTTTGCATCTGGATACATCTCAAGAATTTTTGGGATACTACCCGAATGATCTTGTTCTGCATGTTGAGAAATTATATAATCAACTTTCAAATCCTTAAATTCCTTTAAATTGTTTATAAGACCATCTTGAAGTGCAGGATCAACAGTATCAATAAGTGCCGTATACTGTGAACCTATTATTAAGTATGAATTATAACTTGTGCCGTTTGGAAGTGGAATAATTTCATCAAATAATTTTCTATCCCAGTGATTTACGCCTACTGCATAGACGCCATCTTTAATTTTTCTAACACTCATTTTCGACCTCCTTCTTATTAATTATACCACTAAATTATTACTTTTCAAGTATTAATTTCTTGCTTCTCAATCTTTTTCATTGAAAGTTGCACTCTTATAAAGCCAATAAGAAAAGTTATAAAGCCTATTATCATTGAAATTATACTTCTAATAATTTTACCAATGTCTTTCGTAACATATGGAGTGGATTCCTTTATTATCTTACCGCTTTCGTCTATAACTGGTGGCGGATAATTTATATTGTAAAAACCACTCACAAGGTTTATAGAAGAAATAATAAAAATCGTTATACCAACATAGCAAAGAAGATAAAAGAAAATCGCCTCAAAAAAATTCATTGAGGATTCATATTGTATATCCGAAATTTTCCCAAGCCGTTTTTCTTTAACAATAAAATACCAGTGAAAAAGGAAAATTATAAGACCCAAAAAAGTCATTACGATGCCCTCATATAAATCTTTAAAATAAAAATACTTATTATACCATATTTCCGTTCCTGGGTAATAAATCGAAGTTAAAGCATTCGTAGTCTTTATGAGACCGACAATAAGAAAGATTACACCTGTAAGGCTAACGTAAAAAAGATAGATACTTCTTACAATATCAACTTTGTTTTTCATTTTTCCCTCCTTTATTTTCTATTCTACTGTATTATAAATTATCTATTAAATTTCTAAAACTACAATTGCAAGTGTCTGAACGCCCTCTTTTCTACCAACAAACCCCATGCCTTCGTTTGTTTTTCCTTTTATACTTATCCTATCTTTTTCAATTCCAAGAATTTTTGCGATTACCTCACGCATTGAATCAGTAAAAGGAGCAATTCTCGGCTCTTCAAGAATCACTACGCTATCGATGTTAATAATACTTACATGATTCTGATCAAGTTTCTCTTTTACTCTGGATAGAAGGACTGTGCTTCTTATATTCTTTAGGTTCGGGTCGTTGTCAGGAAACCACTTGCCAATATCACCCCAACTCAATGCACCTAAGATTGCATCAATAATTGCATGAATTAGAGCATCACCATCGGAATGTCCATACAGGCCTTTATCAAACGGAATCTCAACTCCTCCAAGATAGAGAGTCTTGCCTTCTACAAATCTGTGGGAATCGTAGCCAATACCTATTCTTGTTTCCATGTCCGTGAAAATATTTCTGCTAAAAATATATCAAGTGGGGTCGTTATTTTAAAATTTTCGTAAAGCCCATCCACGACTTTCACAGGAATATTTGCCCTTTCAAAAAGAATGGATTCGTCGAATATCGAGTCATCTAATATAGAATTTTTGTATAATTGAATAAGGAGATCTTTTCTGAAACCCTCGGGTGTTTGTACTTCAAAGAGTTTTGTCCTGTCAAAAGTTTTTTTGACAAAACCATTTTCTACTTCTTTTATTGTGTGCCTTACGGGAACTGCAGGTATTACACAATCAAAATTTTTGAGATTTTCTAAAATTCTTACAACAAGTTCTCTATTTATAAAAGGTCTTGCACCGTCATGCACAAGCACTCTCTCGCCTTTTGCAATCTCAACCCCATTTTTAACAGAAACTGCACGAGTTTCTCCGCCTTTAATAAGTGAAAGATTTTTATATTTATTTGCAAGGTTTTTTCCTTTTTCAAAGTTGTCATCATTAAGAACAAGAATTATCTCTTTTATTTCGTCAACTTTTAAAAAAACCCCGATTGAGAATTCTACAACAAATTTCCCGTTAATCTTTACAAAATTCTTGTCAACACCATTTGCGCGTGTAGACTTACCTGCTGCAACAATGATAGCAGAAACATCCATTAGAAAACTATCTCCTTTGCTTCTTCAACTGTAGAAACAAAAAATAAATTTATGTCATTAATTTTTAATTTCCCTTCAAAAAACTTTGGGATAACAAAGTTTTCAAAGCCGAGGCTTTTCCCTTGTTTTACCATTCTCTCAATACCAACAGTTGGGCGAACTTCTCCCGAAAGTCCCAATTCACCCAAAACAACTGATTTGTTAATCAATGGCTTCTCGTAATAGGAAGAAACTATTGATAATGCAAATGCAAGATCGTTTGTTCTATCATCTGGTTTAAATCCACCTACAACATTCACATAAATATCAAAACCACCCAATTTTATTCGTAATCTTTTCTCAATAATTGCAATCAAAAGCAAAAGTCTATTATAGTCAATGCCGCTTGCAACTCGCCTTGGGATTGGGAATATCGTAGGCGTAACAAGAGATTGCACCTCAAAGAATATGGGAAGGCTTCCCTCTAATGCCGATGTTATAACAGACCCTTCCTTCAAAACCCCACCTGAAAGAAACTCAAGCGACGGATTTTTAACTTCGATAAGCCCTTGTTCCCCCATTTCAAAAAATCCAACCTCATTTGTTGTGCCAAAACGATTTTTAACTCCCCTAAAAAGCCTTAAGATATCATTTCTCGTTCCGTCGATATAAAAAACGCCGTCAACCATGTGTTCAATAGTTTTTGGTCCTGCAATTGTTCCTTCTTTCGTTACATGTCCAATGAGAATAACGGAAACTCCGTGTTTTTTTGCAATTTCAATGAGGATTCTAGTGCACTCTTTTACTTGGTTTATGTTTCCTTGTGCACCTTCAACATCTTTAGAAAACACCGTTTGAATGGAATCAATAACAAGTAATATTGGTTTTCTTGACAATGTTAAATCTCTTATTAGGTCTATGTCTTGCTCTGTGAGAAGTTCTATGTTCTTGTTGTGGATATTTAGCCTTTCTGCACGCATCATTATCTGTTCTTTTGATTCTTCACCAGAGACATAAAGCACACGTCCAAATTTTGCAACCCTATCAAGCACTTCAAGGATAAGAGTTGATTTTCCTATACCTGGTTCTCCACCTATTAAAATTATAGAGCCCCTGACGATACCACCACCAAGGACTCTGTCAAATTCGTTAATACCTGTTTTTATACGCTCAAATTTCTCGCTCTTACCAGTTTCAAGTGTTACTATATTTACGTCCTCTTTTTCGGATTCTTCTTCCTCAACAAACGAATTCCAACTTCCACACTGAGGACATTTACCTAATTTAACTGGCGATTTATACCCACAAACAGTGCAAACATATCCACTACTCTTCTTCTTTTTCATTAACCTCTTTTTTCTTAAGTTGTGGGAAAAGAATTACTTCTCTTATTGAATCTTTGCCTGTTAAAATCATTACAAGCCTATCGATCCCTATTCCAAGCCCACCAGTTGGTGGCAAACCATACTCCATTGCCTCGATATAGTCCATATCCATTTCCTGCGCTTCAACATCACCCTTTTTCTTTGCTTCCATCTGCTCATAGAATCGCTCATATTGGTCCTGTGGATCGTTTAACTCAGAGAATGCATTTGCAAGTTCAAGACCGCCTATAAAGAGCTCAAATCTGTCAACCATATGAGGATCGTATGAAGTTCTTTTTGCAAGTGGAGATATTTCGATTGGGAATTCATAAACAAAAGTTGGCTGTATGAGATGTTCTTCAACCTTCTTATCAAAGACTTCGTTGATGAGGTTCCCAACAGTAAGTGGCTTGTCCATCTTGATATCGAGCCTATTTAAAATACTCTGTGCATTACTTAAATCTCTTAACTCTTCAAGAGTCACTCCTGCATATTCATTAAGTGCCTCTTCAAACTTTATCCTTCTGAAGGGTGGAGTAAAGTCAATTTCATGCCCTAAAAATGTCACCTTTGGTGTCCCATTTACAGAAAGTGCAACTTCGTAAAGAAGATTTTCTACAAAATTCATCACGTCTGTGTAATCTGCATAAGCCCAATAGGCTTCGAGCATGGTAAATTCAGGATTGTGCTTTGTTGAAATACCTTCGTTTCTAAAGTTCCTATTTATTTCATAAACTTTCTCAAATCCTCCAACAATCAAACGCTTTAAATAAAGTTCTGGTGCAATTCTCAAATACATCTCTTGGTCAAGTGCGTTGTAGTAAGTCTTGAATGGCCTTGCCGATGCACCACCAGCAATTGGCTGCAACATGGGTGTTTCAACTTCAATAAAACCGCTCTTATCGAAAACTTCCCTTATCTTTTGGATAATTTTGCTTCTTTTGACGAATGTTTCAAGGACGTCTCTATTTGCAATTAAATCAAGGTATCGCCTTCTATATCTAAGTTCGGTGTCCTTAAGACCATGATATTTCTCTGGAAGTACTTTTATTGCCTTTGTAAGAAGTTCGAAATCTGTTACCTCAATTGTTATTTCGCCCGTATGAGTTTTAAAAAGTTTTCCTTTAACTCCAATAAAGTCGCCTATGTCTATTGCTTTCTTAAAGAAATTATACTTTTCTTCCCCAAGGTTATCGAGCCTGAAGTATAGTTGAATATCAGATGAAAAATCTCTCAGAACTACAAAACTTGCTTTTCCATGACCTCTTATAGCCATTATTCTGCCACGTGCTTCAATAACTTTGTCTATAAGTTCATCAAAATGATCTTTAAGATATTTATTATTAAAAGACGTTATAAATCTTCGCCCATACGGATCTACGCCTGAAGCCTTTAAAATTTGGACTAATTCTGCCCTCTTTCTCTCTACTTCGTTTAGGTTTGGAAGTTCCATCCTAATCACCCTTTACTATCTTTAAAATCTTGTATCTAACTGTTCCTTTTGGAATTTGTATTTCAACTATCTCGTTTACTTTGTGCCCAATAAGACCTCGTCCAACAGGAGAAGTTGATGAAATTTTTCCATCGTCAGGGTCGGATTCAGCTGGACCTACGATGTAATAACTTACAACTTTTCCCGTTGAAAGGTTCTTCAATTCGACTTTACAACCGATATTTACCTTATCTGTATCAACTGCATCTTCATCTATTATCTCTGCCTTTGAAAGGATTGCTTCCAATTCTGCAATTCTACTTTCGTTAAAGGCCTGTTCCTGCTTTGCCGCATCATATTCAGAATTTTCAGAAAGATCTCCAAAAGTTATCGCCTGCTTGATTCTTTCAGAAATCTCCTGACGAATGACTGTTTTTCTTTCTTCTAATTCTTTTTTAAGTTCCTCATAACCTTTACGAGAAATTTGGATTTTCCCTTCAACTTGTTCTTCCATCTTTAACCTCCGTTTCATCAAAAAAAGCCCTGACAAGAGCTATTGCTTCTTCCTTAGTTTTTATACTATTTGCATATCTTCTAAACTCTGCTGCTCTTCTTATTCCTCTTGCATACTTAATAAAGTGTTTTCTCATCTCAACTATTCCTTTTTCCTCTCCATAAAATTCAACGGCACTTTCTATATGTCTTACTATTATATCTATTTTTTCTTTATTTGGAATATCTAATTTGATGTTTTCTTTTAAAAATTTATAGGAAGATTTCAAAAACCACGGACGCCCTATTGTTGCACGTCCAATCATAACATAAGGTGCATTTGTCTTCTCAAAAAGCGCCTTTACGTCTTCCTCCTCTTCAACACCTCCATTTGCTACAATAGGAATTTTTGCCTTTGCCACAATTTCAGCAATCGCATCCCAATCTTCGCTTTCCTTTTTAAAACCTTCTTCCGTCGTTATTGCATGGATCGTTAAAAATGACACGCCCTCATTCTCTGCAATTTTTAAAACTCCAGATAGCACATTTTCGCCTTTATTAAAACCTTTCCTTACTTTAAGAGATACAGGTAAGTCCGAAGAACTTTTAACAGCATGAACAATCTTTGCAAGTCTCGTAAGATCTTTCAAAAGATATGATCCAGATCCATCTTTCACAATTTTTGGGACTGGGCAACCTGCGTTTATGTCAATTCCATCAAATTTAAGATTAGTCACGAATTTTGAAGCATGTGCAAACGCATCGATATCCGAGCCAAAAAGTTGCACGAAAATCGGGTGCTCTTCGGGATAAAACTTAAGAAGCCCAAGTGTATTTTTATCCTTGAATTTTATTCCCATCACAGAAACCATTTCAGTAAAAACAATTCCCGCACCAAAAGATCGAACAACCCTCCTAAAAGGGGAGTCAGTGTATCCTGCAAGAGGTGCAAGAAATATAGGAATTTCGGGATTAAGCCTATTCAAGGTGTCATTTTCCTTTAACATATTCGTAAATGCTATAAAGCCCTTTTATTGTAAGAAGTTTGTCAAATATTTCTATTCTCTTTGAAACACCTTCCATAATATGGGATATACCACCAGTGCCAATGACACGTACTTTTTCTCCAAGTTCTTCTTCAATGAGTTCTATAAGTCTATCAACAAGGCCACCAAAACCATTTATAACACCTGACTGCATTTCTTCAACGGTATTTCTTCCTATCGCACTTTTTGGTTTCACAAGTTCAATTCTTGGTAGTTGTGCAGTTTTTCTAAAAAGTTCTGTTGAAGCAGGAAGCACGCCAATTGTTATAGGACCTCCAACGAATCTTCCATCTTTTGTAATTACAGAGAATGTTGTTGCCGTTCCGAAATCAACTGTTACGGCATTTTCATTCGGAAATAATTTATGTGCCTCAAAAATGTCGCAAATTCTATCTGCACCTACAAACCTTGGTTCGTCAACATCAAATTTTATTCCAATCGGTAACTCAGAGTTAATAAGAATTGCATCTCTCCCAGCCATTTTTCGTGCAACTGCTCTAAAGACAGGTGTAAGAGATGGGACAACAGAAGAGATTACAACATCCTCAACGTTTCCGTGAAGTTTCTCTTCTCTAATAAATTGCAGAAGTAACAACCTATATTCATCAGATGTCCTTCCGCTATCTGTTACAATTCTTAAAGTATTTAGAAGCATTCCCTTTTCAAAGAATCCAAACACAATATTTGTGTTTCCAATATCTACCGTTATAACCATTTTTACCTCCTAACTTTCTATTTTACACAAAAAACAGGTATTTTGGTATAATAATTTGGCGAAAGGTGGTTAAAATGAAGAGACAAATAAAAGAAGATATAGCAGCGATTGGAAGAAGACTGTATGAGCATCAACTTAACGGAAGTTACGGTGGAAATTTTTCAGTAAGAGAAGAGGAATTTATATACATAACTCCTTCAGGTGTTCCCAAAGACGAATTAGACTACTCAGATATTCTTGTAATTGATTTCAGTGGAAACGTCGTTGAAGGTGAAGGGAAACCTTCTTCGGAAATTCTTTTTCACATAAAAATTTATAAAGTTCGTCCTGACGTAAACGCAATAATACATGCCCACCCACCATATGCAACAGGTTTTGCTATTGCAAACTCTTCAATTCCAAACAATGTCCACGAAGAATCTACTCTAATATTGGGAGATGTGCCTGTAATTCCTTATGAGATAACTTCCTCAAAAGAACTTGCAGAAAATATTGGTAAGGCAATACAAGACCATAACGCTCTCCTTCTTGCAAACCACGGTGCACTTACCGTTGGGGACACACTGGAAAGAGCATTTAGAAGAATGGAAGAACTCGAAAATCTGTGCAAGATGCTAACTGTTGCAAACCTTCTTGGTGGAGCAAAGCCAATTCCTCAAGATAAACTTGAAAATCTCCTGACTTTATCACTTACTCTTCATTTTTGAGTATTTTTATCTAAAGAATGTAGTATTTATGTAGCTGTAATTTTTTGTTTTTTAAAATTGTAGTAGCAATATTTTATCATTTATTTCTTGTTTTTGCTTGCATTTTTTAATATTTATGATACAATAGGATATGTTTGTAAAAGTTACTAAGTCTGGAAAGCATAAGTATGTCTCCATAGTCTCGGCATACAGAGACAAAGAAAAAAGTATCATAAAGCACAAGGTGATCCTTAACCTTGGTAGATTAGATATGATTGAGAACAACCCAATGTTTGGAAGATTAGGCCTTCGCCTTGCAGAACTATCAAAGTTTAAGGATATGATTGACCTGAATACGGTAAAAGGTGGAAATGTCGTTAATACTGGCTATGCTGTCTACAAGAAACTCTGGGATAACTATGGATTAAATAAACTGCTTAATGATATGAGAGAGAAAACAAATATCCAGTTTGACTTAAACACTTCTATCTTCTTAATGGCAGCAGAACACCTTATGAATCCAAAGAGTAAGCTTGGAACATACAACAATCAACTGCACTATGCTAATCTTCCTTCTGTAGGATTAAACCACCTCTATCGTTCCCTTGACATACTATCAGAGCATAAAGAAACAATTGAAGATTACCTTTTTAACAAACAGAAGAGCCTATTCAATATGAATGTTGATGTTGTCTTCTATGATGCAACAACATTCAGGTTTGAAAGCGTAAAGAAGGATACATTAAGAGACTTTGGATTCAGCAAAGAAAATAGGGTTAATGAAGTGCAGGTTGTCTTAGGACTGCTCATTGATATGGTTGGTCGGCCAATAGGATATGAACTCTTTCCTGGCAATACCTTTGAAGGTAAGACACTTGAGTCGTCCCTTGATAAACTCAGTGGAAGGTTTGGCATACGCAGGGTAATCATCGTTGCAGACAGAGGGCTAAATTCAAAGCTCAACTTAAAGAAAATCAAAGATAAAGGGTATGATTACATTGTTTCATCACGCATAAAGAGCATGAAGAAGGATGTGCAGGAAAGTATCCTGAATGAAGAGGGGTACGTCACAATAAAAGGGAAAGATACCCTTAACCTCAATTCAGCCGATTCAAGCCAAGATGAAGAAACCTTCAGATACAAGCTGCTTGATTATGTAAATACTGTAAGAGATACAGATAACAAACTGTATGACCTCAAAGAGAAGCTCCTTGTAACTTATTCTCCCTTGAGAGCTCAAAAGGATAGAGAGGATAGGCAGAGGTTGATTGATAAAGGAGTAAAATTTCTTGATAACCCTTCTGCTATCAGTGGAAGCTTGAAGCGTGGAGGAAGAAAATACCTCAAGGAGACAAACAAGCTGAACTGGGAATTGGATAAAAATGCAATGTCAAGGGATGAGATGTTTGATGGATACTATGCAATAGAGGTAAGCAAGACTGATATGAATGTAAATGACATTCTTGATGCACACCATGCTCTATGGAAGATAGAAGAATCATTCAGGATAATGAAGAGTACGTTGGAGGTTAGGCCAATCTTCCACTGGACCGAAAAAAGAATCAAAGGCCACTTTGTTGTTTGTTTCCTCTCTTTCCTTCTTGAAAGAACGCTTGAACTAACACTTAAAGAGAATAATATCAAAGCATCACCTGAAAGAATCAAAGAAGCACTCAACTTAATGAATCTTACAGAATTTAGTGCAGAAGGACATTCATTCTATCTTAAAACAAAGTGGGATGAGCTTGGTAACAAGATTCTTAAAATACTTCATATTAAACCTCCAAAAAACATTACTCCCTTTGAAGAGTTAAGAATCTAATCAGAACAAAAAGATCAAACAGAAGTTTGTAGTAGCAAAATGAAGGTTTTTAAAAATTAATTCTTAGGATTTATGCGGGTTGGTTCAAGGTCAACTGATAAAGTCGGGAGAATGGAAGAACTCGAAAATCTGTGCAAGATGCTAACTGTTGCAAACCTTCTTGGTGGAGCAAAGCCAATTCCTCAAGATAAACTTGAAAATCTCTTAGAATTAAAGAAAAAAAGAGGATTATAAAAATAGAGGGAGCTTTTGCCCCCTCAAATTCAAAGTCTTATTCAAATTTCTCTAAAAATGCTTTATATCCAAGGTAGGAAGAATACAAATCTACTTTTGATGCAAGTTCAAATGGTGCATGCATCGAGAGAAGTGCAGGCCCAACATCAAGCACCTGAATGCCTCTATTTGCCATAAATTTAGCAACAGTTCCCCCACCACCTACATCCACTTTACCAAGTTCGCCAATTTGCCAAGGTACCCCATTTTCATTAAAAAGTTTCCTTACCTTGAATACCAATTCAGCAGAAGCGTCAGATGCAGAATATTTTCCACCAGAACCTGTAAATTTGGTGACAACAACTCCATGTCCAAATATTGGAGAATTTTGATCATCAAAAACATCCCTATAAAGAGGATCAATCGCTGCATTTACATCAGCAGATAGTCCGTATGATTTATGTAAAACTTCCCTTACAGAGACATTCTTTATACCTTTTAAGGCAAGATACTTTTCAATTGCATAGTCAAGAAAATCTGATTGAGCACCAGTAATACCATCGCTTCCAATTTCTTCCTTATCAAATAGCATTACACCAATAGTTCTTTTTGGATTTGTTGCATCTATAAGCGCCATTGCCCCTGTAAAGCCACAAATTCTATCATCATGCCCGTAAGATGCAATTGCACCTCTATCAAAACCCACATCACGGGCTTTACCTGCAGGCACAAGCGTTAATTCAGAACTTATAAAATCCTCTTCAACTATTCCATATTTTTCGTTCAAGAGTTTAAGTATTGCGGTCTTGAATTTCTCCTTGTCAGACTCTTTGTCAGGGATACTTCCTACAATTGGATCAAGTGCTTCTCCCTGAATAACTTCTCTTGCATTTTGTTCCATCTGCTTCTTTGCAAGATGTGGCAGTAAATCCGAAATAACAAAAACTGGGTCAGTTTCGCTCTCTCCTATGCTAACTTCCAATTTGGTGCCATCTTTTAGTATTATAACGCCATGAAGTGCAAGAGGAATTGTCACCCACTGATACTTTTTAATACCACCATAGTAGTGTGTTTTAAACATTACAACATCCGCTCCCTCGTAAAGTGGGTTTTGTTTAATATCAATTCTTGGGGAATCAATATGCGCAAATACAAAATTCAAACCATTTTCCACTCCGAGGATTCCGTCTTTCAATAGAAAAATGTTTTTGTTATCATTTATTGCATAATACTTTCCCGAGTGCGTATCTCCTTTAAACAGGTCAACAAAACCGTTTTGCTCTGCAACATTCTTCAAATACTTTACTGCTTCTCTTTCAGTTTTTGCGTTACTTATGAAGTCCTTGTAAGACTCAGAAAAATTAATTACCTCATCATGTTTTAATACTTCCCATGCATTTTTTGTTGAATACTTAAGTTCCACGTTTGCCTCCTTAAAAATTTTTTACCCTTTATTATAACTTGATTTGCATTTTTAAAAAATTTTCATACTATATGTAAAGGAGAAAAGGAGATGGCTTTACAGGGAAATTTAAACGATTTTAAATTGGAAGAAGTAATACAGAGTATCTCAACAAGCAAAAAATCTGGCAAACTTGAAGTTGATGGGGTTATGGGGATGTATGGTATTTACTTTTCAAACGGAGAAATTGTGCATGCAAATGGACCATTTTCGATTGGAGAGGAGGCAATTCTTGATGTATTTCTTGAAATTAACGGAGTATTCTCATTTATCACAAATATCGTTCTTCCGCCAAGGACAATTAAGAAAGATTTATTTGATATTATAGCGACCGGTATAAATCTTAGAGAAGAAAACTTTGAAATCATAAAAAAGATTACAAAAACTACAAAAATGCTTCCAAACACGAAAAATGATAAAAATGGCGTTGAATTATCTAAAGATGAAATAAAATTACTTAAATATATCTTGGATGGCACACCAATTTCTATTATAATGGAAGAGATGTCCATGAGTTATGTTAAGTTCTTAGAGGTATTAAAAGGATTATTAAGGAAAGAAATTGTTACTTTGGGAGGCTAAAAACAGTTAATAAAACTGTTTTAATTAAGGATATTAAATATGAGGAATAGAGAGTTGTTAAACGTGCAAAACTTAAACAAGATTTATGGAATAATTAGAAAATTCTCAAGCACTCTAAAGCTCCAAGAACTTATAGATCTAAGAAAGGAAAAGATTAGGGAAGAGTTAAAACACTCTTTAAAACTTAGGAAAGTTATTAAGGTAGCCTTTGGTATCCCTATCTTTGGGAGGTCATTTATTAGGGACTTCTCTCCGTTAAAAACACTCTTAACGGATTGGGCAAGGTTACCAAATAGGTTAGTCCCTGTGCTTGGTGCAGGGACTATGGTTAGCCAAATTCCGCCTGTAGGCTATATGGCTAACTTGAATTGGCGGATTAAAAATAAGCCTACCAAAAGCTATCCAATTTCGGATAGTTTTTGAAACCAGGATAAAATGGAAGGAAGACTTTCAAAAGTACAAATTGTTTTAAATGAAGAAGAACTCAAAAAAATAGAAGAATTATTTGGTGAGTATCTTGTCGAATCTGAAGCAAGGGACATCGTTCTTCTTAACAAAAGCGGCGAACTCCTTGCAAAAAGTGGAGATATAACTTCTGATGTTGCACAAAACATATCTGCACTTGCAGCAGGAGTATTCTCTGCAACAAATGAACTTGCAAGGCTTTTGGGTGAGAAGGAATTTACAATTACATTCCACCAAGGACAGGAAACAAACATTCACATATCCCTTATTACTCAAAACGCACTCCTTGCTATGATTTTCGACAATAAATTACCGATTGGCGCAATAAGATTTTGGGCAAAGAAAACAGGTAATGAAATAAAGCCAATAATCGAAGGTGCAGAAAAAAGAGCAGAGAACCAAACTCAAAAGGTTATAAACGAGGACGTAGAAAAGGATATTGAAGACCTATTCTAAGGAGAAAAGATGAGTACAATCAATTTTGCAAAGAGAGAAATCTCTTTTAAGATAGTATATTATGGACCTGCAATGAGTGGAAAAACAACAAATCTCAGGCACATTTATACAACCCTGCCGGACAAAGTAAAAGGCGATTTTACAAGTATCGCAACCGAAACAGAAAGAACGCTTTTCTTTGATTTTTTACCCCTTGAACTTGGAAGCATCAAGGGTTTCACAATAAGACTAAGCCTTTATACTGTGCCTGGACAATACATCTATAAACTTACGAGAAAATCGGTTTTAAGAGCAACTGATGGGATTGTTTTTGTTGCTGATTCTCAAATTGAAAAGCGACAAGAAAACATTGATAGTTTTCAAGATATGATTGAAAACCTCATAGAATTTGGGGAAAATGTTGAAACGATGCCAATTATCCTTCAATACAATAAAAGGGATTTACCAAATATCCTTTCAATAGAAGAACTGCAACAGGATTTAAACAAAGATAACAAATACCAAT
Source organism: Caldisericum exile AZM16c01 (assembly GCF_000284335.1). Lineage (NCBI taxonomy): Bacteria > Pseudomonadati > Caldisericota > Caldisericia > Caldisericales > Caldisericaceae > Caldisericum > Caldisericum exile. Next base: position 1,210,934 of record NC_017096.1, read on the forward strand.
ATTTTGAAGCAATTGCGCAAGAAGGCATAAATGTAGTAGAAACTTTAAAGGCAATCACAAAACTTGTAGTCCAAAAGGCATAATGAAACCGACATTTATTGGTATTGCAGGTGGCACAGGCTCAGGCAAAACAACTGTTGCAAAGATAATCCAAAAATCTTTGGGAAAAGATAAAACTGCAATCATTTCGATGGATTCATATTACAAGGACTTTCCAGAGTTAACAATCGAAGAAAGAAAGAAACTTAATTATGACCATCCATCAATTTTTGACATTGAACTTTTAAAAAAGCATCTTGAAGATTTAAAGCATGGAATCCCAATAAAAGTGCCTATTTACTCTTTTGAAAAATACGCAAGAACGGGGGAATTTGAGGATATCTATCCCAAGCCAATTATTATCGTTGAAGGTATTCTTCTTTTTTATTATGACGAAATAAGAGATTTCTTTTCAATCAAGATCTTTGTCGATACCGACCCTGATGTAAGAATTATAAGAAGAATTGAAAGAGATGTTCTTGAAAGAGGAAGAACCTTAAAATCAGTTATAAACCAGTATCTTGAAACAGTAAGACCAATGCATATCCAATTTGTAGAACCAACTAAACAGTTTGCAGATATTATTATTCCTCGTGGCGGCAAAAACGAAATTGCAATGGACATAATTCTTGCAAAGATTAAATCAATTTTAAATCAATAATAAATTTCTTTTTTCTTAATTTTTGTCGTAAAATATATACCCAAAATAACATTAAGGAGGTAGGATGAAAAAAATAATTATTATTTTATTAACTCTTATCTTTCTCCTAACAGGTGCATCTTACACTAACGCTAAGGAACCTATATTCACTAAACCTATTGGTCTTTACGGTGGCGAAATTGACAAAGTTGTCGTTTCAACAAACTTTTCAAATGATGGAATAATCTTTGCAGGTGGTCCTGAAGGATTTTATGTCTCGAAAGATGGTGCAAAAACTTTTAACTCTATAAACCTTTCCGTTGGATATAACTTAACGTTTGAAGGTATAAATGATTTTGCACTTTCAAAAGATTTTTCAAAGGACAACACGGTCTATATAGGAACAAAAAACGGCATTTATATGACAAGCGATTTTGGAAAATCTTTCAAACCCTACCAAATGGGCATTGAAGCAACCTACATTACTCAATTAACAAGCGACCCAATAACGAATACCCTTATGGCCGTTTCAGTGAGTTTCGAAAAACGAAGCGATGGAAAAGTTTTAAACACAAACTTGATTATGGTAAATAATGGATCTTCATGGAAAACAGTTGCAAAATTTACATCAGAATATGTCACCGCAATTGCAACATACAACGACAACTATTTTATCGGAACAGAATTTGGAAAGTTTTACAAAATTGACGGAACAAATAAAACTCTTCTTTATACTGTAAACTCGCCAATAACATCAATATCCATTAAAAATAACGCTTATGCATTTTCAACACTCGGAAGTGGGATTTATCTTTCAAATGATCTGAAAACATTCAATCAGGAATTAAATGGGAACAAAATTATTGGTATAAAGATAGATGACTTGAACAATCTTTACGCACTTTCACGAACTAAAAAAATGTTTGTCAAAGTTAATGGAAGTTATACAACTTACGAAATTCCAGTACCTTCAACCAATATCTCCTTTGATGTTTGTGCTGATGCTATTTTTATCGCTTCATATGAATATGGTATCATTAAATTTGACAAGGCAAGCAAAACTTTTTCACTTTCAAATACAGGAATAACTAATATAAATACGACAACTTTGAGCTTCTCACCTAATTATTCAACAAACAAAACCGTCTATCTTGGGACTGCAAATAATGGGTTATACGTTTCAAGAGATGGAGGTAAATCATTCGAAAGCATTGGCAATCTTGATACACACGAAATTCTTGAGGTAAAAGAGATTTCAAATGGGACAATTCTTATTGGAACACTTGGGGAGGGAATATTTGCTTCAACCGACGCAGGAAAAACTTTCAAACAACTCGACATTTTAAAAGATCACTCAGTTTCTGTTATTTATGAATATAACAAAACATTATTCATAGGGACAGAGGATGATGGCCTCTATAAATCGGATCTCAATCTTTCAAATTTAGAAAAAATAAAGGATCTTTATCCATATGACTTAAATATAAACTTTGTCAAAGGGATAGGCAATTATATTTTTATTGCAACGAATGGTGGAAACCTCTATAGGTCAGAAGACTCAGGTAAAACGTTTAAAGAAATTGCAAACAATAAATTCTGGGGAATGAGTATTACGGGGCTTGATATTTCAAAAACATTTTTAAGTGACGGGCTTGTTCTTGTCGGGACTGCAGCAGGTGAATTTATATCAAACGATAGAGGAAACACTTTTATGCAAATTTACGATCTTGGAACAACATGGGCAGATGGCGTTCAAATATCTCCAAACTATGCAAGCGACGGATTTATGGTTGTAGGTGCATGGGGATCATCTGGTACCACATACGGCAATATATACATAACTAAAAATAGAGGTTTAAGTTATGAAAATATTGGTTTTAGCCTAACTAATAGATATGTTATAAATGTATTTTTATCGCCTGACTTTTATTACGGCAAAAGTGGAAGCCTTTTTGTTCTAACCTCATCAGGTGGCTTATTCAGATATTCATTTGAAACTACTCCTGTTGAAATAATCCTTACAGTTGGAAAAAACGAAATCATTATAAATAGTGATAAAAAAACAATTGATGCGGCACCTTACATCAAAAACGGAAGAACTCTTGTCCCAATAAGATTTATCTCAGAAGCATTTGGCGCAACTGTTGAGTGGAACAATACAACTAAAGAGGTTACAATCAAATATCAAAATAAAACAATTATTTTAAAAATTGGAAGCTCATATGCAATTGTAAACGGAAAACAAACCCCAATAGATATTGACCCTAAAGTGGTTCCAGAAATTACAAGTGGAAGGACGTTTGTGCCTATAAGATTTATTTCAGAAACATTCGGGGCAAAGGTTGAATGGGATAACATAACAAGACAAGTAAGAATAACTTTAGGAGGCTAACATGAAGAAACTAAAACTTTTGTTCATCTCCTTAATAATTTTATCTGTTGTATTTCTTGGAACTTTTAAGACTGTTAAATCAGAAAATACAAATGAAATTCTTATTTCAGAAACATTTGGCGGAAAGCAAGCAATTCTGAATGAATTGATGAAAGCAAAAAATGAGCTTTTCATTAATATCTATGGCTTTACAGACTTTGATTTTATTCCTCCTATAATAAATCTTGCAAAACAAGGAGTAGAGGTTAGGGTCATTCTCGAAGAAGCACCATATCAATCGGAAACCCAAAATTTCGATATAAGAGAAATGCTCAAAAAATATGGAATAGAAGTAAGATGGGCAAGACCTGAATTCTTCTTAACACATGCAAAATATGTTGTAATTGATGATACCGAAGCAATTGTCCTCACCGGGAATTTTACTTATTCAAGTTTTGCTAAGAATAGAGAATTTGGTCTTGTAACATATAATAGGGAAGATGTGGAAACCTTAAAAAACCTTTTCAATGCTGACTGGAATAGAACTAACTTTACAAACACAAATCCAAATGTTATTGTAAGCCCCATTGATTCAAGAGAAAAAATTGAAAATGCATTAAAAAGTGCAAAAAGTAGTATTAAAATTTGGGAACAAAGTATTTCTGACCAATCAATAATAAATATCCTCAAAGAGCAAAAAGCAAAAGGTGTTGATGTAAAAATTCTTATGCCAACATCCTATGCAGCAGATGCTAAAAAAGAACTTGGGGACTCTGTCCTCGCTTTGCCAAATCCGTATATCCATGCAAAGACATTCATCATTGATGATACATATGCCTATATCGGCTCTAATAACTTCACTCAGCCTTCACTTGAAAATGAAAGAGAAACAGCGCTTTTCACTTACAATAAAGATACTATTAATGAACTTGAACTTATTTGGAATTGGGACTTATCTCATGCAATAGTTCCATAAATTGACTTCTCAGGAAAATTTGGTAAAATAATTTGAGAAAGGAGTATGGAAATGGAAGAAGCACAAGTACTTGCTGGTCTTAAAAGGAGGAAAAAAATCCTTGAATACATTACTAGTTATGGATTTATTACGCCTGCCCTAATCATCTTGGGAGTTTTTGCAATTTTTCCAACATTCTATGTATTTTATCTTTCTCTTTTTGATTGGTCGATGATAGGAGGAAAAACATTCATTGGTTTGCAAAACTATTTAAACCTTTTAATTAAACCTCCTTATTCCCAGGATTTTTGGCACGCAGCATTGGTTACAGTAGAGTATGTTGCACTACAAGTTCCAATTACTATGGCATTATCTCTTTTCCTTGCAACACTTTTGATGAAGCCCATAAAATTTAGGAGTTTCTTTAGGCTTGGAATTTTTGTTGCATATGTTACACCACTTGTTGCAACTTCAATTGTTTGGGAATGGATTTTTCACCCAGACTATGGAATCCTAAACTCAATTTTAAAATTACTCAATCTTCCACCTTCGCCATGGTTAATTGGCTTTCCTTCGGCACTTTTTGCAATTGTCATTTACACGGTTTGGCATGACCTGGGATATTCAACGATTTTATTTATGGCAGGCCTTACTGCTGTTTCAAAGGAATTACAGGAAGCAGCACAAATTGATGGTGCAAATGCATGGGGAGTATTTTGGCATGTAACGTGGCCTTTACTTTCACCGACAACCTTCTATATCTTCATAATCTCCTTAATAGGAGCATTCAGAATGTTTACGCCAGTCCTTGTTTTAACTCAAGGAGGGCCGTACAATTCAACGACAACTATAGGCTATATGCTCTACCGTGAGGCATTCCAATACTGGAAGTCAGGTTTTGCAAGTTCCATTGCTGTAGTTCTCTTTGGCATCATATTTAGTATCACTCTTATCCAATTTAGAGTAACAGGAAGAAGAGTTTTCTATTCAGAGGGAACGGAGGGTGAAGAATAATGAAAATAAATTTCAAGAAGTCGTATTTTTTTTCATACCTAATTCTTGCATTTGTAACAATTGTTATGGTGTTCCCATTTTATTGGATGATTGTAACATCTCTAAGCAAACCTGAGAACCTTTTTAGATATCCTCCAAAACTTTGGCCGGATTTTCAGTGGAAAAACTACATAGACATGTGGAAATCAAATCCCCAAGGCGTTCCTTGGACCCGTTATATTCTTAATACCATTTTTGTTGCAACCACTACAACTTTACTTTCCCTCTTCAACTCATCTCTTGCAGGTTTCGCATTTGCAAGGCTCAAATTTCCTCTTAAGAATCAGATCTTCATGTTAATCCTTGGCATTATGATGATCCCGGGAGAACTTATGCTTATCCCGAACTATTTGACACTTTATAGACTTAATTGGCTCAACTCATATCAGGCGCTAATAATACCATTTGGCGCAAGCGTATTTGGAACATTCCTAACAAGACAGGCATTTAAGCAAATACCAAACGAGTTATGGGAGGCAGCACAAATTGATGGATGCTCTATCGGAAGATTTTATTTTAATATTGCGCTACCAATTATTAAGCCAACTCTTTTTGCTCTTGCACTTTTTGTATTCCTTGGTGCATGGAACGCATTTTTGTGGCCTTTAATCGTAAATACAGATCCAAGATTCATGCCACTTGAAGTTGCACTTTACTCGTTTATTGGAGCAGAAAGTACAAACTGGCAATTGCTTGCAGCAGCGGCAACAATGGCTACAACACCAGTTTTGATTCTATTTCTCATATTCCAAACGCAATTCATCGAGGGAATTTCAAGAGGAGCAATCAAAGGATAATTTTACAGTAGGTCTTAACTTTTAAAGCGTGTGCTAAAGCACACGCTTTTTTATTAAATGCACAACCTAAATACTTACAAATGATACTTAAAAACGAAAAACATCTTATTTCCAATTTAACCTAAAACACCATAAGATTTTCTAACAAAATGAAATTCGATCAAAAATACAAAACTTCAATTTTGAATATTTCATTTGGTAAGAATCCTTCGTTATTTTTCAAAGTTAAATTAGTTTACCTAAAGTGCTTTCCAAAACCTTTATAAAAATAACCTTTATGTTTCCTTTAGGAGAAATTAAAGTATACTTAAAAATTTCGCGATATTGAAATAAAAAATCCCCGAAGGGAGCCCTTCGGGGATATATAATTAGTTATTTTTTTCCTTACTATCTAATATATGATCTTAACTTCTGGCCAAGTTCTTTAATTCCATCTGCAGGAGAAATCTTTTGGAGATATATCTTTTGAAGTTCTGCACCAATGTCGGAACGTGCCTGGTTCCACTCTTTTGTTGGTGGCTGAACAATAGCAAAATTAAGTGAATCAAGTCCTGCTTTTCTTTCTGGATGCTCTGATAGGAATTGTTTAAACACTGGAAGATCAAGTGCAGATTTTCTAACAGGGAGGTATCCTGTATCAATTGACCATCTTGCTGTTTGATAGGGTGCATCAAACCATTTTACAAACTCCCAAGCCCCACGCTGGACATCTGCACTATATTTTTGACCAAAAATAACTACGTTCGTACCATACATTGAAGTGTATTGACCTTTTGGTCCTGCTGGAATTGGTGCTTGCGACCACTTGAATTTACCCGCAACCGCTTGATCTATATATGTATACGATGCAACTGAAGCAAATACAAATGCGCATTTCTTATTACCAAAGTCTGTTTGGTAGTTATATCCTGTTGTAAAGTGAATATAACCATTCTTATAAAGATCGTTCATGAATTCAACTGCCTTCAAGACATTTGTATCCTTATCAAATAATACGTTTCTATAATCATCTGTTAAAACTCTTCCACCCCATGCATACACCATTGAATACCAAAGGTCAACGTCAGCACCTAAGGATGCACCCCACTGAGAGCCATCTGTTTTTGTAAGAGCCTTAACCATAGTTGCAAACTCATCCCATGTTTTTGGAGGGTGATCAAAACCTGCTTCTTTAAGCATATCTACATTGTAGTACATTACCTCGACACTCTTATTGAAAGGCAGCATCCACATCTTACCATCTGGCATATAGCCATCTTTCCACATGATTGGGAAGAAGTCATTAATATCTGCTTGTGAAAGCCCCATTGAAGGATCTTTTACAAATTTCTCCATCGGTGTGAGAAGGTTACCAAGCATATAGTTTGCAACCCAGTTTTCATAAGCCTGAGTTAAAACCGGTGGTTGACCTGATGCAACTGCTGCTGTTGTCTTTTGTTGCAGAGAAGAGTAGTTTGCAACAGCGGTTTGAACAATCTTATATCTTGGGTGAGTTGCATTAAATTCATCAATGAGTTTTGTAAGTGCCTTCCCAAGTGCTGCTTGCATTGCATGCCAGAAGGTAATTTCAGTTGGATTCTTTATCCAATCTTCAGAGAATTTAACGGTAACAGATTTTTCAGTTGCATTCCACGTAATATCTGCACCAAGTGAATCAGATACAAATCTTAGAGGGACAACAGTTCTTCCTGTTTGTTTAATGATTGTTGCAGGTGAATCAAGATAGACTGTATAACCATTGACAGTTGCAGTTGATGAATCAATCTTGAGGACAATTGTGTTTCCAAGAAGTTTAATTGTTGCTTCACGAGTGGATCCATTCCAATCAACTGTTGCGCCAAATGCCTCTGAGATAAATCTAATTGGAACAAGAGTTCTTCCATTTACGATAACAGGTGCCTGATCAAGAGTCGTAGATTTTCCATCGATTGTGCCAGTGGTTTTTCCTACATAAACTACAATGGTCTTCACATTCTGTGCCTGAACTGATGGAACTACCTTTACAAAGGTAAAGACCATAACTAAGATTGCAAGTACTGCAATCAGTTTCTTCATACTCTACCTCCTTTCAAAATTTGGGTTTTACCCATTGTATTAAATTATACTACTTACTAAAACTCAGTCAATACACCTTTTTCAAGGATTTGAACATTCTTGTGCACCACATTAAACCGCTCTGGTATCTGTGTATGAATAGGAAGAAGTATCTCCGGATTTATTTCTTTTGCCATCCAAAGGATTTCTGTCTCTGAAGCATGCCCTGGTGAGTGGATCCTAAATAAAGGAAGATTAAATTTTGAAAGCCAATTTTCTAATATTTTTGTATTTGCAGGATCAACGGATGAAAGTGGCTCTCCACCTGACATAATATAGGCAGAACCTACAACTGGCTTAATATCAAGAAGTTCGGTAATGTGGTTAAAATTTAATAATAAAATTTCTTTATTCTGATTTGCAAGAAATTCCTCTTTTGTAATAAACTTTTCCTTTGGTAAGTTAAGTTTACTTCCGAATGGTGCATAGATAAAAGTGTTAGGCGCATTTAATATTTGAAGTGCGCCTCGATCAAATTCACCATATTTAAGAAGCGTATTTGCATAATCTTCATGAATAATAAATTTTTTATCAAGCTCAACTGCTGCGTTATAGAAGGTTTCAATTCTTGCAAGGTGGATTTCATAAACATTTCCTATAATAAGTCCTTTAAATACATTTGCAACTTCCTTAATCTGCTCCTTAAGTTCAACCTCAGTGTTGCTAACAATTCCATTCCAGCCTATACGGGTTCCTTCAGTGATGAGGATGTAAGGTTTAAGAGATTTTGCATATTCAACAAATCTATAAGAAAGTTCGCTTTTAACACCTTTAAAGTAGATATCCCCCGTATAAATTACTAATCCCTTGGGTGTCTCAACAAAATAGGCAACCGCACCAGGAATATCATGGTCTATAAAGTAGGGCATTATTTTAAAATCGCCAATTTGAATAGTTTTTCCGTCAATAATTTCAATATTTGAAGGCATACACTCAACGATGCCCTTTTCAACAAAATAACTAAGTGTTGCAAAACTTCCCTTGGTCATAAATTTCTTTAAGGAATCGCTCAAATAACAAATTTGCCCAATGTGGTCAAGATGTGCGTGTGAGAAAAATAATCCGCCAATTTCTATTGGAAGACTTTTTTCTTCGGGCAATTCGCTTTTGTAAAAACCTATAAAAGGCGGAAGTTCGCCTAAATCTACATAGTCTTCAAAACCTTTTTCAGGACGCCCTTTAATTGTATCGTTAAAGAAGACTTGCGATGTAGGAAACCTTCTTCCAAAATCAAAAACAATACCAACACCGTTTGACTCCATAAGAATTATATTTCCGCCAATTTCTCTTACACCACCATAAAATCCTATTCTCATAGTATCACTCCCTTTTCTCAATTATTTAGAGCACATATTATACACATAATAGGGTGTTTGTCAAGTATTAATCGTATTGCACCCAACCGTTTTTTATGCCCTCTTCTTTTACGATTTTCTTTACCTCATTTATTTCTTCTTTTGTAAGTTTTCTTGAAAGTTCCTTAAATTCATGTGCTCGATATACTGGGACATACTGAGTCATCACAGAAATGAAAATAGAATCACCAAATTCACGCTTGAGAACTTTGAGTGCTCTACGAAGATCATTTAACCTTCCCGGAAATACAAGATACCTCACAACAACACCCTCTTTAAGAAGACCGTCGTTCCCAAATTTTATACTTTTATTTTTTACCATTTCTCTCAACGCTTCCATTGTAATCTCGAAGTAATTAGGTGCATTTGAATATTTCAAAGCATCTTCATCATTTATGTATCGAAGGTCCGGAAGGTATATATCGATAAAGTTATTGAGAAGTTTTACAAGTTCAACAGTTTCGTAGCCTATGGTATTCCAAACGGCTGGTATTTTTAAGCCTCTTTCTCTTGCAAGTGTAAGTGAAGCCATCGCTTGTGGTGCATAGTGTGTTGCCGTTACAAAGTTAATGTTAGAAGCACCCTTTTTCTCAAGCCAAAGCATTATATTTGAAAGTTCTTTCACTGAAACAAATTTCCCTGCACCTAACTGACTAAAATTGTAATTTTGACAATAAACGCATTTAAGATTACAATTGCTGAAAAAAATTGTGCCAGACCCAAAAGGTCCAGACAAAGGTGGCTCTTCTCCTTTGTATAAAACGGCAGAAGAAATTTTAATAATAGCATTAGAATTGCATATACCTATTTCACCTTTTAACCTATCCACCTCACACCTAAGCGGGCAAAGATTACATGGAGAAAGCAACTTATACAACTCTTCGAGAGATTTATAATTTTTCATAAGCTTCTCCGCAATTTTTCTATTGCGTTTAGAGAATCATTGATGAAAATCTCTTTTCTTTTACTTTTAGGAATTTCAAAGTACTTTTTAGGGATAAGTCCGAAATTAGCTCGCATTGGTTGTGGATTATTAAGGTCATTTTCCACAAGAAAGCGAATAAGACTTCCTATCATTGTTTCTTCTCCAATTTCAAGAAGTTCCTTGCCATTAAACAACCTTACTACATTCAAACCTGCAACAAGTCCAGTTAAAATTGCTTCGCTATACCCTTCGGATCCTGTAATTTGCCCTGCAAGGAAAATATTTGGATATTTTCTTGTTTGAAGAGTTTTTAGAAGTATCCTATTTGCTTTGAAATAGGCGTTTTTATGAATACTTCCATATCTTACAAATTCAGCATTTTCAAGGCCGGGAAGAAGACCAAACACTCTTTTTTGCTCTGGATATGTTAAAGATGTTTGAAAGCCAACAAGTTCAAAAAGATTTCCGTGAACATCTTCTCTCCTTAACTGTACAACTGCAAAGTAATTGTCGGAAAAACCTTTCGGCGTAAGTGGACCAAATCGCAACGCATCAAAGCCACGCCGGGCAATTTCTTCAATAGGAAGACAGGATTCAAAAAACACTTTATCGAAATCGTGAGGTGTATGAGTCTTTGCTTCAATAAGTTCTTTATGAAATCTTGTATACTCTTCATATGTAAGCGGGATATTCAAGTAGTCAGGGGATTGGTTATAACGTCCGCCAAAAAACATCTTCGTTAGGTCAAGTGATTCTCTTGTTACAACAGGAGAAATTGCATCGTAAAAGAAAAGGTTCTCTCCAAAAAGTTTTTGTAATTCGTTTAATAGTGCATCACTTGTTAAAGGACCTGAGGCAATAACTACAATATCGTTTTCAAAATCTATTTTGGTAACTTCCGCTCGCTCAACATGAATCTTTGGATGATTTAAAATAATATTTGTAATTTCCTCTGAAAACTTTACTCTATCAACAGCAAGCGCTTTTCCAGCAGGCACTCTGTTTTTGTAAGCAATCTGAAGTAAGATTGACCCCAACTTTAAACCTTCCTCTTTTAAGAGTCCTCTTGCATCAGTTAGTTCAATCGATCCCAAGGAATTACTGCATACAAGTTCTGCAAAATTTCCAGTTCGGTGTGCTTCGGTCAGTTTTCCAGGCCTCATTTCATATAGAATTACATCTATACTATGCTCTGCAATTTGTAGTGCTGCTTCGCTTCCTGCAAGACCACCACCAATTACAACAACTTTCATATCTTGTAATACCTCCCAGCGGACTTCTTTATATATCGTTTTACTTCAAGACTGGTTAGCACAACTAAGAGTTCAGAATCCAATACCAATTTATTCCCAATGGAAATTTTCTCTTTCAAAGTATCAAAAGTATCCCCATCTTCAAGTGCATTAAGGATAAATTGCTCAATTTCTGAAAATTGTTTAATATCTTTATTTGATTTTAAATGGCTCAACTCTTTTATATTCTCAAAAATATCATTCACATCAAGCAAAGGAATTGCTCCATCTCTTATAAGGGCATTTGACCCTGCACTTGTTGGGTTTGTAATATTTCCTGGCACTGCAAAAACCTCTTTTCCTTGTTCTATTGCATGTGTTGCAGTAATTAAAGAGCCACTTTTTAACTCTGCCTCAACCACAACCACGCCAAGACTTAAAGCACTTATTATTCTATTTCTAAACGGAAAATTGTACTTTAAAGGCGTTGCTCCAAAAGGAAACTCAGAAACAAGAAAGCCATTATTTTCAATTTTTTTTGCTAAATTTATGTGGTCCTTTGGATATATTATATCAACACCGCTTCCCAAGACTGCAATCGTTCTTCCGTTTGCATCAAGTGCTCCATTATGTGCTGCACTATCGATGCCATATGCAAGCCCACTAACTACTGTAACTCCTGCACCTCCAAGGTCATATGCAATTTTATAAGCAACACTTTTCCCGTAATTTGAGCATTTCCTTGAGCCAACAACTGCAATTGCTTCATTGGGAAAACTAATAAAGTCCCCCTTTACATACAATAGGAGAGGTTTATCCTTTAAAACTGACAAGGCTTCGGGATATTTTTCATCGTAGAAAGGAATAATTTTTACATTTAGTTTTTCTGCCTTTTTGATTTCTTTTTCTGCAAACTCAACATATTGTTTCTCGATCTCGAATTCAAAGGAATTATTTTCAGTAAACTCTTTCAAGTAAATTTTTGCTTGTTTCGGCTTATTAAACCTAAGATAGTTTAAAGCAACGACTTTTAACAAATCCATACCAAAACAATATAATGAATTTTGAGATTTTTACAAAATATGTTAAAATAAAGAGCCTCCAGGGCAAGGTGAGTTACCTAAAATAGGTAACAATTCCTGATCGGTGGTGATAGGGTATTCCCCTTAAGCCCACGAGCAACCCAAAAGGTTGTTGATTGGGTGAAAATCCCAAGCCGACAGTAAAGTCTGGATGGAAGGAGGTTTGAAATGTCCTGGAAAAATTTAAGAAGTATTATCTTTACTGGTATTCTTGCAGCCCTTAGTTTTGTTTTAATGCGTTTTACTGAGTTTCCTTTGCTTCCTCAGGCAAGTTTCCTTAAAACAGATTTAGGAGACATTCCGTTACTTGTCGGCGCTTACTTCTTTGGCCCTATTACAGGTATTGCCATTGCATTTATAAAAGATTTATTATTCTTTGTAAGTGGGGCAGGACAAGGTGGTCCAATTGGAGTGCTCTTAAATTTTATTGCAACAGGAACCTTTGCACTTGTTGTAGGAATTGTAAGCCTTAAAAAGAAAAATAATCTAACACTCCTTTTAGGGCTAATCCTTGGGACGATAACGTTCACTCTCATGATGATTCCTGCAAACCTTTGGGCAATACCTAAATTTTTGCCGTCATGGACAAAGGAGCAAATACTCAATTACATCTATACAATAAATATTCCGTTTAATCTTTTAAAAGGGCTGCTTGACACAGTAGTAACGTTCTTAGTTGTAAAACCGCTACAAAGTCGAAGAATTTTCTCACAGACTTCGTAAGCGAAAAAAAGAAAATTGGGGAGCACACATGCTCCCCTTTAAAATTAGATTTCACTTTTAGCCTTATGCCTTTACTCCGTTTTTTTCGAGTGCTTCTTTTGCCTTATTAACAAGTTCTTCAAAAGCCTTTACATCATTTACTGCAAGATCTGCAAGTATTTTTCTGTCAATTTCAACATTTGCAAGCTTCAGTCCGTTAATAAATCTGCTGTAAGTTAACCCATATTCTCTTGCAAGTGCGTTAATTCTTGCAATCCAGAGTTTCCTAAATTCTCTCTTCTTTTCTCTTCTGTGAATGTATGAATACTTGAGCGCATGCATTACTGCTTCATTTGCAACCTTAAATCTACGCGAAGCAGCACCCCTATAACCTTCTGCTAACTTCAAAATCTTTTTATGTTTTCTTCTTGTTACAATGCCTGCCTTAACTCTCATGATATCACTTCCTTTCAAAAATTTTTGTTACTTCAAATAAGGTGCAACACCTAAAATGTTCTTTACATCAGTTTTGGAGATTACATGCAAACTGTTTAATCTTTTCTTTCTTCTTGAAGATTTCTTTTCAAGATGGTGGCTGTGGTTTGCACCATAAGCAACAAGTTTACCTGATCCTGTAACTCTAAACCTCTTCATTGCTGATCTGCTTGACCTGATTTTGTTTTTCATGTGCTTCTCTCCTTTCCCTTAATTTCTTTAAAACTTCTTTATTCGGTTCAAGAGAAAAGACCAAGTTTTTGCCAGCCATTTTGGGGGGGCTTGCAACAATTGCAACATCGGAAAGTGCATCAATTATTTTGTTTGCAAGTTCAAATCCTTGGTCAGTAAAAGCCATCTCTCTTCCCCTGAACCATATTTCAATATTTACTCTATTACCATCCTCAATAAACTCTCTTACTTTCTTGTTTTTTATTGCAAGGTCATTCGTGTCAATCTTCAACCTGTAGCGCATCTGCTTAACTTCAATTTTTGTTTGTTTCTTTTTTGCCTCTTTTTCTTTCTTCGTCTGCTCGTAGAGATACTTGCCTAAATCTACAATCCTACACACTGGCGGATTTGCATTAGGTGCTATTAACACCAGATCAAGTCCCTTTTCTCTTGCAATGTTCAAGGCATCCCTTGAACTCATGATTCCAACCTGAGCGCCATTTTCATCAATAAGGCGCACTTCCTTCAGGCGGATGTTTTCGTTTGCAATTACGTCTTTACTGTTAATACCTCACCTCCATAAAATAAATATAGGTAGCCGAGAGGCTACCGTAAACAATAAAACAAATTACTCATAAAAACCATAAAACCTTTTCGCAAGCTCTCGGCCGCTTAAGGTAGGGCTTTGCCCTTTCTCTTCAATTGTCCAAATGTAATTATACAAAATCTTCAAAATAAATCAAGCCCACATTTTAGTTAGTCTATAACTCTGTTTCTAACCTCATTTAAAATGCGTTCCTTGAAAGCATCAACATCCATAGCACCAAGGTCGCCTACACGTCTTTTTCTTACGGAAACACTATTTGATGAGACCTCTTTATCTCCTATTATGAGAATATAAGGGATTTTTTCGGTTTCAGCATCTCTAATTTTTGCATTCATTTTCTCTGATCTTTCATCAACCTCTACACGCAAACCGTTCAAGAAGAGTTTTTCTTTAACACTCTTAGCATATTCAAGATGTCTATCTGCTATTGGAACAATGCGAACTTGCACTGGCGCAATCCATGTAGGGAAAGCACCTGCATATTGCTCGATGAGTGTGCCAAAGAATCGCTCCATTGAGCCAAGCACAACTCTATGAATCATAATAGGTCTGTGCTCTTTTCCATCTTCACCAATATATGTAACGTCAAATCTTTCTGGGAGGTTAAAATCAACCTGAATCGTTGGCCCTTGCCACTCACGTCCAATTGCATCAACAAGTTTTATATCGATCTTTGGTCCATAGAAAACCCCTTCTCCTGGATCGATTTTATAAGGGATCTTAAGCTCATCAAGAGCAACTTTAAGTGCATTGGTTGCCAATTCCCAATTTTCAAGACTTCCTACATATTTCTCAGGACGTGTAGAAAGATAAACGTTGTAGTTTTTGAATCCAAACGTCTCAATCATATATTTTGCAAACTCAACAACACCTATGATTTCCTCTTCTAGCTTTTCTGGTTGCACAAAGAGGTGTGCATCATCTTGAGTAAATCCTCTTACCCTCAAAAGACCATGAAGGACTCCTGCTCTTTCATACCTATAAACTGTGCCAAGTTCTGCAAGCCTCAAAGGCAAATCCCTATAACTTCGAGTTCTTGATTTATAAATTGCAATATGGAATGGACAGTTCATTGGCTTTACCATGTATGATCCTTTATCTACTTCCATTGGGGAAAACATATTTTCTCTGTAAAAATCCCAATGCCCTGAGGTCTTCCACAACTCAACCCGAGCAATATGAGGGGTATAAACAAAGTAATATCCACGCTTTATATGTTCATCACGCCAAAAATCCTCAATGATTTTTCGAATCATTGCACCTTTCGGGTGCCACAGTATTAATCCTGGCCCAATTTCTTCTTGAATACTAAAGAGGTCAAGCTCCTTTCCAAGTTTTCTGTGATCTCGCTTTTTTGCTTCCTCAAGGAAATTTAAATATTCTTTCAAGCGCTCTTCTGTTGCAAAGGCAGTGCCATATACACGCTGAAGCATTTTATTCTTTTCATCGCCTCGCCAATATGCCCCTGCAACACTTAACAATTTAAAGTATTTTGCATAGGAAGTGTCTGGAATATGCGGACCCCTACAGAGATCTGTAAAATCACCCTGTTTATATATTGAAACAGTGTCTCCTTCAACTTCTTCTATAATTTCAATCTTATATGGTTGATTCAATTCTTTGAAAAGTTCGATTGCATTATCCTTTGGAAGGTCAATACGCTCAAAAGGTAAATGTTCATTAACGATCCTCCTCATCTCTTCTTCAATTTTTGTTAGGCCCTCTTCTGTTAGTGGATTTTCAAGATCAAAATCATAGTAAAAACCCTTTTCAATTGCAGGTCCAATAGTATACTTTGCATTTGGAAATAGATGCATTACTGCCTGTGCAAGAATGTGAGATGTGCTGTGTCGTAAAATTTCTTCTCCCTCTTCTGTATCGATGAATATTGGCTCAATTTCAACATCGCCATTTACTTTTGTTAACAGATCCTTTTGAACACCTTGAACTTTTGCTGCCACAATTTTTGAAAGATCAAAATTAAGTCTCTTAAGAATTTCTTTTATTGTAAGTCCATCTTCAAATTGATAAATTTCATTTGATATCTGTATTTTCACGCCCGCCTCCTTAAATAAAAAATGGTGGGCGATAGTGGAATCGAACCACTGACCTCTTCGGTGTCAACGAAGCGTTCTACCTCTGAACTAACCGCCCACTCCGCATAACTATTTATATCAAAATTCATCTTTTTGTCAAGAGTTTAGACCTCTTTTATAAGGATATTAGCAATGAGATCCGCAGCCTCTGAAATCCTGTCTGCTGAATTGCTTATGTGCCTATAAACTTCTCTCATTTTAAAGATGTAGTGGAAATTATCGTTTGAGAATAGTTCGGCAAGTGCTTCATGATAGGTTTCTTCAATTTCATTCTCCACAACCTTTGCAGAAACAACATTGCTATTTGCAAGATTTTTATCAGTAAACATGTTATCCACCGCATAGCTTATGTGATTCACACCACGAGAAATTTTTTCAATCATTTTCTTCAAGTAGAAGTTTGGATACAGTTGATATATTATCATTTCTTCAATTGTGTTGTAAGCGTAGTCAAGGATATTGTCTATTGTATTTGAAAGTGTATAGATATCCTGCCTGTCGATAGGAGTAATAAGGCTCTTGTTGAGCTCATTTAATAGATCTCTTCTTATATTGTCGCCTTCGGATTCTATTCTTTTTATTTGCATCTTAAGATTATGTCTTAGCACATCTTTATTGACAACATCTTCACTAATTCCCATAAATTCATTTAAAGTATTAACACCCTCTACAGTCTTTTTTGCCTGCTCCTTTAGCAGGTTCTGGAACACATCAGGCCTTTTAAACATTGAATCCCAAACTTTCATTTTTATCACCTCACATTATTTTAATATTGTAATAAAAATTGTCGATACTCCATAAGAAATAAGAATTGACATTGGTACTGTTACAAGCCAAGTAAGGACAAGATTTCTAACAACGTTAAACTTTACCGCATATGGTTTTTCTGCAACCCCAATACCTACAACTGACATATTTAAAGTTTCTGTTGAACTTACGGGCAAACCAAATTGTGCAAACGTTAAAACCGTTGCAGATGTTATTGTTTGTGCAAGAAATGTCTCTTTTGGATTACTTTTCATAAGACGAAATCCTGCTGTTAAAAGTGAATTTGCACCAAAGAAAAGTGTCCCAACAATAAACAGAAACGAGAGAAGCGAAATAACAAAAATATTTTTAGGATTGACAGCAAAGTTAACCCCTGAGATCATGCTTGCTGTATATACCAAACTCAAAGTTTTCTCTGCATCGTTTGCACCATAACCCATAACAAGAAAAATTGATGAAATTACCTGAAAAATCTTAAAAAACGGAGAAGCCTTTGGGGTTAACAACCGCAAAATAAGGTTAAAAATCTTGGTTAATAAGTAAGAAACTATTAAACCTATAAAGATAGATGCAATAAGTCCACCAAAAACTTTTAAAATTTCAACTGTATTAATTTGCGTGTGGACTTTTCTTGCAATTGCACTTCCAACGAGTGCTCCAACAAAGGTGTAAGAAATACTTACAGGGTATTTAATCCTCTGCGCAATAATCACCCAAATCATCGTGCCAATGATTGCCCCATACAACATAGGTAAGGTAATATATTGAATTGGGACAATTTTAGTACCTAAAGTTTTAACAACTTCTGTTCCAAAGACAAGAGGCGCAACAGTTAAAGATAAAAATAGCAAAATAACTCCAAAGAGGGGATGTATTACATTTGAAGAAATAATAGATCCAAGCAACACGCCTCCGTCGTTTGCTCCCATTAATATTTGAAAAACTCCTGCTACAATTAAAAAAACTAAAAAACTTAGGTTATCCATGGTTTAAAATAATAACACAAATTGAGATTTTGTCAAGATTGTTAAGATAGAAGTGGCAAAATGAGATTTTTTAAGAATTCTTTAAATTCTTCTTCGATTGACTCCAAATTCCTTTGTAAATTCACAAAAACGCTATTTCCTTCAACCTTAAATTGGAAATCTCCATTAACAATTATAAAATCTGAAACTAAGAGAAGTTTTTTTGCATCTTCCTTTATAGGTTCATTTTCCTTTTCGACAAAAATAAACAAGTCTGGTTTTGTGATTGTGTAAAAAATGTTGCCCTCTACAAGTAACGGACCTTCTATACTTTTAACAAAATCTCTTAAGTGTTCATTAAGATAATCAAAATCACCTTTTGCCCAAAATACCTTCTTTGCATTCTCAAAAAGAAAGTATGTATCTTTGCCAAACGGCGCAGTCTTATAAGTTTCTTCAGTAATTCCAAACCCGTGTAATAGATTGTTTGTAATTTTTAGCGCAATAAAAATTTTGGGAAATAATTTGAGAATTATCCTTGATAGTGTCGTCTTACCGACATTACTTTTGCTTCCGCCTATAAGAACGATTTTTTGCATTTTTATTATCAAATTCAAATTTTACGCTTCCATTTTCTAAAACAAGGTACGCTTTAAAATTCCTTCCTTGTGATGAAACAAAATCTGTTATAAGGTCTGTTTTATGGTCTTGTAGAAGTTTTTTTAATTCGTCTCTTGTAATTTCTCTTCCGCCCATAAACTTCTTAATCCTAAAAGTGCATTTATCTGGATAATTTTCACATGCATATACCGTCTCTTTTTCATAAACGGATCCGCCACACTTCGGACAAAGACCAAGAGGTTCTTCATTTGTAATATTTTCTTCTTTTGGTTTTTCAAATATGAAGGAAACCTTATTATCGACAAGTTGAATTTCGGCATCAAAATATTTTTTACCCTTTGATAGCACTCTTTTTAATTTAACACGGTTCCCTTTTAGAAGTTCTTCTGCCATATCTCTTGTAATCGTTTTGTTTTTTAGTTTTTTCCAGATCACAAAATCACATGTTCCCTTTTCAACATTTTCACAAGTAAAGCCTTTTACCGTTTCGTAAACAGATCCACCGCATTTCGGACAGATACCAACTGGATCAGGAGAACCTGTTTTAATATGATAATCGCCACTATATGTCTTTACTTTATTTACAATATTAATCGTTAGTTCTTTTATTCCTTCAATAAACTTATCTACATCATATTTACCTTTCTCTATCTTTAACAACTTGTACTCCCATTCTCCAGTTAGAGCAGGAGAAAGGAGTTCCTCAACTTTAACCTGCGAAACAAGTTCAATAAGTCTCATGCCTTTTTCGGTTGGAACAAGCGACTTTCCCATTCTTTCAACATAGCCAACTTCAACCAATCTTTCAATGATTTGTGCTCTTGTTGCAGGTGTGCCAATGCCTTTTTCTTTTAACGCTTCCTTTAATTCGTCTTCTTCGACTAGACGCCCTGCATTTTCCATAGCAGATAAAAGGGTTGCATCCGTAAATCTTGAAGGTGGCTGCGTCTCCTTCTCAAGAATTCTTAGATCTTTTACGAGAACCAAATCACCTCTTTTGAATGATATTGCATCTTCTTTTTCTTTGCCATATACCTTTTGAAATCCAGGCTCGATAAGGAAACTAATCGACGAGACAAACCGGTTTTCCTCAACCTTTGTTATAAGATTTATTTTTTTAGTTTCAGAATAAGGATAGAACACAGAAAGAAATCTTCGCATGATGAGGTCAAAAATCTTCTCTTCATCTTTTGTAAGATCTTTCAAATTGGAGAAATCTCCCGTAGGAATAATTGCATAGTGGTCAGTTACACCTTTATCGTTTATGATTCTCCCTGTAAAATTTATTCCCATTTGCTGAATCTCTTTTGCAAAGTAAGAATATGGTTCAAACTTGATTGACTTTATTATTTGTGGGATATAAGACTTTAATGAGCTTGGTAAATACCGTGAATCTGTTCTTGGGTAGGTGATGAGTTTTCTCTTTTCGTAAAGGCTCTGTGCAATATCAAGGGTTCTCTGCGCAGAAAATCCAAATGTCTTATTTGCATCTCTTTGAAGTTCTGTTAGATCATATAGAAGTGGTGGAGGAGTTTTTACAATGTTTTCTTCAACGCTTTCAACAATTCCGTTTTTCCCTTTAATACTATTTGCAATATTTTCAAGAAGTTCTCTTTTCTTAAATTTAGTCTCGTTATCTTTTATGAAAGTGCCACTATAAACAAAAGTTTTCTTGCCAAATTCTCCTTCTAACTCAAAGTATTTCTCGCTTACAAAACTTTTTATTTCTTTCTCTCGTGATACAAGTATATTTAGCGTTGGGGTTTGTACCCTTCCCAAAGATAGCAAATCTCCCCATCTTCTTGTAAATGCTCTTGTTGCATTTATCCCCACAAGCCAGTCTGCCTCTTCTCTTGCAAAAGATGCCTTTCCAAGATTATCAAATTCACTTGCATCTCTCAGGTTTTTAAACTCTCTTACAATTTCCTCTTTTGTCATTGAGGAGAGCCACAATCTTTTGAGACTTTTCCCTTTTGGATTTACTAAAAGCAAAATTTCTCTAAAGATGAGTTCACCTTCTCTTCCGGCATCGCATGCATTTACAATGGTATCAATATCTTTTCTTAAGATGAGTTTTTTAAGGACGTTGAAGCGACTTTTTGTATCCTCTTTTGGCTTAAATTTGAATTCCTCAGGGATAATTGGAAGATCTTGTAAAGTCCAGAAACTCAATTTTTTATTGTAGTCTTCTGGCTCAAAGAGTTCGCAAATATGACCCAACGACCACGAAATTACGTATTCCTCGTTTTCCAAATATTCTTTTTCATCTTTGAATTTTCCAAGCGCTTTTGCGATATCCCTTGCAACAGTTGGCTTTTCTGCAATTATAAGCGTTTTCACGATTTAAATTATATTGATTAAAGTAATTTTACAAAATTTATCAAAAAATATTAGCCCCGCTTGATGCGGGGCTTTAAAAGTGTTTAGATTGTTTTCTTAGCCAATAACTTTAACGTTTACTGCTTTGTCACCTTTATCTGTTTGTTCAATCTCAAATTCTACCTTTTGACCTTCCTTTAACGTCTTGTAACCACTCGTTTGAATTGCTGAGAAATGCACAAAAAGATCCTTACCACCATTGTCTGGGACAATAAACCCAAAACCCTTCTGTGAGTTAAACCACTTAACTCTTCCTGTTTGTTTTTCCACTTCTAAAATACCTCCGTAAAAAATTCCGCAATTCTTTGCGGTTAAAAAATTATAATACGATTCAAAAAAATTGCAATAAAAAAACTAACTACCCTTCAAAAATTTCTTTCCCTTGAGTTCCTTGGGTAAATAGTTTTCACCTTTAACGATACTCCCTGGGTAATCGTGTGGATATTTATAGTCTTTGCCATATCCAAGGTTTTCCATGAGTTTTGTTACAGGATTCCGGAGTTTCAATGGAACCTCAAGAGATCCAGTTTTTTTGATTGTTTCTTTTACTTCACCTTCTGCAAGGTAGAGGCTATTATCCTTTGGTGCTTTCGAGAGATATACGCATGCTTCCGCCAAAATCAAATAGCCCTCAGGTGGTCCAACTACATTAAATCCCTGAAACGCAGAGACTGCAACAACAAGTGCCATTGGGTCTTTTAAGCCAATATCTTCAGAAGCAAATCGAATCATCCTCCTTGCAATATAGAGGGGGTCTTCTCCTGCTTCAATCATACGATACATGTAATAGAGTGCAGCATCTGGATCGCTTCCTCGCATACTTTTAATAAATGCAGATATAAGGTCGTAATGTGCCTCCTTGCCATAAGAAAGCGTTACATTAGAAAACTTTTTTGCAATGTCAAGGGTGACAACACCATCTTTTGCATTCTTTGAAATATTTTCAAGGTTGTTTAGCGCAATGCGTGCATCTCCATCGGAAATTTCTGCAATAAAGTCAACAACACCATCTTCAAACTTCAACTCTTTTAGAATTTCGTCTTTTTTAATTGCATTAAGAATGATCTTTTTAATTTCTTCAAGAGTGAGTTTGTTAAACACAAATACGGAAAGCCTTGAAAGAAGAGCATTGTTTACATAGAAAGATGGATTTTCAGTTGTGAGTGCAATAAGTATAATTTTTCCCTGTTCAATAAATGTAAGAAATGCATCTTGTTCCTTACGATTAAAATGCTGAATCTCATCAACAATCACAATCGGCGTTTCCTTTGAGAATAGATTTTCTTTTGTTAATTCCTGCATGAGTTTTTTTACGTCTTTTATATGCTCTGTTGTTGCTGAAATCGTTATGGTTTTTCTTCCTTGCGTTAAAATCTGTGCAATAGTTGTCTTCCCAGAGCCTGGAGGCCCCCAGATTATAAAAGAAGAGAGTTTTCCACTTTTATACATATTAAAAAGAGGAGCACCCTCTCCTACAAGGTGCTCCTGCCCAACAAACTCATCAAGTGTTTTGGGTCTTACTCTTATTGCAAGTGGCTCTAATTCCATCTACAACTCTTCAATTTGAGCAAGTTGCTCTAATACAAAATTCCTAATTTCCTCGGGTGTTTTATTATCGTAGACAACTTTACCGTTAAGGATTACAGGAACAAGCGCTTCTTCTCCGTTTCCTATTTCACCTTCTTTTTTCACCTCGTAAATGACTTTACCATTCTCAAATCTCTTATAAACCTTTTTCCTTCCAGAGTATTTACCTCTCTTTGCAATTGGTGTGCCATTCACCTCAACAATATCCATTGCAAAATCTATTGTGTCGGCATTCGAGATAGACGTTCCAACACCGAAACCATCAACCACATGGGATTCGGTTAGTTTTTGAACTGTTTCCTCGTCAAGTCCACCAGAGACAAGAATCTTTACATGGTTAAATCCACGAAGGTCAAGTTCCCAGCGGACCTCCCTTGCAATATCAACAATATTTCCACGCCTTGATCCTGGTGTATCAAGCCTCACACCATAGAGGTGTTTTCCTATTGCCTGTGCCGCAAGTAGAGATTCAAATTTTTCATCTTGGAATGTATCAACGAGTGCAAGTCTTGGAACTGAAGGGTCAATTATCTCATCAAATGCCTTTACAGCCTCAACAATGCCACCCATATTTATAATTAGTGCATGCGGTATTGTTCCTGTCGGAGGTTTTCCAATTGTCTTTGCGCCAATTAAACTTGAAACAGCATCACAACCGCCTATATATGCAGATCTGTCAATCATTGGTGCAATTGCAGGATGCATTCTCCTTATACCAAAAGAAAGAAGAGATTTGTTTTTTGCAATCTTTCGAAGCCTTGCGGCCTTCGTTGCAATGCCTGATGCTTCACAAATAAACCCAAGGATTGGCGTCTCAAAACGGGCAAACTCAAGGTAAGGCCCCTCAATTACCATTACAGGAACAGGATAACCTCTTACATCTCTTGCAGTGAAAACACTTCCCTCAGGAAGTGCATACAAATTAACATTTTTCCCTTCAAGAACCTCTATTACCTCGGGAAGTCCTACAAACACACCCCAAGGATACTTAAGCCCCTGAACAGTAAAATCAGCAACAACATTGTTATTAATGCCCCTTTTTTTTAAAATTTCTTCTGTGCGAGTAAAATAAACATCGGTTGTCAAACCATCTTTTATTTCTTTCTCATTTGCAATAAACACTCCAAGCCTCCTTACAAACCTATTTTTTCACATCCACTGCCCTTGCAAGAATAAGCACTGCATCCTTTCTTTTTATTGGATCATTCGGATAAAACATAAGTTGCATATTGGAGACTGTCCCTTGTATTATATTCAAATCAAAGGCAGTTCCAATTTCTTTATAGCCAAAATATGTATAGGAAACATCGGAAAATGGCGATACTGCATCAGGTTTTGTTAAAGAAAGTGCTCTCATAAGAAGTGTAACAAATTCTCCTCTTGAAATAACTCGTGTTGGAGCAAATTGGTCAGAGGAAATTCCTTTAACAATTCCTCTTTTTACGCCCTCCTCTATGTAATTATGAGCCCAATATGTAATACTTACATCTGAAAATGACGAAGTTGGATAGTTCTTAGGTGTAATTTCAAGTGTCCTTAAAATAAGAACTGTTGCTTCTGCTCTTGTAAGGTTGCTGTCACTTCTGAATGTGTTATCAGGATATCCCTTTACAATACCCTTATCAACAAGAATCTTTAGATATTTAGAAACATAGTAATCATTTACATCAGGGAATACTGGCGTAAAACTTGGAGTTCCGATTGTAAAATTCGTTGTTGCTTCAACCCCGTAATTATTCACAAGGTAAAATTTTACAGTATAAGTCCCCACACCAACTTTATTCCCTTTTGTGTCAACCATATCCCAAGAAACTGAGAATGCCCTTGTTCCGTGTGCTGGCACTGTAACCTCGGTAATTACCTGAGCAAACATTCTATCAATGCCCCACTTAAAGATGATTGTATTTCCCTTCATAACAACAAAATCATAAATTTGAGAAGTGTTGAACTTCAAAGTAATAGGAGAATCAGATGTGTTTGTAATAGTGTAAAGAAATCTTACCGTTTCATTAAGAGCGTATTCATTTCTATCAGTTACAACTTTCCCTACAAGAGGAAGATTAGCACTCTTTCCTTCAAACATACTCGTGAAAAGCATAAACATCACCAAAAAAACTACCAATATCTTTTTCATTTCTCTCACCTCCATTATTTAGATACAAATTTCTTGCATTTTGTTCCATTAAAATGCCTCTCCCGGTTTTAAAATAAGGCAAGTTGAACGCGTTTCCTTATCTACCATTTCTTTGAATTTTTCAATGTCAACAGAAATTATATCCCATGTATTATAGTGCATCGGAACAACATATTTCGGGTGTATCATCTTCACTGCCATAAGTGCATCGTTTATATCCATCGTAAAATAACCACCAACGGGTAAGAACGCAACATCAATTGAAAATTGCGAACCTATAATACTCATATCTGAGAATAGTGCCGTATCACCTGCATGATAAATCGTTAGATCTTCAAGTTTTATGACAAACCCTGCAGGCACTCCACCATATATAAGGGATCCGTTAACAGCAATCGAAGAACTGTGAACTGCCGGTACCATCTTTACAGAAAATTTATCAAAAGAGACTGTTCCACCAATATTCATTTGAACAAGATTTTTTACACCAAAACTTTCAAGATAATGTGCAATTTCGTAAACTGCAACAACAGTTGCGTCGTTATTTTTTGCAATTTGCGCAGCATTACCAAGATGATCTGAGTGTCCATGCGTAATAAGAATGTATTTTGCCTTGCATTCTTCAACTTTCATTGGATTCAGGGGATTACCTGTAAAAAACGGGTCAATAACAATGTTTCCAAAATCATTGATGATCACAACTGTTGCATGCCCCAAATAAAGAATTTTGCTCATACAATCCCTCCTTTACTTTGCAATTCTTTAAAGAAATTGTCGAGGTCTTCGTGAACTACAATATCAAAAAGATAATCCATCTCAGTTTCTTTCTTGTTTATAAGAATTTTATTACCCCTTGCAAATTGGACAAGACTGTTTGCAGGATATACTTCCAATGACGTGCCAAGTGCAAAGAAAATATCTGAAGCAGATACACATTCAATTGCCTTGTCAAAATCAATTACAGGCTCGGAAAAGAACACAATGTCCGGCTTGATTAATCCTCCACATGATTCACAATAAGGAACGGCACTTTTAATAACCAATTCCTTTAATCGCTCAAAAGAATATTCTTTCCCGCATTTTAGACAATGAGAGCGTTCTACACTACCGTGCAAATGGATTACATTTTTAGATCCCGCTTTCTCGTGTAAAAGATCAATATTTTGAGTTACAATACAAACAGAATGGTTATGGTCAAGATCTGCAAGGAATTTATGAGCAAGTGTTGGCTTTGCTTTTTCAAAAACCGGATACATAACTCTCACAAAATCATAAAAAGGTTTGGGATTCTCAAAAAAGTAATCTATATCAAATACATTTTCGCTGTAAAGTCCTCTTGTATAAATACCTGTCTCTCCTCTAAAGTCAGGAATGCCTGCATTAACTGATATACCTGCGCCTGTCAAAACTGAAATACTTTTTGCATTTTTTAAAACCTGTATAACAGTTTCAATCATAGACTTTTGATTTTTTCTACGACACTTGCTATATTTTGTGCTAACTCTTTATCAAAGTTTTCTGAAACGCGAAGCGACTGTTCATAATGCGCAAGTGCTTTATCTTTATCTCCAAGATAGAAATACGCTTCCCCAAGGAAGAATTGAGAGGTAAGGTAAGTGTAAGGATTTTTTGTTTCGTTAATATCATCGATAATTTCCTCTACATGCTCTTTAACGCCCTCAATAAGACTTCTGTCGTCCGTAAGGAAGAAAAGCTCTCGGAGACATACTGCAATCTCATAATTTATCCTTATAAAGCTCTCGATATTTGTATCTTTTGGGAAATAGTTAAGTGCCTCTTCAAAATAATTTAATGCGTTTTCGAGAAGTTCAATCTTTGTTTTTTCATCAAGATCTTTGAGTCTTGACTCATTAAGATAAAGGGTCCCAATATTAAAAAGTGTCGTTGCATAATCTTCTGGATTTTTATCTTTATATACATCAAGCACAAACCTATAATGTTCCAAGGCTTCTTCAAAAAGCACCTTATCCTCTTTTAAAAGCGCAAGTTCAAGAAGAGACGATGCAAGATTAGAACGGCTTGATGCAATATCAAGCACATCGTCACTTTCAAAGTAATTCAAACTTTCCTTAAAGGCATCAATTGCCTTCTCAAGATGTTCCACCTTTTTTTCGGGATTGCCCTCAAACTTACCTAAAAGAAAATTCGATACACCAATGCCGTGATAAATGAGTCCTATAATTTTGCTGTCTTCTGCATCGTCTTTCAACTTCAGCGCTTCTTCAAAGTATTTTAAAGCCTCTTTTATGGAATCAATTTCCTTTCCCATAAGGTATGTATTTGCAAGGTTGTAATAAACCCTTACAAGTTTTGATTTATGATTCGTTTCTTTTAAGAGATTAACAGCATTAAGGTAATGCTTTGCTGCAGTTTCAAGATTGTACAGAGGGTCTTCAATGTGAGCAAGTTTATAAAAAACGAATCCTTTGTTCGATTCAATCTCTGCAAGATCTTCTTTATTCTCAACAGTTTTTACAATTTTTTCAGCTTCGTCAAAATTAAGTAAGGCACTAATTATGTTTTCACGTTCATCTCCCATATCAGAAAGAAGCAAATATATCAGTCCCAAATTCATATAGATGCGCAGTTTTTCGTAAGAAGACTTCGCATTCTTTAACTCTTCTTTTAAAGACAAAAGTGAATTCATCAATTCGTCGTAACTTTCCATTTTTCATCTCCTTCAAAAAAATTATACTACTTATGCAAATTTAAGGGAAACTACCTTTGAAACACCTGCTTCTTCCATTGTTATACCGTAAAGGACATTTGCTTTTTCCATCGTTTGTTTATTATGAGTGATAACTATGAGTTGAGACTTTTTCGACATATTTTCAAGAAGTTTCCCAAACTTATACACATTTTCATCATCAAGGGCAGCATCCACTTCATCAAGAACATAGAATGGCGATGGATTTACTTCAAATATCGCAAAAAGAAATGCAAGTGCAACAAGTGATTTTTCTCCACCAGATAAGACGCTCAAAGGTTGTTTCTTCTTAAATGGAAGTCTAACACTTATTTCAACTCCTTTTACTTCTGAAAACTCATCAATGATTTTCTCTATCTTTGCTTCTCCATCTCCAAAAATTTCAAGGAAAATGCGTTCAAAATGTTTGTTTAAAGAATCAAAAGTACTTTCAAATTTTGTCTTTATCGTACGCTCAAGGTCTTCTATGTATTTTTCGAGTTCCTTCTTTGCACTTACTATATCATCAAAGACAATTTTCTTTTCTTCGTAATTTGCTTTTAATTCGCCTTCTTTATCAATTGAAGTAAAATCAAGTGGTTGGAGGCTTCCAATTTCACTTTTAAGCCTTTCAATTTCTTTTTTTAAATTTTCTTCTAAAAGCCCTTCGGAAACAAGCACTTCTTTCAAGCCCTTTTCTTCCAATTCACTCAATAAGTTTGAAATGTTTACTTCAATTTTTGCAATACTTAATTCAATCCTTTCTATTGCTCCACGGACTGATTCCTTCTCGTCATTTAACTTTTCAAGCATTATCCTCAAATTTCCTTCTTGACCTTTCAGTGCATTCAACTCACTTTTCACTTTTTCGATTTCACTTGAAATAGCTTTAAGTTCTAACTCTGTTTCGTTTAAAAGCGCAATTTGGCTATTAAGAGTATGTTCATTCTCATCAATTTCCTTTAAAATGTTTTCTTTCTTCTCTTCCAATTCTATAAGATCCCTTTCAATGCTTTCGATTCTTCTTTGTAGTTCAGAGTTTTCTTTTTCAATGTTTTGAATTTTTAGTTCAATTTCTCTTTTTCTCATCAAAATCTTTGATATTTCATCTTTCAATTTATCGGTTTGGTCTCTTATGTTTGTAAGTTTCGAAAAATCAAAAGATGCATTAAGTTTCAATTTTTCTCCACGCTCATTCTTCAATTCCGTTAATAAGTTCTTTAGCCTTTCAATTTCCGATTTATTTTTTTCAAGTTCATCTTCAAGTCTTTCTCTTTCAAGGATTTTTCTTTCGATATCTTTTGCGTTTGTTTGTTCGTTTAATAAATTCCTTCTTCTGTTTTCAAGAACATTCAAGGCAACTCTCTCATCTTGAACAAGCGCTTTAAGAGTCTGTAATTCCAAAAGCATTGCATTATACTGGTGTTCCTCTTCGACATTTATACCAGAACTTCTTTCAACCTCAAAAGGTGAAAGAACAACATATCCATCGCCCGTTACAATTTTCCTTATAAAAGTTTTTCCTTGAAGTTCTTTAAATTTCTCAATTGCTTCATCAAGTGTTTCTGTATAAAAGATCCCCGTAAGGAATTTGCTATTTACACCAATCACTTCACTAATAGGCTCAAGACCATGATTGTCCTCATTATTGTTTGCAAGTGGCAAATCCAAGAAATACTTTTTTGCATTTCCCTTTTTAATTTCATTAACAGACCTTACCACCACACCTTCAAAATAATCCTTCAAACCAAAGAGATTTTTATTAATGTTAAGGAGTTTCCCAAGTGTTCCATCCTTAAATGATGGAATTGTTGCGCTATCGAGAATATTTTTCAGTGTTTTAATCCTAAACTCAAGGACTGCAATCTCCTTTTCCTTATCTTCAATTATCTTCTTCTTTTCATCAATAGAAATATTTACTTTTTCGAGTTCTGAATCAATCAAACTTAAATCGATGGGCTTTAAATCTCTTAATGGAATAATTTTATGCTCAAGTTCATCAGATTTTCTTTTGAGGAACTCTAATTCTTTTTCAAATGCGCTAATTTTTCTTTCTATTTGGACTCGTTCTGATTCCCTTTGCTCAAGGACTCTGTTAAATTTGTTGTATTCCTCTTCGAGTGCATCTCTTTCGTTTTTTTTCATAGTAAATTGCGCTTTTAAGACATTTTCCTCATTTTCAATATTAAGTTGTTCCTGTTTAAGTTTCTCTATATTTTGCTTATTCTTTTCGATATCAAATAAAATATACGACTTTGTCTTTTCAAGACGCTCTTTTCTCAAATTTAGTTCTGTAAGTTCTTTTTCTTTTATTTCAATGAGATTTTTAATTGAATCGATATTGTTTGATAACTTGTTCTTTTTTATGGTGAGTTCTTCTCTTTTTTGATTTTGAATCTCAAAAAGAGTTTGTGTTTCTTCAAGTTTTTTGCTTAACTCTTCGTACTTACCCTTTACTTCAAGCATATTCTTTTGAATATCACTTTCTTCTTTTTTCTTTTCTGCTAACCCAATTTTTAAAGTAGATAGTTCGTTTCTTAATTTTGCAAGTTTAAGACCATAGAACTTTTCTTCGAAAGATTTTAATTCAGATGTAAGAGCATAATAAATATGGACCTTTTTTGCTTCTCTTAGGACTCTATCATATTCACTTTTTACAGAGGAAAGTGCAACTGATGCCTTTGCTAAGTTTTCTTCAGTTTCTTCAAGTTTCTTTTTTGCTTCCTCTTTCCGTTTTCTCAGATCTGTAATGCCTGCAACTCTATCAATGATGTTTTTCTTTTCCTCTGGTTTTGCAATGAGAATTTCTTCAATTCGACCTTGCCCAACTATTGCATGCGTAAGCCCAAAAATATTTGAAGATTTGAAAATTTCTTGCACGCTTTGAAGGCTTGAGTCATTTCCATTAACGATATATTTTGTTTCCTTTCCCCTTATAATACGCCTTTCAATAATAACTCTCGGTGTTTTTATTGGAAGGATTTTATCTTCATTATTAATAACAATTTTTACAGAGGCAACATTCATAGGCTCCTTACTTGTGGAACCTGCAAAGATGAGGTCAGAGGATTCGCCCGCCCTTAAAAGTGATAGCCTATTTTCCCCAAAAAGGAATCTAATTGCGTCAACGATATTACTCTTTCCTGAGCCATTAGGACCTACAATACATGTTATCCCTTTGGAGAGGATAAATTTCGTATTGTTTACAAAAGTTTTGAAACCATAGATTTCAATGCTTTCTATATACATTACAATCCTTTTATAAATCCGTTTTCATCTATATCAAGTTTTGTTGCAAGAGGCTCCTTTGGAAGTCCCGGCATCGTATTAATTTTTCCAAGTATAGGAACAATGAAGTTTGCACCTCTAAGGGCGTGGACTTCTTTGACTGTAACAACAAAATTTTCTGGGCGGCCAATTAGTTTTGGATTATCAGATAGGGATGCTTGTGTTTTTGCCATGCACACAAAGGCATTATCCATCCCAAGTTTTGAAATCTCTTTGAGATTTGCCTCTGCTTCATCTGTATAGACAACGTCTCCTGCACCATACATACTCGTTGCAATTTTTCTGATCTTATCCTTGATAGGCTCATCCAAGTCATAGAGGAATTTAGGGTTTGTTTCTAAAGCATTTTCTACAACTACCTTAGCAAGGTTTTCGCCTCCAATACCACCATTCTCATATACTTCTGAGAGTGCAAAAGGAACATTGACACTTTCAAGAAGTTTTGAAACTGCTTCTATTTCTTTTTCTGTATCAGTTGAAAATTTATTCAACGCAACAATTACAGGAATTCCAAAGGTTCTCATATTTTCAATGTGCTTTTGAAGATTTGCGAAACCTTTTTTAAGTGCTTCAATATCCTCAATGTTCTCATCCTTTTGTCCTCCGTGATACTTCATGGCTCTTATAGATGCAACAATAACAGAAGCAGAAATCTTAAAGTTGCCAAGCCTTGAAACAATATCTACGAACTTTTCGCCACCAAGGTCTGTTGCAAAACCTCCCTCAGCAAAAACATAATCGGCAAATTGAAGCGCGAGTTTGATTGAAATTATAGATGGACTTCCATGCGCAATATTTGCAAAAGGTCCTGTATGGATAAAAACAGGATTATTTTCAAGTGTTTGCACCAAATTCGGGTTGATTGCGTTTCGCAAGATCACGGCCATTGCACCTTCTGCCTTGAGGTCTTTTGCATACACCGGTGTCCTATCGTAAGTAAGGCCAACATAGATATTTGAAAGGCGTTCTTTAAGGTCATTTAAATCCTTTGAAATGCCTAAAATCGCCATAACCTCTGATGCAACCGTTATATTAAAACCTTCTTCACGGGGTATTCCACCGTCAATACCCCCAAGTCCAATTAGGATATGTCTTAAGGCTCTGTCGTTCATATCCATAACCCTTTTAAATCGTATTCTTCTCGGGTCAAGATTAAGAGGATTACCTTGGTAGATGGAATTATCAATCATTGCAGATAAAAGATTATTTGCATATTCTACTGCAGGAAAATCACCTGTAAAAAGAAAGTTAATTTCTTCCATTGGCACAACTTGTGCGCGTCCTCCGCCTGTTGCACCGCCCTTAACACCAAAAATTGGTCCCAATGATGGCTGCCTTATTACGCCTATTGCCTTGTATCCCAAAAGATTTACTGCATCTGTCAAACCTATGGTTGTTGTAGTCTTCCCTTCACCATGAGGAGTTGGAGTCATTCCCGTTATAAGGACAAGTTTACCATCACCTCTATCAATTGATTTTAGTAACCTATGGTCAATTTTTGCAATGTAATCACCACAAAATTTTAAAGCATCCAGCGGTATATCAAAGTTTTTTGCAATCCTATCAATCTTCATAAGTATTGCATTTCTTGAAATTTCATAATCACTCATATCTGCCTCCTAAATAAATTTTTCTAAAATATACACAAAATGATCATAACTTGCAACAAATCTCTTAAAACTATTTATGCATCTTCGCCTTGTCTCAGACAAAAAAGAATTTCGGAGTAGTGCATCTTTTGAAACTCGCTCAAATTCTCTAAAAAACATTATTGCATCGCTAAGTGCATCAATTCCTTCAAATAAAACTTTCTGTTCGTCTTTTTTAAGGAAGTGATAAACACCTAGCAAATACACCTTAAGTCCATAAAGAGCAGTCAATTGGTCGGGGATTGTCCTTGTTAAAATGTGATTGTTTTCCAAAACGAAACTCTTTGACTCATCTTCAAGGTCTGAAATAAACATTTGGAATGCGTTTTTTCCAAGGTAGTAGTTGGTAAGTTTCTGTGGTCTTTCGTAGTAGTTCTTATGAATTTCATAAACGATATCTTTAAATTTAGATCGCTCGTACAAAATAAATCTCTCTATCCTAAAAGGGTTGAGTTTTGCAATTCTATTTTCGCTTTGTAATTCGTGAAGAGGAAATTCATATCTATCAAATACATGCTCACATAATAAAGTACCATTCATACGCTCAATTGCAAGGCAATTTTGTGGAATTAAAATAAAAGGAGGTTCAACATCTTCGATTGTGCCAATATCAAAAAAATTTAATTCAAAATTGAGGTACTTCTTTAAATTGAATGCAAAATAAGGCAAGTCCTCATAAATTAATGGATTTTCGTAACTATATATAAATCTTAGAGAAAGTCCAGAAAAAACTGCAAGTTCATGAATGAGAATCTCGACATCTTCTTTCAAGATTGACTTCTCAAGAGCAAAAAGCAAATCATAGGTAGGCAAATTCTCAGTATTCTTCAATTTTTCTAAAATTTTATCGTAGTCCATCTCAATTACATTATAAGACAATTCCCATGAAATTTCGATATTTGCGTTTTTCTTATAGAATTGTTTTATTTGTAATGGGCCATAAAATTACTCTTTACTTAATAGGATTTTTGGGGATTATCTATACAATAATACTAAGGAGGCGATTATGATTAAAAATCAGTGGTACATCGTGTTATCTTCTAAAGAACTGAAGGACAAGCCCATTGGACTTAAAAGATTTGGTGAAAAACTCGTCATGTGGAGAACAAAAGATGGCATTGCATGTATCGCTGATAAGTGTGCTCACAGAGGCGCAAGTCTTTCAAAGGGAAAAATTGTAAATAACCATATTCAGTGTCCATTTCACGGATTTGAATACGATTCAAGTGGAAGAGTTGTCCTCATACCTGCAAACGGAAAAGCCTCAAAAGTACCTGACAATTTCAAAGTAAAGAGTTACAAAGTGAAAGAAAAAAATGGCTTCATATTTTTGTTTTATGGTGACGAAAGTAAAGCACCAGGCGAAATACCGTTTTTTGATTGGATTGACGGCAGTTTCACATACGATGAACTAAATGAACCTTGGAATACACACTATTCAAGGTGCATAGAAAATCAACTTGACCCGATACACCTTCCCTTCGTGCACCATAATACGATTGGCATTGGCGGAAGAACAGTTGCAGATGGACCTGTTGTTGAATGGTTTGATTCAGAAAAAATGCGTTTTTATGTGTTTAATAGAAAAGATGATGGAACTCCACCCAAAAAACCAGAAGAATTGAAAGGACAGAAAAGCAAAGTTTATCTTGAATTTATCTTCCCAAACTTTTGGCAAAACCATATAAGTGATAAATTCTTTATAGTTGCGGCATTTGTTCCAGTTGATGAAGAGCATTCGCTTGTTTATGTAAGACAGTATGTGAAAATTACAGGTATTAAATTTATTGACAAACTCATCGCAACTCTTTCTATTCCATTCGATAGAATTGTGCTTCACCAGGATAGAAGGGTCGTCGAAACGCAAATTCCAAAGAAAAGCGCACTTCAAATGGATGAAAACCTTGTCCAAGGAGACTTACCAATAATTGAATATAGAAAACGAAGGGAAGAACTTTTAAAGCAAAATAACTAATATGAAAAATTACAATTTTGATAAAATACTTCCAAAACTCGAAAAATTTGTGCAAAATTTAGGTGTTCCTGTTGTTACTCGCATTAAAGATAGAGACTTTGACCCTTTTAAAATTCTCATAGGAACAATTCTCAGTTTGCGCACTAAAGATGAGACAACAGAAGAAGCTGCAAACAGGTTATTTGAGGTAGTAAAAACACCTGAGGATCTTATTAAATTAAGTGAAAAAGATATAGAAAAACTCATCTATCCTGTAGGCTTCTACAAAAGAAAAGCAAAGCAAATTAAGGAAGTTGCAAAAACGCTTATTGAAAAATACGATGGTCGTGTCCCAAATGACCTTGAAGAACTTTTAAAACTGAAAGGGGTTGGAAGAAAAACTGCAAATCTTGTTATAACTGAGGCATTTGATGACTACGGCATTTGCGTTGATACCCACGTCCACCGCATTTCAAACAGACTTGGCTGGGTAAAAACTAAAAACCCTGAGCAAACAGAAATGGAATTGCGAAAAATCCTTCCAAAGAAATATTGGAAGACCATTAACCCAATCCTTGTAACCTTCGGTCAAAATATCTGTAAGCCTATAAGCCCGCTTTGTTCAAAATGCCCCATTGAGCCTCTCTGTCCAAAAATAGGAGTAACGAAGTCCCGATAAAAATTTTGAAAGATTTCCCCTTTGGTGTAAAATTAAACGCTATGAAAAAGATAATTTTATTTTTAACGATATTCTCTTTGATTTATTTTGTTGGTTGCAGTGCTTCTTACAAGGTAAATTTCTTTGATGAAATTACAGGCAAGCCTATAAACCCTGTTATTATTAATGGAAAAATTGCCCAGGGAGAAATTAAACTACCTCCAA